>NZ_JAGQBN010000001.1:0-298484 GCF_024345655.1 Synechococcus sp. Lug-A | reverse complement strand
CCGCGCTCAGGCCGCCCTTCGCCCGGACGGGACGGCCGTGCGCCGCGCGGCCCGGCGCCGGGCCGATCGCTGCCCCCGCCTGCGCCATTGGGCCGGCGGCGCTCGAAACGTTGGTTCATGGGTACGGAGGCAAGGGGTCAGGGGTCGGTCTGTTCCAGATGATCCAGCAGCTGGGCGAGCCGTCCGGGATTCCGTAAAAAGAGCCAGCCCACCATTGTCTCAAACCCTGTGGCCTGTCCGTAGCGTCCCGGATCTCCCCGGCGAGGACCACGGCCGGCTTTGTTGCGGCCACGCCGCACCCATTCCCGCTCTTCCGGCTCCAGCAGCGGCTCGAGCCGCTCCAGCGCCCGCGCCTGGGCATCGGCCCGCACTTCCTCCACCACGGCCCGGTGCAGCACATCGCTGCGGCCGGGGCTGCGGCAGTGGCGCAGACGTTGATGCAGTTCCCACACCGCATCGCCCAGCCAGGCGAGCTGGAGCGGCCCCAGCGCCTCGGCTTCCGCCGGTTGCAGGCGCATCAGCCAGCGGACGGCCTCGGAATCAGGCGGTGGCAAGGGCACCCAGTGCCGTTTCCAGATCGGGCTGCAGGTGCAGGAAGCTTTCCAGGCGCACCAGTTTCACGGTCTGGATGACGCGGGCGTTGCCCACCACCACGAACTGGATGTTGGCTTCGGTGCACTGCTTCGCCAGCTGCACCAGCACGCCGAGGCCGGAGGAATCGATGAAATCGATGTGGGTGAGATCCAGCAGCAGCGGCAGCTTGTTGCTGCCCATCTGTTCGGTGATGAACTCCTTGAACTGCTTGTCGGAATAGGCGTCGAGCTGGCCAGTGAAACTGCACAGCAGGCAGTTTTCGCGACGCTCACAGCCGCCCCGTAAGGAAACGGTCAGTCGATGCAGTTCTGGAATCGCCCCAGCCCTCGATGCGAAACGAGCGACCGAAGTGTAATGAGCGATGGCAAGGCCCAGACCGCTCGCACACAAAACCGGAACACCCGCCGGTCGATCAGGTGCGGCGTTCAGCCATCAGGGCCACGAAGCGGCCGAAGTGGTGGTCGGCGTCGTGGGGGCCAGGACTGGCTTCCGGGTGGTACTGCACGCCGAACACGGGCCGGTGGCGATGGCGCAGGGCCGCCACCGTGTTGTCGTTGAGGTTGGTGTGGGTGATCTCCACCTGTGCCGCATCCAGCGAGGCGGCCGCCAGGGCGAAGCCGTGGTTCTGGCTGGTGATTTCCACCACCCCATGGCCGCCGCAGGGATGGTTGAGGCCGCGGTGGCCGTAGCCGAGCTTGTAGGTGCTGCCCCCGAGGGCCAGGCCGAGGATCTGGTGGCCCAGACAGATGCCGAACACCGGCAGGCTGGGTTGTTCGATCAGCCCCGCCGCCAGCCGGATGCCGCTCTGCACGGCGGCCGGATCTCCGGGCCCGTTGGAGAGGAACACCCCCTCCGGCTCCTGGGCCAGCACCTCGTCGAGGTTGGCGCCCGCCGGAAGCACCGTGACCGTGCAGCCGTGGGCGCTGAGCCGCTCCAGGATCGCCCGCTTGATGCCGAAGTCGATCGCTACCACCCGGTAGGGCTCAGCCGGCGCCACCTGCTGGCGCTGATCGAAGCCGGCGCCGCAGAGCTGCTGCCACACGTAGCTGGTGGGGGTGCTGACGGTTTCCGCCAGGTTCAGGCCTTCCATCGAGGGGCTCCGGCGCACCTGCTCCAGCAGGGCGGCGGCGGCGGTGCCATCGCTGCTGATCGCGCCGTTCATGGCACCCCGCTCCCGTAGGTGGCGCACCAGCGCGCGGGTGTCCACGCCGGCGATGCCCACCACACCGTGTTCCGCCAGCCAGTCGGCCAGCAGGCCTTCAGAGCGCCAGCTGCTGGCCACCGGCGCCAGCTGGCGGGCGATCACGCCGCGCACCTGCGGGGTATCGGCCTCGCGGTCGTCGGCGTTCACGCCGGTGTTGCCGAGCTCCGGGTAGGTGAAGGTGACCAGCTGGCCCGCGTAGCTGGGGTCGGTGATCACCTCCTGATAGCCGGTCATGCCGGTGTTGAACACCACCTCACCGATGGTGGTGCCCACCGCACCGAAGGCCGTGCCCCGCAGCACGGTGCCATCGGCGAGCACGAGCAGGGCGGCGGAGGGGGCGGTCAAGGGGCAGGGGTAGCGCTGGTCTGATCATCCTCCTGCGCCAGGACTGCACGCAGGTTCTCGAGCCGCTGCCACGGGGCCGGGCCGGCCAGCGCCGCCAGCGCCTGCGCCAGGCCGTCCTCCACGCTCTCGGCCCTGGCAGCGGCCCAGAGCACCAGCGCCGTGTTCAGCGCCACCACGTCACGCTGGGCGCTGCTGCCCTCCCCCTGCAACACCCCCGCCAGGATGCGCTGGTTGGTCGCCACATCGCCGCCGGCCAGCGCCTCGATCGGCGCCTCGGCCAGCCCCAGGGCGGTGGGATCGAGGCGGAGCGACCGGATCTGCCCCTGCTCCACCAGGCGCAGCTCGCTCGGACCGGACAGCGAGGCCTCATCGAGACCGCCATGGCCGTGCACCACCACCGCCCGCTCCAGGCCGAGGCGGCAGAGGGCATCGGCCATCGGATCGAGCAGGTCGGCGCGGGCCACGCCCAGCACCTGGGCTTCCGGCCGCAGCGGATTCACCAGCGGGCCGAGCAGGTTGAACACCGTGCGCACGCCCAGACGGCGGCGGATCGGTGCCAGCCCCACCAGGGCCGGATGCCAGCCGGGCGCGAACAGAAAGGTGACACCGCTCTGCGGCAGTGCCCCCACCACGGTGGCGGCCGGCGCCTTGAGGTTGAGCCCCAGCGCCTCCAGCACATCGGCGGAGCCCACCTTGCCGCTGGCGCTGCGGTTGCCGTGCTTGGCCACGGTGGCACCGCAGGCCGCCGCCACGAAGGCCACCGCCGTGGAGATGTTGAAGCTGTCGGCCCCGTCCCCGCCGGTGCCGCAGGTATCCACCAGGGGAAGATCGGGGCGGGGGCAGGGCAGGGGTGCCGCCTCGCGCAGCACCGCGGCCATGGCCGCCAGTTCCCCGCCGCTGACCCCCTTGCTGCGCAGGGCAGCCAGCAGCGCACCGGTGAGTTCCGGTTCGATCGCCGCGGCGATCCAGCCCTCCATCAGGGCGGTGGCATCGGCATCGGCCAGCGGCTGGCCCTGCAGCAGGGTTTCGAGCAGCTGGGGCCAGGAAAGGGTGGAACGCATCGAGCCTGAGACGTGGTGGCCTGGTTGCGGGGAAAGGGCGCCCGGCCAGAAAAAAAGCCCGGGTGCAGGACACGCCGGGCCAGGTGATGGGGACGCTCCCACTATCACCTGAGAAACGCGAATCCGCTGATCATCGGAGCACACTGAGACCGATTCCCGTCGTTCAGGGCGTGTCCTGCGCGGCGGTGTCGAAGCCGCTGCCCACCGCCTGGCCCTCGGCGGCCGCAACCGGGCCGGGCCGGTAGCCGCCTTCCCACAACGCACGCGTGCGGCGGTGGAGCTCCTCGCGGTTAAGGCCCCAGTGGGCCAAGGTCTTGGTGAGATCGGCGCGCAGATCCTCGGCGCCGGGAAAGCCGTCGTAGCGGTTCAGCAGGCGGGCCAGATCCACCAACTGGCCGTCGCCGGGTTGGTCGCTGGCCAGCAGGCCGTCCACCACCTGGCGATCGGTGCCATACAAAGGATGCGACTGGCTCTCGGGTGACGGCATGGGTAGGGGTGTGTTCGGGGCAGGATGAGGCGCTGTGTGCGGCGGTTCGGGCGGGGCGGGGTGCTGATCTCCGCGCGGCCCGGCTCGAAGGCCTGCCACTCTCGCCCGGCCGGCGCGATCCGTAGGTTGGAGCCATTCCACCCCCCGCCATGGCCGCCATCCGCCTGGGTCTGATCTGGCGCTACCTGCGCCCCCACCGGCGGGTGCTGCTCGGCGGTGTGCTGGCCCTGGTGGTGGTGAACCTGCTGAGCGTCGCCATCCCGCTGATGGTGCGCGGGATCATCGACGACCTGCAGGACGGTTTCGCCGTGTCCTACGTGCTGAGGCAGGCCGGCTGGATCGTGCTGCTGGCCTCGCTGATGGGGGTGGCGCGGCTGGTTTCACGCCTGCTCGTGTTCGGCGTGGGGCGCCAGGTGGAGGCCAGCCTGCGCCAGCGGGTGTTCGACCACATGCTGCGCCAGGAGCCCGGCTGGGTGCAGACCACCGGCAGCGGCGAGGTGATCAGCCGCTCCACCAGCGACGTGGAGAACGTGCGACGCCTGCTCGGTTTTGCCGTGCTGAGCCTCACCAACACGGCCCTCGCCTACGCGCTCACCCTGCCGGCGATGCTGATGATCGACCCGCTGCTCACGCTGGCGGCGGTGGGTCTGTACCCCTTGATGCTGATGGTGGTGCGTCTGTTCGGCGGCCGCATGATGCGGCAGCAGCGGCGCCAGCAGGAGTGCCTGGCCAGCCTCAGCGACCTGATCCAGGAAGACCTCTCCGGCATCAGCGCCATCAAGATCTACGGCCAGGAGGTGCACGAGCAGACGGCCTTCGGCGAACGCAACGGCCGCTACCGCGACTCGGCCCTGGCCCTCTCCCGCACCCGCAGCACCCTGTTCCCGCTGCTGGAAGGCATCTCCTCGATCAGCCTGCTGCTGCTGCTGGCGATCGGCAGCGGCCAGCTGGAAAGCGGCCGCCTCAGCATCGGCAATCTGGTGGCCCTGATCCTGTTCGTGGAGCGGCTGGTGTTCCCCACCGCCCTGCTCGGCTTCACCCTCAACACCTTCCAGACCGGCCAGGTGAGCCTGGAGCGGGTGGAGGAACTGCTCGGCCGCCGGCCACGGGTGGAATCCCCGGCCGATCCGGTGCCTCCCGCCCGTGAGCGCCATGGGGCTGTCGAGGCGCGTGGTCTCACGGTCCGCTACGACGACGCCCACCGCGAGGCCTTGAGCGACGTGAGCTTCCGCATCGCCCCCGGCGAACTGGTGGCGGTGGTGGGCCCGGTGGGCTGCGGCAAAACCACCCTGGCCCGGGCCTTAGGCCGCATGGCGGAGGTGCCGTCCGGGCAGCTGTTCATCGATGGCGTCGATGTCACGGCTCTGTCGCTGGCCGACCTGCGCGCCCAGGTGGCCCTGGTGCCCCAGGAGGGCTATCTGTTCACCGCCACCCTGGCCGACAACCTCCGCTACGGCGACCCCGACGCCAGCTTCGAGCAGGTGGAGGAAGCGGCCCGCGAGGCGCGGCTGGAAGGCGACATCCGTGGCTTCCCCGATGGCTACGGCACGCTGGTGGGGGAGCGTGGCATCACCTTGAGCGGTGGCCAGCGCCAACGCGCGGCGCTGGGCCGGGCGCTGCTGGTGGATTGCCCCCTGCTCGTGCTTGATGACGCCCTCGCCAGCGTGGACAACAACACGGCGGCGGCGATCCTGCAGTCGATCCGCGCCCAGCACGGCCGCACGATCGTGATGATCAGTCACCAGCTCTCGGCCGCCGCCGCCTGCGACCGCGTGCTGGTGCTGGAGGACGGGCGGCTGGTGCAGCAGGGCCACCACGAGGATCTGCTGGCCCTGCCCGGCACCTACCGCCGCCTCTGGGAGCGGCAGCAGGCGGAGGTTCAGCTCCAGTTGGCCTGAACCGAGACGCTCAGCTGCCGCTGGCTGAACCAAAACGAGTTGTTGAACGGAGCAGACAACCTGCCCCGGGGCGGCTTAGCTGGGGGCCGGGATCTCCCGGCCGCCAACCGTTCCCTCGTCGTCATGGATCCCCTCAAGGGCTACAACCTGCGCTGCACCCTCACCTTTGGCGACATCTACGGGCAGGTGCTGGTGTGGATGCTGGTGATTTTCGTGAGCCTGGCGGCAGGCCTCGCCTTGATGGGCTCCAGCAAGCCGATCTTCGCCCTGGTGGGTGTGGGCGTGATCCTGGTGCTGTCGCTGCCCTTCCTGCTGTTTGCGTTCACCACCACGCTGCTGAACCACATCGCTCTGCTGCCGGCGGCGGACACGGAAACCCCTGCCTAGGCTCCGTTCAGCTTCCAACGACCCGTTGTTCGGACTCTTCACGACCGGCACCAGCAGCCCAAAGCAGCGGATCGTTTCCGCCACGGAGGCCCTACCCGGTCGGGCCACGCCGATCCCCACCGCTGAACGCCACGTGGTGCTGGGCACACCGCTGCAGGCACCGCTCCAGGCCCATGAACAGGAAGCCAGCTTCGGCTGCGGCTGTTTCTGGGGCGCGGAAAAGGGCTTCTGGCGCCTGCCCGGCGTGGTCACCACGGCCGTGGGTTACGCCGCCGGCCACACCCCCAACCCCACCTACGAGGAGGTGTGCTCCGGCCGCACCGCCCACACCGAGGTGGTGCGGGTGGTGTGGGACACCCGGCGGGTCGATTTCGCCGATCTGCTCAAGCTCTTCTGGGAATGCCACGACCCCACCCAGGGCCTGGCCCAGGGCAATGACACCGGCAGCCAGTACCGCTCGGCGATTCTCTGCACCACGCCCGAGCAGCTGACGCTGGCCGAGGCCAGCCGCCGCCACTACCAGGAGCAACTCAGCGCCGCCGGCTTTCCGGCGATCACCACCGAGATCCTGATCCACAAGCCCTTCTATTTCGCCGAAACCCACCACCAGCAGTACCTGGCCCGCCCCGGCAGCCGCCCTTACTGCTCCGCCCGCCCCAGCGGTGTGCGGCTCACCGCCTTTGCCGGCGGCAACTTCCTGCTGGCGCCCGAGGTCTGGGCGCAGTACGACTGGTCGGTGCAGCACTGCGTGCTGCGCAGCTCCAACGAGCCGATCCGCCTCTGACCCAGCCTCTGGGCTGGCCCGAGCGGTTCGGCGGCCCTCCTCGACCCTTCGCTTCCACACTGGTTCTTCCCGATGACGACCGGACCCGCTGCCAGATCCGCTGCCAGCCTCCTGGCCGCCGGCCTCAGCGCCACCGTTGTGGTTCCGTTGATGCCGCCGGTTCTGGCGATGAGCTCCCCTTGGTGGGAGCACTACGAGATCCGCGAGAGTTTTCTCTGCCGCGACCAGGGACGCCTCGTGGTGGAGCGCAATGAAGCTCAGGCCTCGCTGATCAGCGGCGGTTCCCGCGCCACCTTGTTCCGGGAAACCTCGCCGCTGCCGGGGGTGCGCTACGGCGACGACAACCTGCGGTTGATCCTCAGAGGCGATGAGCTCACCGTGGAGCGGCTGCCGCAGCGCTTCTCCTGCTTCCGCACCGATCAGGCCTGACACCGATGGGTTCCCTCTCCGACCGCACAGTGATCGTGTCACTGCTCTGCACCCTGGGCCTGGTGTTTGCCCTGGTGTTCTGGTACGGCAAGCTCAACCCGGCGCCGGAGGCGCCGCTGCTGTGGAAGGAGGCGCCGCCATCGCGAAGCACCCCCGCCCCCGGGCTGGAGCCGCGCGTGCCCCGGGCCAACGGCAGCGTGATCTGAGCGTGGTCGATCCCCCAGGTGAGCCCCAGGGCAAGCGCAAGCTTCACCCCCTCCCCCGCGGTCTCGTGGAGCTCTACGGACTGCTGGCCGTGCTTTTCGTTCTGGTGCCGGAGTGGATGGCCGGCGGAGCGCTGCTGGGCCTGCCTGGGGCCTCGGCTGGCGACCCGATGCCCGTGCGGGCCAGCGCCTGGCGGCGGGTGCCGGAGCTGCGGCTTGCCTCCCTCTCCCTGGCGGAACTGCGCCAAACGGCGCGCCGGCTGCGGCTGTGGGGCTATGCCGGTGCCCGCCGTGAACAGCTCAACGCCCGGGTGCTGCGGCGGCTCAAACGCACCAAGCACTGGGAGCGCTGGCTGCCACCGGAGCTGTGATAGTTTCCATCTCGCCGGGGCGTAGCGCAGCTTGGTAGCGCACCACTTTGGGGTAGTGGGGGTCGTGGGTTCAAATCCCGCCGCTCCGATCGGTCCACCTCCGTTCCGTCGTTGAACCAGCCTCAGGGCCCACCAACAGCGACACGAACGTTCTTCTACCGCCGGCCATCAGGCCGGCTTTTTTTTGGCCATTCGGCCAGCTTCTCTCTCACGACCGCCAGCTGCGGCCGCTGCCACCGGCTTCAGGCGCAGCCGCCGGTTTGCTTGCTAAGCGAACATCCATCTCTCTCCTCAGGTCGCAGGCAGGCGACTGGCATCGAGCAGGATGGCCTGGAGCTCCTGGCGGGCGGCGGCGCCGTGCAGCGTGCCGGCCAGCTCCCGCCAACCGCGCCACTGTTGCGCCTGTGCCCGCGAGATCTCCGCCTGAAGCGCGGGCAGGCTGATCTCCGGCTGGCCGGGACGCTGCGGATCGAACAGGCCTTCACTGAGCACCTGCAGGTCGTGCAGTTCACCCAGGTGATCCTGGGCCTGGCGCAGCAGGGCGATCCAGCGGCTCAGAGACGGCCCCACCAGCTCTTCGAGAGGCTCGAGGGTGTAGCGCAGGGCCTTGAGACGCTTGCGCAGTTCGTGCAGGGCCGGATCGTGGGGATCGGTGGCGAACCAGCCGTCATGCAGGAACAAGCTGGCGGAGGCCGTTGCCTGCCATTCGAGCAGCCAGCTGCGCAGCGGCTGCTTCCCCAGTGGGGTGAAGCGCGGCTGGGCCTGCCAGTGGTGCAGACGTGCCAGCAGCTTCAGGTACGGGCCACTGCGCAGCGCCTCCTCCAGCCCCTCGAAGGCCTGCCGCCGTTCCCGCTTCAGCCGTTTCAGCACCGGCCGCAGCGCTTTCTGCTCCTCTGCCGGCAGCAGGGGGATCAAGCTGCCGTGCAGGCGCTGCTGCAGCACGTCCAGGTCGCGGGTGAGGCCGGTGTGGCGCGCCACCTTGGCCATGCGCCGATCGCTGATCGTGTCGGGCAGCACCAAGGCCGGGGCGAACTGCTGCAGCACCGTGCGCAGGCGCCTCAGGCTCACCCGGAGTTGATGAAGGGGTTCGGGATCGTGGTCGGCGAGCACGTCCGGTTGCAGCTTGCCCAGCCGGCGGGTCTGGCGCTGGATCAGCAGGGCGGCATGGGCGCCACTGCTGCTTAGCGGCTGCACCTCGACAGCAGCACCGTCTGCGTCGGCGGTGTTGTCACGTTCATCCGGCGAGCTGCCGCACTCGTCGTCGGTCGTGGGTCTGTCCGTCCTGTTGGTCTTCATGGTGTTGATCTCGGCATCCATCACGTCACCCATCACGTCACCCATCACGCTCTTCATCACGGTGGTCCTCGCGCTGTTCATCACGGGGCGGGAGCTTGCTTGTCAACACCGATCAACGCCGGCCGGTTGTCCAGTCCTGGAACCAGCCGCGGCGCCACAGCCAGTAGCTCTGCAAGGCAGCCACCAGCAGCATGAACATCACAACTGCAGCGTAGCCAAAGCGCCACTGGAGTTCCGGCATGTTGACAAAGTTCATGCCGTAGATCCCAGCGATGAAGGTGAGCGGAGCAAAGATGGTGGAAACGATGGTGAGAGTTTTCATCACCTGGTTCATGCGGTTGCTGATGCTGGCCATGTAGGCCTCCGTCACGGAGTCGCATTGGCGCCGCACTAATTCACACGCTTCAAAGATCAGCCCCACCCGTTGTTCCATGTCCTGGAAGCCATGCAGGGCATCAGGTCCGAGCAGGCGCTGGTTCTGACGCAGCAGCACCATGATCTGGTGCCGCAGGGGCCACACCTGACCCCGGATGTCACGCAGGGTGTTCCGGGCCGTGTAAGCACGGTTGAGCAGTGTGGGTTTGGGCCGCATCAATGCCGCTTCCTCCAATTGCTCCAGCAACTCCGAGAGTTGCTCCAACAGCGGAAACAAGGAATCCAGTAACTCGTCGATCAGGAAGTGGAGGATGTCGTCGAGATCTTCCTTGGCTGGAGCGGGATCCAGGCACGACAGCCAGTGCGTGAGTTCTGGAAAGGAGCTGGGCTTGGGCACCTCCTCGATGCTGATCAGCAGTGTGGGCAGCAACAGCAGCCCGATCTGCTCGCCGATCAGGCGGTCGGGCGTGTCGGCGAAGCTGAGGCGGTGCAGCACGGCCAGCACCATGTCGCCGGAGGAGTCGACCCGTGGTCGTTGGGGCAGATCCAGCAATGGCGTTTGAAAGTGCTCCGGCACGCCGAGACGGTCGAGCACCGAGCGGATCAGGGCCTGGTTGCCCATGCCCTGCACCCGCACCCACAGGGGCAGGCCGCGCTCCAGCAGCACGTGCAGCTCGTCGAGCTGCAGCCCGTCCCGTTCTTCCAGGCCCGAGGGGTGGAAACACAGCACCGACAGGCGCGTCGGCGCCCTGCCGCCATGGATGAATAACTGGCTGGGAAGCTGACCCGGCCGTTCGCCCAGGCGTCTGGAACGCAACCGGCCTGGATCGAGTCGGGTCATCCCTGCGTTCTAGCGGTCGTGGTGCCGCCAGGGAAAGGGGCCGGTGGTTGCAGCCATTGCTCCAGCCCCACCCCCGTGGCGAGCACGGTGGCCTGAATCAGCAGACACCAGCCGACCTGTGCGCGGCGTTCCCAGAGCAAACCGATCATCGGAGCAGCGCAAGGGTTGGCATTTCAGCGGTGATGGCGGCTGGCAGCTGCCTTCTGGGCCATGCCCCGGGGCCTGGGGCAGCACGCTGGCCGCCGGCGTTCCGGCGCCAGCGCCCCCGACCTCAGCGGGCCACCGGTTGGCGCAGCTGGCTGAAGCTGCGCGCCAGGGCCTGGCCGATCGTGAGCCCCACCGGCAGGTCTCCACCGAAGGAGGTGCCGAGCACATTGCGGTAGAGCTTGGTTTCCACCAGCCGGTAGGTGGCATCCGGCAATGGCACGAAGCGGGCCTGCTTGACGTATTGCGGGCCTTTCTGCAGGTAGAACTTCACGAAGCGCCGCACATCATCCTGCCCGCGCAACATGCTGTCGTTGATGTAAATGAACAACGGCCGTGACAGCGGGCTGTAGCGCTCGTTCTGTACGTTCACCACCGAAGGACTCACCAGTCCCTTGCGGCCATTCACGGCCAGGGCCCGGAGCTTGGTGGTGTTGGAGGCATACCAGCCGAAGCCGAGGTAGCCGAGGGCTTGCGGATCCTTGGCGATGCAGTTCACCACCACGGCATCATCTTCGCTGCTTGTGTAATCACGGCGAGAATCGCTGGCGTTGCCGTTGATCGCCTTGTTGAAGTAGTCGAAGGTGCCCGAATCCTTGCCGGGTCCACAGAGGCGGATCGGTGTGGCTGGCCAGGCGGCATTCACCTGGTTCCAGCGCATGATTTTGCCCTCGGCGCTGCGGCGCCACAACCGCGACAACTCCGTGGTGCTGATGGCCTTCGCCCAGGTGTTGCGCGGGTTCACCGCCACGGTGAGCGCGTCGAAGGCGATCGGCAGTTCGATGAAGTTGACCCCCCGGGCGGTGCACGTCTTCAGCTCTTCGCTGTTGATCGGCCGGGACGCGTTGCTGATCTGCACCTTGCCGGAGCAGAAATCGCGGAAGCCTGCACTGGTGCCCGTTTCCAGCAGCTCAAAGCGCACACTGGCGCCGGCGCTCGTGCCACGGAAGGCGCGGATCACGCCGCCGGTGATCGGGAAGACCGTGCTGGAGCCGCTGATCCGGATCGTTCCGCCCTTGGGGGGTGAGGGAGCGGAGGCTTCAGCGGAAGGGAGGGTCACGGAGCCTCCCACCAGGGCGGCAAGCAGGCAGAGCGCCATGCCGCTGCGTGCGCCTCTCCTGCCGCTGGTCCCGGAGTGCTGCGCGGGGCGGCAAGGGAGGGTGGATCGCCAGGGCATGGAGAAGGGAACCGAGCGCCTCACTCTGCGCAGAGCGGCATGGGGGGAGGATTAAGCGACGGTTAGGGCTTGGTCATCATCCGCCGCAGTTCTGCCAGGCCCCTGCCGATCCTGTGCTGACACCCTGCTCCTGGCCCCGCTCAGTTCAGGCGGGTGCGGGCCCGGTAGCCCCCCAGCCAGCGGTTCACACGCGGGCGCAGCGAAGGAGGAACTTCATGCAGCAGCTGGTCGAGCTCCAGGGCGCCGAGGCGCCGCAGGTCGCGCACATCCACATGCCAGAGCGCTTCGGCCTCGCGCACCAGCCGGGCCCAGGTGCGGGCCCGTTGCCAGCGGCGCAGTTGCCACCGTTTCGGCACCGGCGGGCCGGCGCCCTCAAGCAACCGGGGAATGGACATCCGATCACAGTGCTCTTTCACCAGCTTGTGTGGGCGTTGGCCTGATTGGGCGAACACAACAGGAGACTTCCGCTTTGCCACGCACACTGCTCGCCGATTGACTGGCCGCTCAGGCGGCGGTGCTGTTGATCGGGTGGGCGATCGGGCTGCCGCTGCTGCTGCCAGCGAGGGGTTCCACGGGTGCTACGGGAAAGCCCAGGCCCGCTGCTTCCCGCTCGCTCAGGCGCCGGGTCCAGGCTTTGGGGATGGGGTCGTTCCAGCGGAAGCCGGCCTGCCGGGCGCGGTGGCGCTGCTCATAGGGCAGCTGGGCCCGGTACAGACGCCGTGGCTCCAGGCCTGCCAGCAGCAGCTCCTCCAGGTCGTCGCAGCGGGAAAACACCTGGGCCAGGTAGATGCAGTCGGTGAGGGCCCGGTGCGCGGCCCACACCGGCACCCCGTAGGCCAGCGCCAGATCCCGCACCGACGGCGTCGCCCGCAGCTGCCGCTCCGACGGCCAGCGCAGATCCTCCATGCTGCACAGCCAGGGTTTCGCCAGTGCGGGCAACACGCCCCGCCCGAACCACTGGCGGTCGAAGCTGGCGTTGTGGGCCACGATCACATCGGCGGCCTCCACCAACGCGCGGAAGTACGCGAGCGCGTTGTCCCACGGTTGGCTCAGCCGGGTGACGGCAGCGGGGATCCCGTTGATCGGCGCAGCCGGATTGCTTTCGCAGGGAAGCAGGAAGGAGAGCTGGCTGAGAACGGCGCGGGTGGGGACGTGGAAAAGGATGGCCCCGACCTCGATGCAGTGGTCCTGCTGCGGGTCCAGCCCGGTGGTTTCGGTGTCGAGGATCAGCAGCTGGGTGGGGCAGCCTGCCGCAGCACCGGCCGGCCGCTCCGCTGCCGCCAGGGGATCCGTGGTGGCGGCCAGGGGCGGCAGGCTGAGGCGTGGCTTGGCCGTGCTCGTGGGCTCCGCTGCAGGCGGTTCTGCAGCTGCAGGCCTGGAGGCGGAAGCGGGTGCAGCCACCGGCGCCGGCCTGGCGGGAGCCCTGGGTGCGGCCCCTGCTGCCGGGGCGGCTGCAACGAGATCCAGCAGGCTCACCTGTTCCCAGCAGCCGGGGGCCTGCGGGCCAGCGGCCGGGTCGTGACTCGACCCCATCGGCGCTGATTCCATCGGCGGTTCTGCCATCGGGAGGGACGCTGCGGGGCGGGTGCCATCGATCGATGGCCTGCGGCGGATGACCCTGGTCATGCCCAGGTTGCTGCCATGTTCCCAGCCCGCAGCCGTCCCGCGCCAGTGGGCCGCGTTCCTAGGGTCGGGCCAGTTGCAATGGCGTGCGTGGCCCGTGCCCTTCAGGTGGGTGATCCGATCCCTTTGATCGCCCTGACCGACCAGGACGGGGTGGAGCGCCGCAGCGACCAGCTCGGCGGCCGGCCGCTGGTGCTGTTCTTCTATCCCAAGGACGACACCCCGGGTTGCACCGCCGAAGCCTGCGCCTTCCGCGACAGCGAGGCCGAACTGGCCGCCTTCGGCGCCGTGGTCTGGGGCGTCAGCGGTGATGACGCCGGCAGCCATAGCCGCTTTGCCGCCCGCCACCGGCTCACCTATCCCCTGCTGGTGGATCAGGGCAATGCCCTGCGCCAGGCCTTCGGTGTGCCCGGCGCTTTGCTCAACCTGCTGCCGGGCCGTGTCACCTACGTGATCGATGGCGATGGCGTGGTGCGACACATGTTCAACAACCTGCTCGATGGGGCCGCCCATGCCCGTGAGGCCCTCACGGCGCTGCGGCGGCTGACGGTGGCCTGAGTGGACGCGCCCGTGCAGCCTCACCGGGCCGACCCATGAGCCGCTGGCAGCAGCAGGGCCCGCTCTGGAGCCTCGCCCCGCCCACCGCTGAAGCCTTTCCCGGTGGCGCGCAGGTTCCGCCCATCGGCGTGGTGGAGTTCATCGGCGGCACGGTGCTGGCGGCCAGCCCCCAGCTCAGCTACCGCCGCCTGCTGGAGGCGCTGGCGCTGCGGGGGCTGCTGGTGCGCGCCTGGAGCTACGTGCCCGGCTTCGATCACCAGGCGCAGGCCACCGAGGCCTGGCGCTGCTTCCGGGCGGTCCGCAGCACGGCCACTGCTTGTCCCAATCCTGGTGTCGCTCCCTCCGCTACGGCCCCGTTGCCGGTGCTGCGGCTCGGCCACAGCCTGGGCTGCAAGCTGCACCTGCTGGCGCCCGATGGCGGCCGCGGTTGCCGTGGTCTGGCGGCGATGAGCTTCAACAACTTCTCCGCCGATCGCTCCATCCCCCTGCTTGCCGACCTCGCCCCCCGCCTGGGCCTGCGCACCGAATTCAGCCCTTCACCGGAGGAAACCCTGCGGCTGGTGGGCCTGCATTACCGCCAGCCGCGCAACCTGCTGATCCGCTTCGGCACCGATGCACTCGACCAGAGCCGGCGGTTGATCGGCGTGCTGCAGCAGCGGCCTGATGACGCCTCCACCCTGCTGGAGCGGCCTGGCGATCACCTCACACCCGCCAGTGCCGGCCTGCGTCAGAACCTGCTGGGAGCCTGGGCCGATGACCCGGCCCGGCAGCGGCAGATCGATCGGCTGGCCGATCAGCTCACCGACTGGTGGCTGGGCCCGACCAGCCAGGACTCCCGCAGCTGAGCGAGAGGCTGCTCCACCCAGGCCCAGAAGTCCCAGCTCGGAGCAAAGAGATCGAGGGGCATGCCTTCCCCCTGCGCCCAGGCGTGCCAGAACGCCTCAGGATCCAGCGCCCCGTGCGCCGATCGGGCCACGTCGTTGAGCTGGGTGTCGAGATGCCAGGAGAAGATCGCCGGCAGCACGTGACCGGAGATCGGATGCCGCGGATGCATCGCGGCGGTGAAGGTGGACACCAGGATTTCGCCGTGGGGCGTGGTGTCGTAGCCGGTGAGCACGTGGCAGGTGTCGTGGGGGGTGGTGAACCGTTCGTTGAGAGCCCCCGGCTCCCCCGGCATGGCGTAGCCGTTGCGCTGGAAGTGGTCGTGGAAGGCACGCCCGAGCCGGTCGTGCGGGAGTGTGCCCAGTGCCCGGTACCGCGCCGCCAGGGCCGGATCCGCCCCTTCCCCCTGGTACGGCTGCAGCCAGGCGGCGATGTCGGCTTCCGGGCTCCAGGGGGAGCCGGTCAGGGAGCTGAGGTTGTTGCGGGCCATCAGAGCCAGCGCCTCCTGCAGGTGCCCCTGGGCGGCAGCGGCGATCTCCTCCATCGAGGCGGTGTGGATGCCGAGAGCCGCCGCGTAGGCCAGCACCCGCTCGATGCGCCCCGGATCCAGCCGGTCGCCGAGGAAGGCCATCACCGTGAGGAAGCGGATCGCCTCCACGCGCAGGGCCGCCGGCTGCAGGGCTGCGGCCAGCAGCGCCGGGCTGGTGGGTGGAAGCGGGCGTGGCAGTCCTTCAGCCCCGAGCCGGAAGATCCAGTGGCCGGCCGCCGCCACCGCGGTCGCCGCGGCCGGCGGCAGTTCTCCGCCGCAGCCGCCCACATCCGCCATGGCGGCGAGGATGGCCAGGGATTCCTCCCGGTTGCTGGGGATCCGCATGACGGGCATCCGGTGTGGTCCTCAGACCCGCAGCGCATCCAGCACGGAGCGGTCTTCCAGGGTGCTGGTGTCGCCGCTCACTTCTTCGCCGGCCGCCAGAGCGCGCAGGATGCGGCGCATGATCTTGCCGCTGCGGGTCTTGGGCAGGGCATCGGTGAAGCGGATCTCGTCGGGGCGGGCGATCGGGCCGATCTCGGCGCCCACGTGGCGCTTCAGCGCGGCGATCAGGGCCTCGTCGCCGCTGGTGCCCGCATCCAGGGTCACGAAGGCCACGATTCCTTCGCCCTTGAGGTCGTCGGGCCGGCCCACCACGGCGGCTTCGGCCACGGCCGGATGGCTCACCAGGGCGGATTCGATCTCCATCGTGCCCAGCCGGTGCCCAGACACGTTGATCACGTCATCGACGCGGCCCATCACCCAGAAATAACCATCGGCATCACGGCGGGCGCCATCCCCGGCGAAGTAGACCCAGCTGCCGTCCGCCGGCCGGATCGCTTCCCAATAGGTTTTGCGGAAGCGTTCTGGATCGCCGTGGATGGTGCGCAGCATCCCTGGCCAGGGGCGCCGCACGGCCAGGTAGCCCCCCTCATCCACATCAGCACTGTTGCCGTCCATGTCCACCACATCGGCCACGATGCCGGGCATGGGCAGGGTGGCGGAGCCTGGTTTGGTGGGTGTGGCACCCGGCAGGGGGCTGATCATCACCCCGCCGGTCTCGGTCTGCCACCAGGTGTCCACCACCGGGCAGCGGCCATGACCGATCACCTCCCGGTACCACATCCAGGCTTCCGGGTTGATCGGTTCGCCCACGGTGCCGAGGATGCGCAGGGAGCTCATGTCGTACTGGTCGGGCACCTCACGGCCGTTCTTCATGAAGGCCCGGATCGCAGTGGGCGCCGTGTAGAAGATCGTGACGCGGTGCTTCTGGATCACTTCCCAGAAGGCGCCGGGCTTGCTGGGCCGTGGCGCGCCTTCGTACATCACCGTGGTGGCACCGGCCGAGAGCGGCCCGTACACGATGTAGCTGTGGCCCGTGATCCAGCCCACGTCGGCGGTGCACCAGTGGATGTCGTCCTCGCGGATGTCGAACATCCACTGGAAAGTGATCTGGGCCCAGAGGTTGTAACCGGCGGTGGTGTGCACGATGCCTTTCGGCTTGCCGGTGGAGCCTGAGGTGTAGAGCACGAACAGGCGGTCTTCGCTGGCCATCGGCTCGGCGATGTGCTCGACGCTGGCCGGCTCCACACGGTCGTGCCACCAGTGGTCGCGCCCCTCGGTCATGGCGGTGGGGGTGCCGGTGCGCTTCACCACCAGCACGTGCTCCACGCTGGGGCAGCCTTCGGCGAGGGCCTGGTCGACCGCCGGCTTGAGCGCCACCGGCTTGTCCTTGCGGAAGCCGCCATCGGCGGTGATCACCGCCTTGGCCTGGCCATCGATCAGGCGGTCACGCAGCGCTTCGGCCGAGAAGCCGCCGAACACCACCGAATGGGGAGCGCCGATGCGGGCGCAGGCCAGCATGGCGATGGCCGCTTCCGGCACCATCGGCATGTAGAGCGCCACCAGATCGCCCTTGCCGATGCCGAGGGCCAGCAGGGCATTGGCGGCCTTGCACACCTCGGCGTGCAGTTCGGTGTAGGTGAAGCGGCGCTCATCGCCGGGTTCCCCCTCCCAGATCAGTGCCGTCTTGTGGGCGCGGGGGCCATCCAGATGGCGATCGAGGCAGTTGTAAGCCACGTTCGTGGTGCCCCCTTCGAACCAGCGGGCGAAGGGCGGGTCGCTCCAGTCGAGAACGCTCTCGAAGGGCTGGAACCAGTGCAGGGCTCCCCGCGCCTGCTCGGCCCAGAAGGCGTCCGGGTCGGTGTCCGCTGCCTCTGCCAGTTGCCGGTAGGCCGCGAGGCTGCCGACCCGGGCGCTGGCAGCGAGGGCGGCGGGGGGCTCGAACACCCGGCCTTCCTGCAGCACGGATTCGATCGTGACCTCGCTCATCGCCATCGGGACCAGGGCCCCCCATTCAAGCGGCCGCTGGTGGCGTTGCCGCTCTGGCGTCGCACGGGCTGGATTTCAGCAACACGCGTAGGGAAGCTCTGGGCAACACCGAACAGCAAAAAAGGAGCGGTGGCGAAGTGTGCAGATTGAACGGTTTTGTGCGTGGCACGTCGTGAATCGGGCAATGTCCGCTGATTGTTGAATGATCTTGGCTTCAACTTGTCACCAGCAGGATCCGGTAAGGACCGGCGCTTGCCGGGGCGCATGGTGAGCCAAAACTTGCTGGCCTTGCCCTCCATCTCTTCTCGTTGCTCATTTCCTTGGTAGCCAGCGTCCGCATACGCCACCTCCTCTTCACCAGGCTGCAGATCTGCTACTGGGTGAGGTCGTCCACATTGGCGGTTACGTCCAACTGGCAGCTACGTCCACATTGGCAGCTAGTGATGCGCGC
The DNA here is from genome assembly GCF_024345655.1 of Synechococcus sp. Lug-A. Lineage (NCBI taxonomy): Bacteria > Bacillati > Cyanobacteriota > Cyanophyceae > Synechococcales > Synechococcaceae > Synechococcus > Synechococcus sp. Lug-A. Next base: position 280,454 of record NZ_JAGQBN010000001.1, on the reverse strand, counting down.
CGGCTGTTGCAGCGCAGCGCAGAAAGGGCAAGCTGGAATGCTGGAACGTGATGATCACGCTCCAGGTGGCAATGCTCAGGAAAGATCATCTGTTGTCAGGAAAGATCATTCTTTGTCAGGCCAGATCGTCTGTTCGCCTTGCTGCTGAACCCCAGGAAGCGCCTCTGGAGGATTCGATATCCATCACCCAGGTGATTCCTCTGCGGCGGCGCTTCCCCAGCGCCGGGCCGCTGCTTTCCACCTGAGCAGGCCCTGATGCCCCGCCAGCCTGGGCGACTGGTCTTGGTAGCTGGGAAGATGGCGCCATGACCCGTCCCGCGGCCTGCCTGTTCGATCTCGACGGTCTCCTGCTGGACACCGAACCGCTGCATGCCCAGGCCTGGCAGGCCGCCGCCGCCCACTTCGGCCGCAGGCTCCGGCCGGAGGAAGTGCTGGCCCTGCGTGGTCGCCGGCGCCTCGATTGCGCCGATCAGGTGCGCCAGTGGATCCATCAGAGCGGTGGGCCTTCGCTGAGTACCGCTGAGCTGCTGGAGGTGCGCCAGCCGATCGCTGAGGCCCTGTTGCCGCAGGCCGCAGCCATGCCGGGTGCCCAGGCGCTGGTGGAGCGTTGCCATGCTCTGGGCATACCCATGGCCCTGGCCACCAGCAGCTCCCGTGAGGCGGTGACCCTCAAGAGTCAGCCCCATGCCTGGCTGCAGCTGATCGAGCGGCGGGTGCATGGCGATGACCCGGAGCTCCTGGCTGGCAAGCCGGCCCCCGATGTCTTTCTGCTGGCCGCCCGCCGCCTCGGTGTCGACCCCAGTGACTGCTGGGCCTTTGAGGATTCGATCGCCGGTGCTTGCTCGGCCCAGGCGGCAGGCTGCCAGGTGCATGTGCTGTTGCCCGACGATGGGGTCTGCGCCCAGTACCCGCCCGAGGTGATCTGTCTGCAGTCGTTGGCGGAGCTGCGGCTCTGAGCCTGTGGAAACCCGGAGGTGCGGGGACGGTTGAGCGGTGGTGCAAAGGTTGAGCGGTGGCGCAGGTGGTGTCGGTGATGCCCGTGGCGCGGCCCCGGGACGGCTCCACGCTCAGGCCGGCGGGGCCGGTGGCCTTTTCTTGTCTGTCTCGATCCGCTCCACCAGCTTGAGCATCCAGGAGCCGGCCCGGCCCGTTTCGCCCAGTCGCTGCTTGAGCTCCAGCAGGGCGGCCGCCCGCTGCTCCTCCCGTTCGCCCTCGGACGGAATCGCATCGCGGTACGGAATCTGGGTGCGCTGCTGCAGCCACTGGCCAAGGGCGCGTGGATCGGCGGGATCCCTGATCGCACTTTCAAGCGTGAGGGGTTTGCCCTCGGAGCGCAGCCCCTGCAGCTTGTACCAGCGGTCCCCGTCGCTGTCGGTGCTCTCCACCAACTCCAGGGCGTCCAGCTGGGCCACCTCACGCACGGAGCGGCCGAAGCGGCGCTGCACCACCAGCTGGTGGCGCTCCAGGCGCAGCTCTCGCCGGCCCAGCAGCAGCCAGACCGTTCCCCAGCCGCAGCCCAGTGCCGGCAGGGCCAGGAAGGCCACCACTGGCCACAGGGATGGGTCGGCCAGGGCTGACCGGCCCAGCAGGCCCAGCAGCGCCAGCAGCAGCAAGGTGATCACGGCCGTGACGGCCGTCTGACGCCGCCGGATGCGGAGCGTGGGCACCAGCAACGGGGCGTCGCAGAACGCGGCCTCCAGCTCCTGCCATTGACGCGGCAGCTGGGCCGTCAGCGGCTGGGGCAAATCAGTGGCCACCGGATCCGCCGGCGCTGCTGGATCGAGAGCGAAGGCTGCGTTCAATGCGGCGGCGGCCTGCTCTCGTTCGCCAGCGGTGCCCAGCCGCGTGAGTTCGATGACCCGGTTCTCGAGTTCTGCCACCAGCGCACTGGGCTGCTGGTGGCGGCTGCGCACCGCGCAGCGGCGGATCTGGCCCACCCCGATGCGCTGCCGGCGCACGAACGGGCCCAGCCGCGTGTGCAGCGTCAGCACATCGTCGGTGACAACCAGCCGCTCATCGGCCCAGAAACAACGCAGCCATTCGCGTATCGCCATCACCCCGCCCAGGGTCCAGAAGCTCACCCACAGCAGCAGGAAGGCGGTCACCGCTGCGGCCTTCCCCACGCTCATGTCCATCGGGCCAGCCCCGGTCCACTCCCGCAGCAGACGGCTGAGCGTGAACAGCGCGAACACTTCCCCGGCCGCCCAGCCGCCCAGCCAGAGGGTGAGGAAGCCCCCCACCGCGAAGCGCGCGGGGCCGCGGGGGCGGAAGTGAAAGGTGAGCGTGGCGGGCATGGCCGTGGGTCGCGCGTGGATTCGCCGGCGTGCGGTCTGGCCGGTCGGGTTCAGAACTGGAAGCTGGTGGTGATCAGGGCGCCGAACTGGCGGAACTGCTCTCCTGCGGGGGTGTCAGCGCCGAGCGGCCGGCTGAGCAGAAACAGTGCCGGGGTCACGGCAATCCTGTCGCTGACCTGCAGCCTGTACCACCATTCGGCCACCAGATTGCTGTCCTGGCCGTCGCCGCCGCCGACCAGCCGCGTGGCCACGATCGGTTGCCCCACGGCCATGCCGAGCACATTTCCCTTGCCCAGCACGTCGCTCCACTGGAGGCCCACCGCCCACGACTGGCTGGTGGCCACGAGGCCGTTGCTGCCCCCAGTGTCACTGTTGCTCAGCCCACTGCTGAGGCCGCGGCTGGAATAGGTGGTGCTGTTGAGGCCCCAGCCGGCGCTGATCGAGGGCCACCAGCCCGCCCGTGACGGCTGCCAGTAGCCGCTCAGGCCGAAGGCCTCCGTGGTGCCCGGGACGCTGAGGCTGGCGGTGGTGAAGGGGCTGGCGGCACCGATCAGGCCGTTGGTGTTCTGCAGGCGGGTGTACACCGCCGCCACGGCCCAGGCCTTGTGCCCGTAACCCACCTGAACGGTGCCGGTGGCGCCGGCGTTGGCGGTGCCGAACCCCCCCTGGCCCGCATTGCCGGCATTGCCACTCGCGGCCACGTAGTTGGCGCTGATGCTGAAGCCCCGGCGGGCCCACCACAGGCCCACGCCTGCCCCCAGGTTCTCGCTGTAGGCGGCTGGAGTCCCGGCCAGGGTGAACAGGTCGAGCACGGCTGAAGCCGGGTAGACGCTGGGCCAGAGGGCGAGCATGTCGTCCTGCTCGACGCGGCCGCCGATGGTGGCGGTGAAGCCCGCCCCCAGGGGGAACTGATAGAAGGCGCGATCGATCGCCAGCGCGTTGCCGCAATTGCTTACGTTGAAGCCGCAGTTCTCCTGAAACGCGGCGGCGAGGGTGGAGAGGTTGCTGGGCCCGGCGCCACCGAAGCTGCTGGATGCGAGGTTGCCCGCCCGCAGCGTGGTGCGCAGCAGGTCCTTGCCGTTGAAGCTGGTGTCGGCGATGAGCTGCAGGTCGTAGCTGAAGCTGGCGGCACCGAAGGCCTGCCGGTTCTGCTGCACCAGCCCTGCGGCGGAGCCACTGAAGGCGTTGGTGCCCAGCACGAAGCTGGCCTGGCCGCTGAGGGTGGTGGTGGTGGAGAACGCGGCGGCTTCCAGCGCCCGCAACCGGGCCTGCTCGTTGCCGAGCTGCCCCCGTAACACGGCCAGTTCGGCGGCGAGCTCGTGCTGCAGTTGCTGCAGGTCGCCTGTCGCCGGCGCCAGTTGCTGAAGGCAGGCCTGCAGCATGGCGGCCGCGTTCCAGCGGCTCAGGGCCCGCTGACCCCCGGCTGTTGTCGGCAGTCTGTTGGTGCGGCACCCCTGCGATGCCATCAGGTCCGTCAGGGCCGCCTCGGTCCGGGCGATGGTTTCGGACGGGGCGGCCACAGGAGCCGCCTCCACAGGAGCTGCGGTCGCCGGCGCCCCTGCTGCCGAAGCCACAGCAAGCGACCACGGAACGAGGCTCAGCAGGCCAAGCGGGACGGGGCGCGGCACCGGAGGCAGCACTGTGACGCCCATCATCGGCGGTTGTTCAAGTCAACGCTTCCCTTTGCTCAGCGCCTGCCGGCGTCCACAGCCTGCCCGCGGCGGGATCCCGCTTTCCTGCTTCGCACTCCCGCCACAGGCTCCCCCTAGGGTGCGCACTCCCTACGCCCCACCACCATGCAAGGCTCGATGCGACCGGCCGGTGATGGCCCGGGCGCCATGTTTCAACTGCTGATCGCCGGGGCCGTGGCGCTGCTGATCCTCTTCACCCAGACGATCTTCATCGTGCCGGCCGGCAACGTCGCCGTGGTCACCACGCTCGGCAAGGTGACCGGCAACCAGCGCGACCCCGGCCCCAACCTCAAGATCCCCTTGATTCAGGCCACCTCGTTCTTTGATGTGCGCACCCAGGTGCGGCCGGAGCAGTTCTCCACCCTCACCAAGGATCTGCAGGTGATCGAGGCCACCGCCACGGTGAAGTACGCGATCAAGCCCAGCGAGGCGGCCCGCGTGTTCGAAACGATCGCCACCGATAACTCCCAGATCTATCCGCGGGTGATCCAGCCCTCGTTGCTCAAGGCGCTCAAATCGGTGTTTTCCCAGTACGAGCTGGTGACGATCGCCACCGAATGGAACGACATCTCCGCCCTGGTGCAGGAGAAGGTGGCGGAAGAACTCAGCAAGTTCAACTACGTGATCGTGCAGGGCCTCGACCTCACCGGTCTGCAGATCGCTGAGGAATACCGCGCCGCCATCGAACAGAAACAGATCGCCGAGCAGCGGCTGCTGCGCGCCCAGACCGAAGTGAAGATCGCCGATCAGGAGGCCAAGCGCTACCAGATCCTCAACTCCAGCCTCGATGACCAGGTGCTCTACAAGCTGTTCCTCGACAAATGGGACGGTCAGACCTCGGTGGTGCCCGCCCTGCCCGGCACCGCTCCAGGCGGTGGCACACCGGTGATCGTCAGGGGGCGCTGAAGCCTTCTGAGCCCCCGTCAGCACACACTCAGCCGTCTGCGCCCCGCGCCAGCCCTCACTCAGCTGACGGCGTCGCTGTGACAGGGCGGCGTGAGACCGGGGAGCTGGAATTCCAGAAACCAGAGAAATTCCCGCGACCGCCAGCCCAGATCGAAGGGAGCGGTGGGCTGCCAGTCGTGCCGCTCCAGCCCGAACGCCTCCTGCAGGTAGGCGGGCACCAGCGCTTCAACCTCGTCCTGGCCTTCAGCTTCCTCCTCCTCGAACAGGCGGTCGAGATAGAGCGCGGCGAAGATCCCCTGCTCCTCGTCGACCACCACCACCTCAAAGGGGCCATCGGCGGCGGGCAGCGGGTTCACTTCGAAGAATTCATCCCGCTCCAGGGGGTCGGTGGGCGCCTGCTCCATCAATGTGGCCAGGGCCTGCTTGAACCGTTCGAGGGTCATGGGGCCACCGGCCTGGGGGCCTCCATCCTCAACCGCAGGCGTCCGCCCAGGGGCCACAGCCACAGGGTCACGGCCAGCCAATGGATCAGCACGGGCGGCCACAGCGAGCCGCTGAGCAGGAAGACGCCCGCGCACACGGCGCCGAGCCAGCTGCAGGAGAGCAGGAAGGCCGGATCACGGAACAGCTGCCGCCCCGGCCGGTACCAGGTGGCGCCAGCCAGTGGGTGGTAGGCCACGAACAGCCCCACGCTCAGGGCGCCCCAGGCCAGCGACGACCAGGGCCCCACCCCCTCCATTGCGGCTGCCGGCAGCAGGGCGGCGCGGAACACCGCTTCCTCCCCCAGCGCTGGCATCAGCAGCAGCAGCGGCGCCTGGCGCAGCATTGGCCCCAGCGGTCGCCAGCGCCAGCCCTGCCGCAGCAGGCCGCTGCGCCGCGCCAGCGGCAGGGCCACCAGTGCGTACAGCAGCATTCCCAGCGCCGCCACCAGCCCATTGCCGCCCAGCAGCGGCGTGCTCACCGCATCGGAGAGCCGCCGCAGCGGCACCGACAACCAGGGCCACTGGCCGAGCAGCAGCGTGGGTGCCAGCGGCAGCAGCTCGGGGTCGCGGCCCGGCACCTGGTTGGTGCGTTGGAACCACAGCTGCGAGCCGTTCTGGAGGAACACGCGGGCGATGTCGTCATGGCCGCGGCGGGGCAGCATCGAACGCCAGCTGAGCAGGGCATCGCGCACGCTTTCCCCGCGCACGAAATGCTGCTCACCGCTGGTGAGCGTGTCAGCGCCGGCCACCACTGCCGCGTTGCGCACCCAGTCGGAGCGCACCATGCCGAAGGGAGTGAGCAGGTCGTCGAGCGACCGGCCCAGGGCCAGCAGCCGCTCGAAGCGCCGGCTGTCGCTGTCGTTGGGATGGGCGCGCCACCAGGCCATCAGCCCGGGATCGGCCAGCACCTGCTGGCGCAGCCGTTGCAGGGCGATGTAGAGGGTCTGGCTGGAATCCTGCACGCAGGAGGTGGCCGGCGTCACCGACGACAGGCCCGTGCCATCGCCGCTGCGGTAACGGGCCATCATCACGTTGGCCTGCACCCCCAGTTCGTCGAGCAGGGAGAAGCGGCGGGGGCCGAGCTGCACGTCGCTGAACAGGTCCTGACGGATCAGCACATCGGAGATCGGCCGCAGCCACAGCCAGCCCCGCTGCAGATCGCCGCTGTAGGCACTCCAGTCCTGGGTGCCGGCCACGATGCCGTTGGGGTTGTTGGCATAGATCTGGTGAAAGCGGAGCGCAAACAGCGGCTCACCGCTGAAGGGGTCGCGCCCCAGTTCGGCGTCGCCGAAGGCGAAGTGGCCGGTCACGGTCCCGGCCACGATCGCTTCGCCAGCGGGGCCGCCGATGCCGCCGAAGCTGTGGATCAGCAGGCCCCGCTCGCCCAGCTGCCAGCTGCCTTCTCCCCCCACCTGAACCCGTGAGAAGCGGCCCTTGCGCTCGGGGGTGCGGGCCCAGTTGCGGTGCAGCACGTAGTCGAGGCCGGCGCCGCGGCCCTGCACCAGCTGATCGGCCTGGGGCTGCAGCAGCGCCCGGGGCAGCAGTGCCTGGGCCGTGAACAGGCCGCTGGCATCGGGCGCGCCGTAGACCAGCCAGCCGGCGGCGCCGATCGGATCCCCCACCAGGCCATCCGGGTTGAACAGCCGGCGCCCATCGCGATCAGGTGGCTGCCGCGGAATCCGCACCACGTCCAGCGGGCCGCTGAATCCGCCCTGGCGCCGATCGAAGTGCCGCACCTCAAAGCGATCGCCGTCGGGGTTCTCGGCGGCGGCGGCTGGTTGCAGCAGTTGCACCAGGGCCACGTACCGGCCGGTGATCTGCACCGGCGGCTGGGCGATCGCCAGGCCGGGGCTGCCGGTGGGGCTGGTGGTGAGCTCCACCTCCTCCAGCCGCACGATCACGTCGTCGTGGGGGCGAGCCCCGGCCAGCGATTGCAGCGGACCCACGCCGCGGCGGCCATCGAGTCGCTGCGGCACCACGTTGCCGGCAGCGATCGCCGCATGGGCCGCCGCATCCAAGTGGATGTCGGTGCTGACGGTGCGCACCATGGCCTGCAACAGCGGCCGCTCCTGCCAGCCCAGCCGCAGCCGCTGGCCCACCAGTTTCTCGTGCTCGGGAGGCGCGTGCTGCACCTCCAGCCACACCCAGTCAGCGCCGGGATCCTGGGCGCTTTGACCCTGACCGGCGGGATCCGCGGCGCGCGCCTCCGGCAGGATCAGCCGGCCGATCCAGGCGCCGTTCGGCTTGTAGAGCGCCGGATCAGGACGCTGATCAAGGGGGTAGTGATCTGGGCGGTTGAAGGGTTGCTCCCAGGCCAGGGCGTAGCTGGACGGTCCGGTCGCCGCCTGCGCCGACTGAAGCATGGGCAGCAGAACCGCCAGCAAGGCCGCCAGAACAGCGGCGAGACCGGCGGAGAAACCAGCGGCCAGGGTCGCTGCCCTTCTGGCGCTGGGCATGGGCCGCAGCCGGCGCGTTCGGGGAGGCACGACGGCTACCGGGGGGAGAGCCGAGGTTACGGGAGCCGCTTGGGTGCTGTTTTGCATACCAGTCGGTTGCCAAGCCCACTGGCTCAGGGCGTGACGCAGCCCGGCCTGGCTACAACAGAGGCAGGAGCTGTCTGCGCGTGGCCTTGCAATGTCCCCCTTCCCCGACTACCCGGTCCCCGTCGATGAACTCCAGCGGTTGCGCTCGCTGGAGCGCCACGACCTGCTCAATCATCGCAAGGATCCGCACCTCGATCGCCTGCTGGAGCTGGCCACTGAGTTGCTTGACACACCGATCGGCCTGATCTCCCTGATCGATACCGACCGCCAGTGGTTCATCGCCCGCCAGGGGCTGGAGATCGACGAGACACCGCGCAAGATGGCCTTCTGCGCCCATGCCATCGCCGGCAACGGCGTGCTTGTGGTGCCCGATGCGCTCGAAGACCCGCGCTTCAACACCAATCCCCTCGTGCTGGAGGAGCCCAGGATTCGCTTCTATGCGGGCGCACCGCTTACCTCTGAAGACGGCCACAACCTCGGCACGCTGTGCGTGATCGACCGCAAGCCTCGCCAGCCCAGCGATCAGCAGATCCGTCTTCTGGAGCGCATTGCTGAATTGGCGATGCGGGAAATCGAGATGCGCCGCCAGTCGCTGCATTGCCCGATCACCCATCTGCTGGGGCGCAGCCTTTTCCTTCAGCTCGGCGAACTCGAACTGAGGCATGCGCGGGAGCGTCAGGTGCCGTTGTCGTTGGTGATTCTCGACATTGACAACTTCCGGATGATCAACAGCCGTTCAGGCCACAAGGCGGGCGATGAGGTGCTGGTGAAAGTGGCCGATCTCTGCCGCAGCCACGCCGCGGACCAGGACCTGATCGGACGGGTGGGCGACGAGGAATTCGCGATTCTGCTGATCAACAGCACCGATGAGCAGGCCACCTGGTTGGCGGAAAGCGTGCTGGAGGGCGTCCACCATATTGGTGTGTCGTCCTTCCACAGCGAGCAGCAGATTCACCTCAGCGGTGGAGTCACCACCATGAGCGACACCGACGCCGATTTCGCCAGCCTGTTCCAGCGGGCAACAAAAGCCTCAGAACTGGCCCGGATGAACGGTCGCGATCAGATTGTGGCGATGGAAAGGGAATGAAGGCCGCTCCGCCCCAGCAACCCTGCGGAGGTGCCCCTTGGGGGGGTGGCTTCTTGTGCTCAGGGAGGCGGAGCGGACGGATCCGCTGCTGAAGTCTTGAAGGTGCGCCACTGCACCTGTTCGATCGAACCGAGGCGTTCAGCCGGTTTGCCTTCCAGACGGGCTGTCACCAGGTCGGGGCGCCCGGCCAGCACCTTGAGGCCATCGCCGAGCGGAAAGTGGCGCTCCCCCTTGAAGGTGCCGCGGAACACCACCTCCTCGCCGGCAGGGCCGCCCACCTGACGCACTTCCAGCCAGCTGGGGGCACTACTGCTCAGCAGCAGATCGCCAGGAGCTGGCGGCACGGCCACCGGGGCAACCATGGCAGGGGCTGGTTCGTTGGCCGGGGGCTCGGGCCGTGCAGGGGAGGGGGCAGCCGGCTGCGCGGAAAGCCGTGTCTGGAGGGTGCCGGCATCGAAGCGCCGCCAGCCCCACACCAGCGCCGATCCAGCGCCCACGATCAGAGCCATCACGGCAATGGAACGGACCATCACGCCTGCGGCGGCGGTCTTGGCGGACCCTGGCGCCGTCTGCTGTGTCGTTGAGGTGCTTGGGTCCAGGCAGCGGTGGGTGAGGCCACTTTTCTGCAGGTTGCGCAGCGGCTGCAACAACGGCGCCACATCCAGCCCGAGCACCCCGGCCACGCGCTGCGCTTGGGCAATCACGTACACAAGCTCGGGCAGGGCGGCACGGTCGCCGGCTTCAAGCGCGTTCAACTGCTCCTCGCGGAAGAACAGGCGCTTGGCAAGCTCCGGCAGGGCAATGCCCTTGGCCTCGCGTGCTTGACGGAGCTGGGCTCCCAATGCGCCCAGTGCAATCGCCGTGGCCTGATCCTCGGCGTCCACGTCGGGCACGGGTTGGTTGGAGGAACTGCCCTCGCTCATGGTGTGGATCTCTGAGAGGGGGAGGTCAGAGGATTTGTAGCTCGAAATGGTGCTGATTGATGTCCATGGGAGGGTTCCTTTTCAGCATGGGTAAAGCTGCCCGTCAATCGCTAGCAAAACGTGAGAGATCTTGTGGCTTTGAATCTTCACACCTCCCTGATTTTGAAGCAGCCTGTGTGAAGGAGAACTGGCTTCTCGGTGAATGGATCCATCCCTCGTGCAGCAACCTGCTCTGGCCATTGCATGAGAGCAGGTCAAACGGCCGTGCGATTCGGCGGAGCAAGCCCACTCAGCTCGGCAAAGCGCGCTCAATAGAGGCGGCTGAGCACGAAGTCCGGCAGGGCCTTGAGGGCGTCGCTGGAGGCGGAAGGCGGTAGCCACTGGAGCGCTTCGCCGGCCTCTCGGGCAAAACCTTCGGCCAGCGTGCGCGACCGGGGGATCGCTTCGCAGCCCCGCACCAGCTCCAGCGCCTGATCGAGGTCGCCGGGTTCGCAGAGCTCTCGCTCGATCAGCCCGGCCAGGGGCGGACGTTCCTCAAGGGCGAAGAGCACCGGGGCCGTGAGGTAGCCGGCGGCCAGATCGCTGGCAGCAGGCTTTCCCAGTTGCTGATCGCTGCCGGTGAAGTCGAGGATGTCGTCGACCACCTGGAAGGCCAGGCCCAACTGGCGGCCGAAGCGGTAGAGCTGATCGAGGCGATCGACCGGCAGGTTGCTCAGCACCCCGGCGGCGCGGGCGCTGTTGGCGATCAGCGAGGCAGTTTTGCAGTAGCTCTTTTCGAGGTAGGTCTCGAAGCTCTGGCCGGTGTCGTAGCGGAACAGCCCCTGTCGCACTTCGCCGTCGGCCAGGTCCATGATCACGCGCGAGAGCAGCTTCACCACATCGAGGTCGTCGAGGTTGGCGAGGTGCCAGCTGGCCTGGGCGAAAAGGAAATCGCCCGCCAGCACCGCCAGGCGATTGTTGAAGCGGCTGTGGACCGTGTCCACGCCGCGGCGGGTGGAGGCCTCATCGACCACGTCGTCGTGGACGAGGGAGGCGGTGTGAATCATTTCGGTGATCTCAGCCAGGCGCCGGTGCCGGCTGGAGAGCTCACCATCAGGGCTGAGAGCCCGTGAGAGCAGCAGAACCACGCCGGGGCGGATCCGTTTGCCACCGGCACTAAAGAGGTGCTCAGCTGCAGCCTGGAGGATCGGGTGGCCGGCGCCGATCAGGCTGCGCAGATCGCTCAGCAGAGTTTCGAGGTCGTTCTCGACCGGCTGGAGCAATTGCGCGACCGTGGCCATGACCCCTGCTCAGTGGATGGATCCTAGAAGGCCTGGATCGGCGCTGAGAGCGCCACCTGCTCCACCACCGGCCGCCAGCCCAGCCAGGGCATGGCGGCACGGGCGAAGGCCTCCGGATCGCCGGTCACGCAGAAGCGGCTGCCACTGGCCAGAGCGGGAGACGGGTGCAGGCCGCAGCGCTGCGGCACCGGCGCCGGCGTTCGGCCGATGCAGACCGACAGGCGCGCCACGGCGGCCTCGGCCGGATCCACCAGCACCACGTGCTGGGGCAGCAGCTCCCGCAGCAGGTCTTCCAGCAGCGGGTAGTGGGTGCAGCCAAGCACGACGGTGTCCACATCGGCGGCCAGCAGGGGCTTCAGATAAGTGTGGGCCGCCTCGCGCAGCTGCGGGTCGGTGAGATCACCCCGCTCGATCAGGGGCACGAAGGCGGGGCAGCCCACTTCCACCACCTTGATGAACGGACGCACGGCGCGCAGGGCGCGTCCATAGGCGCCGCTGGCTGCGGTGGCCGGCGTGGCCAGCACGCCCACCCGTTCCCCCTGCACCACGGTGGCAGCACTGTCGATCAGACCCAGCACCGGCACCTCGCGGCCGGCAATGGCCTCCACCACATCAAGGGCCAGGGCATGGGTGGTGTTGCAGGCCATCAGCACCACATCGACCGACTGCAGCTGCAGCCAGCTCACCACCTCGGCGGCAATCGAGCGGATCTCCCCCCTGGAGCGCTCGCCATAGGGCACCCGAGCGGTGTCGCCCAGGTAGATGTAGGGCTGGTCGGGATGCCGCTCCACCAGGCGGCGCAGCACGGTCAGGCCGCCGAGTCCGCTGTCGAGCAGGCCGATGCGTCGCTTGCTCATCCGCCCCCCAGGTAACGCAGGATGCCGCGGGTGATGGCCTGGGCCAGCCGCTGGCGGTGTCCCGCATCCGCCAGCCGGGGGGAATCCAGATCGCCTGTCACGAAGCCGGTTTCCGCCAGCGCCGCGGGCATCACCGTCCGGCGGATCACGAAGAAGCGGCCGGTCTTGACGCCGCGGTCGGGGCTGCCGGGTGAAACCCGCAGCATCTCCTCCTGCACGGCCTCCGCCAGCGCCCGCGACTGCGCGCCCTGGAAGTAGAAGGTTTCGATGCCGTTCACATCCGGCCGGGCCATGCTCAGGGCGTTGGCGTGGATGCTGAGGAAAGCCTGGGCACCGCTGCTGTTCGCCAGCGCCACCCGCGGCGGCAGGTCGACGTCGATTTCGGAGGTGCGCGTCAGCACCACCTGCACACCCTTGCTCTGCAGCAGCTGGGCCACCTGCAACGAGATGTCGAGCACCACATCGGTTTCCCGCAGCCCGCCGATGCCCACGGCGCCCGGGTCGGGTCCGCCGTGGCCTGGATCGATCACCACCCGGAAGCGGCCGCGCGGCACTGCGGGCATGCCGCCGGTCGAGGGGAGGGGGCGGCTGCCGCCGAAGGGAGTCGGCCGTACCCAGCCTCCGCCTGCCACCTCCACGTTGCCTTCGCCGAGGGTGGAGATCAGCCGGTTGGAGCCCAGCCCGGTCAGCTCGAGGCGCCAGCGGTCGCGGGCGGTGCCCACCAGGCGCATGTTGCGCGGATCGAGCTGGGTGCCTGGGGCGAATTCGAGCACAAGGCGGGTGGTGCCGGGATCGGGCTTGCCGATGCGCACCTCGCGCAGGGCGCCGCTGCCGCGCAGGGTGCGAGGCCGCACCGGGGCGCCGGGGAGGTCGATCCACACCCGAGGACCCTGGGTGCCCCTGCCGCTTTCGTAGAAGGCCTGCAGGGAGATTGAGGGCGAGGTGCGCAGCTCAAGCACCCCATCCCGGCTGACGCGCCAGGCGGCCAGGGCGCTGGCGGCGTGGGCCGGCAGAGAGGCCAGCAGCAGGGCAGACGGCGCGAGCGTGGCGAGGGCGATCGCGCGGCACGACGCCCGCAGCGTGGTGAGCAGTGACGGGCAGGGCTTCCCCAGGGTCAGAACAGCGAAGGACGGCGGTGGTTCAGGCTCGGCATCTGGGTGCGAACCCGTTGGCCATGATCAGGGTCGACGGGCGCCACCGCCAGCCCGGGGGAAATTCCCGCATCCGCCAGCACCGTGCCCCATGGGTCGATCACCAGGGCGTGGCCATGGCTCTGCCTGCGGCCGTAGTGCAGGCCGGTCTGGGCCGGTGCCATCACGTAGGCCGTGTTCTCGATCGCCCGCGCCTGCAGCAGCACCTGCCAATGGTCCTTGCCGGTGAAGGCGGTGAAGGCGGCCGGAATCATGATGAGTTCGGCACCAGCACCGGCTAGGTGGCGGTAGAGCTCGGGAAAGCGGACGTCGTAACAGATCGAAAGTCCGATGCGGCACAGGCCCGGCACATCCACCACCGGCGGCAAGGTTTCGCCCGCTTTGACCGTTCCCGACTCCCGATAGGTGTTGCCATCGGGAAGATCCACGTCGAACAGGTGGATCTTGTCGTAGCGGGCCAGCAGCTGGCCTTCGGTGCCCACCAGCTCTGCGCGGTTGAAGGTGGCCCGCTCCCCGGCCGGCACCGGATAGCCGCCGCCCAGCAGGGTCACCTGGTAGCGCCGCGCCATCGTCACCAGAAAGCGGCTGCAGCGTTCGGCCAGGCTGCCCGCCAGCTCCAGCCGCCGCTCGTCGTTGCCCATGAAGGCGAAGTTCTCGGGCAGCCCCACCAGATCGGCGCCGCGCCGGGCCGCCAGATCGATCAGCTCCTCGGCGGCCGCGAAATTGGACTCCGGATCGGGCGTGCTGGTGAGTTGCAGAGCAGCGGCCAGGAAGCTCGTCACCATGAGCAGGGAAGAGGTCGGCGGAACTGTAAGGGAGCTGCCTTCCGGCACCGGAACGGGGCTGGGCGCCGGCTTCAGCTGGCTTTGAGTACGCCTGGCTCGGCCTGCATCGGCACGATCTCAAGCGAATCCACGCTGGCGCAGCAGCGGAAATCATCGTCGTGATCGCCCAGGCCGATCAGCCGCCGGCCATGGCTGGCGGTACGCAGGCAGCCTTCGGGATCGTGGCGCCACTGCTGCCAGAGCGCCAGCGCCGCCACCATCTCGTCATTGCCCGCCTCCACCGACCGGCCGCCAGCGGCTGCGGCATCCATCGCCGCCTGGGCCACCGCGCCAGCCGCCAGGGTGTCTTCCAGCGAGTAGGAGCCCTCCCAGCCGCTGCCCACGATCCACACCTGCTCGCACTGCCGCTCCAGCAGCCGCGCCGCCACTGCCGCGCGGTTGGGCAGGCAGGCGGTCAGCAGCAGGGGCACAGTGCGCACCTTGTCGAGCGAGCGGGTGCCGTTGGTGGTGCTCATGAAGATGCGCTTGCCCGCCACCAGCGCCGGCGTGACAGCCAGGGGGGAGTTGCCGAGATCGAAGCCCTCCACCCGGGCGCCGCCCCGTTCGCCGGCTGTGAGCCGTTGCGCGGCCGGCCAGGCCGCGGCCGCGGCCTTGAGGCTGTCGAGATCGGCGAACGCCTGCACCGCCTCGGCGCCGTTCTGGAGTGCCCAGGCGATCGTGGTGGTGGCGCGCAGCACGTCGATCACCACGGCCGCATCCGGGCCCGCCGCCGCCGCTCCAGGGCCGCGGTCTGGCACATCTTCGGAGGTGTGGAAGGTATGGATCTGCACGGCGCAGGGCACGGGTCGCGTGCGTCACAGTAGGCAGCGACGCTCAGGACCCACTCAATGACGGCCACGCTGCCGCGGAGTTCCACCAGAGATCTGCGGGGCTTTCTGTCGCTACTGGAGCAGCGCGGCCAGCTGCGGCGCATCACAGCCCCCGTCGACCCCGACCAGGAACTGGCCGCCATCGCCGACCGGGTGCTGGCCCGCGGGGGCCCCGGCCTGCTGTTCGAGAACGTGATCGGCAGCCCGATGCCGGTGGCTGTGAACCTGCTCGGCACCGTGCAGCGGGTGGTGTGGAGCATGGGCCTGGAGTCGGCCGAAGAGCTGGAGGATCTCGGCGCGCGGCTGGCCCTGTTGCAGCAGCCCCGGCCGCCGAAGGGGCTGCGCGAGGCGGTGCGCTTCGGCGGGGTGCTCTGGGATGTGGTGAAGGCCCGCCCCGACCTCGACCTGCTGCCGCCCTGCCACCAGCAGGTGTTCAAGGGGGAGGACGTGAACCTCGACAGCCTGCCGCTGCTGCGCCCCTGGCCCGGCGATGCCGGCGGGGTGATCACGCTCGGCCTGGTGATCACCAAGGACCCGGAAACGGGCGTGCCCAACGTGGGTGTCTACCGGCTGCAGCGCCAGTCGGTGAACACCATGACGGTGCACTGGCTGAGCGTGCGTGGCGGTGCCCGCCACCTGCGCAAGGCGGCGGCCATGGGCAAGCCCCTGGAGGTGGCTGTGGCGATCGGCGTGCACCCCCTGCTGGTGATGGCCGCCGCCACCCCGATCCCGGTGCAGCTCTCCGAATGGCTGTTCGCCGGCATCTACGCCGGCGAAGGGGTGCGGCTGGCCAAGTGCAAAACAGTGAACCTGGAGGTGCCCAGCCACAGCGAGGTGGTGCTGGAGGGCACGATCACCCCCGGCGAGGAACTGCCCGACGGCCCCTTCGGTGATCACATGGGCTTCTACGGCGGCGTCGAGGCGTCCCCGCTGGTGCGCTTCCAGTGCATGACCCAGCGCCGGAACCCGGTGTTCCTCACCACCTTCAGCGGCCGCCCGCCAAAGGAGGAGGCGATGCTGGCGATCGCGCTCAACCGCATCTACACGCCGATCCTGCGGCAACAGGTGCCCGAGATCATCGATTTCTTCCTGCCGATGGAAGGGCTCAGCTACAAGCTGGCTGTGCTCTCGATCGACAAGGCCTATCCGGGCCAGGCGAAGCGGGCGGCGATGGCCTTCTGGACCGTCCTGCCCCAGTTCACCTACACCAAGTTCGTGGTGGTGGTCGACAAGTCGATCAACATCCGCGACCCGCGCCAGGTGATCTGGGCCATCAGTGCCCAGGTGGATCCCCAGCGCGATCTGTTCGTGCTGGAGGACACCCCGTTCGACACGCTTGATTTCGCCAGCGAGCGTCTGGGGCTGGGCGGCCGTCTGGCGATCGATGCCACCACCAAGGTCGGGCCGGAAAAGCGCCACGACTGGGGCGAACCGCTCCGCCGGCCGGCGGCGATCGAAGATCGGCTCGATGCCCGCTGGCAGGAGCTGGGCCTGGCCGACATCGACGCCACCGAACCGGATCCCACCCTGTTCGGCTACACCCTCGAGAACGTGCTGGAGCGTCTGGCGGCGCGGCGTTGATCAAGCGCCGCGGCCTGCAGGCGCTCAAGGCGCTGCTGGAGCTGGCCAGGGAGCCGGGCGCCTGGCGCTCGGTGACGCAGATCGCCGCCGCTCAGTCGATTCCGGCCCCGATGCTGGAGCAACTTCTGCTGCAGTTGCGGCGGGCCGATCTGGTGGAGGCGCGGCGGGGCCGCAGCGGCGGCTACCGCCTGCGGCGGGTACCGGCGGCGATTCCTGTCGCCACCGTGCTGCAAGCCGTGCAGGCTGATCCAGCTCTGGGGCCGGCGGCGGCTACAGCCAGCGACCCGGCACTGGCGGGCGAGCAGGTGGCCCAGGCTCTGGTGCGGCGTCTGCAGCGGGCGCTGGAGCAGGAACTGGCCGTGCTCACGCTCGAGGAACTGCTCTTCGATCTGCGCAGCTGGCAGGAATGCCTCAGTGAAGACGGCGGCCTGATGGTGGGCTAACGCACAGAGCGGCCTGCGGAAGCGCCGAACCCGGCCAGGATGGCCAGGTGTTGATCACGCGCTGATGCCCGACCGCGACGCCATCGAGTTCGCCGAACGGCGCCGCATGGCCGAACGGGATCAGGGGCTGGTGCCCTGGGCGCTCTGGGGCAGCTACCTACCTGATCGTCAGTGGGGCACGGTGCGGGAGGACTACTCCGCCGACGGCGATGCCTGGCGCTCCTTCCCGCACGACCACGCCCGCTCGCGCGTGTACCGCTGGGGGGAGGACGGCCTGTTGGGCCTCTGCGACGAGCACGCCCGCCTCTGCTTTTCGGTGGCGCTCTGGAACGGCCTCGATCCCATCCTCAAGGAGCGGCCCTTCGGGCTGGGCAACCCGGAAGGCAACCACGGCGAAGACATCAAGGACTACACCTTTCACCTGGCCAACACCCCCACCCACAGCTTCATGCGGGGGCTCTACAAGTACCCCCAGCGCTGCTTCCCCTACGACCACCTGATCCACGAGAACGGGCGGCGCGGGCGCGACAGCCCGGAATACGAGCTGGTCGACACCGGGCTGTTCGACGACGACCGTTACTTCGATGTGGAGGTGGAGTACGCGAAGGCGGCGGCCGACGACCTGCTGATCCGCTTGCGCCTCACCAACCGAGGCCCCGATCCTGCCCCGCTCACCCTCCTGCCCACCCTGTGGTTGCGCAACACCTGGAGCTGGGGCTATGCGGGCGCGCTCGAGCAGCCGCTGGAGCTTGAAGGGGATCTGCTGCGCACCCCTGTGCTGCCCGGCCTCGGGTCGTACCGGCTGGCCTGCGCCGAGCCTGGCCCCTGGATCTTCACCGACAACGAGACCAACACCGAGCGCCTGTTCCGCCAGCCCAACCAGCGGCCGTATCAGAAGGACGGCTTTCACCGGTATGTGGTGGAGGGGGAGGAGGGAGCCATCAACCCCGCCCAGCGGGGCACCAAGGCGGCCCGCCTGCTGCGCCGCACACTGGCCCCGGGGGAGACCTGGGTGGTGGACCTGCGCCTGTGGGCGGGCGAGCAGCCGGCGGCGTTCGGCGCGGCGTTCGAGGCCACCCATCAGGCACGCGTGCAGGAATGGAGGGCCTACTTCGAGCACTGCGTGCCGGGGCTGGAAGCCGACGACCGCCGCATTCACCTCGCAGGCGCCGCCGGATTGCTGTGGTGCAAGAAGTACTACAGCTGGGACGTGAAACGCTGGCTGGAGGGGGATCCGGGCCAGCCGGTGCCGCCGCCGGAGCGCTTCAGGAGCGCCAATGCGGCCTGGCGCCGTCTGCATGTGGAAGATGTGATCTCCATGCCCGATTCATGGGAATACCCCTATTTCTGCCAGTGGGATCTGATGGTGCATGCCGTGGCCTTCGCCGGCTTCGATCCGGCCACCGCCAAGGAGCAGTGCATGCTGCTGCGCAGCCCCCGCTTCACGGCGCCCAACGCCCAGACCCCTGCCTACGAATGGGCGCTCTCCGATCCGAACCCACCGATCGGTGCCTGGGCGGCGATGCGTGTGTATCAGATCGACCGCAAGCAGAACGGTGAACCGGACATGCCCTTTCTGCGGGCGGCACTGCGCAAGCTGTTGCTGGAATACGGCTGGTGGGCCAACCGCAACGATCGTTCGGGCGACAACGTGTTCGAGGGTGGATTCCTCGGTCTGGATAACATTGCCGTGTTCGATCGCCGCTTTCCGCTCGCCGATGGCAGCCACATCGGAGAAAGCGATGGCATCGCCTGGATGGCGTCGCTGAGCCTGAATCTGCTCAACATCAGCGTGGAGCTGAGTGTGCGTGAACCGGAGTATGCGGATCTGTGCGAGCGTTTTGTCTACGACTTCGTGCAGCTCAACCTCACGCTCAACACCCCCACAGACAACGAGTTTCTGAACTGGGATGAGCAGGATGGCTTCTACTACGACGTGATCAAGCGGCCCGATGGCAGCACTGATTTCCTGCGCAGCCGCTCGATTGCTGGCCTGATTCCCCTGCTGGCGGTGGCCAGTTTCGATCAGGAAACGCTGGAACGTCTGCCGGTGCTGGATGTGAAGAACAGCATGGCGTGGTACACCCACGAGCGCACCTCTCCCTCCTGGGTGGAAACGCACCTGGGCCGGCGCCACAACGACCGGCTGCTGTTTTCCCTGGTGCCGGAAGATCGGCTGCGCCGCATCTGTGAGCGGCTGTTCGATGAGACGGAATTCCTTTCTCCCTACGGCATCCGCTCTCTGTCGAAGGTGTATGAAACCGCACCCTTCTGCTACACCGAAGGCAGTGAATCAGATTGCCTCTCCTATTCACCGGCGGACAGCCCGGTGGCCATGTTCGGTGGCAACTCCAACTGGCGTGGGCCGGTGTGGATGCCGCTGAATTATCTGTTGATCGAATCTCTGCAGAAATTCGGCCATTTTTATGGCGACAGCTTCACGGTGGAGTTCCCCACCGGCTCCGGCGTATGGCTCAGCCTCTGGGATGTGTCATTGAAGCTGGAGCAGCGGCTGGTGAATCTTTTCCGCCGTGACAGCCAGGGCCGGCGCGCCTTCCTCGGGGATGTGGATCTGTTTCAGCACAACCCCCATTGGCGTGATCTGATCCAGTTTCATGAGTATTTCCATGGCGACAATGGCCGTGGGGTGGGCGCCAGCCACCAGACCGGCTGGAGTGCGATCGTCTGCAAGATGATCAACCAACTCTCCCAATATCCAGTGCCCTGATCGCAGCACCTGTCTCTGCCTTCCCCTCTGTTCCGCCGCCACCCTTCCGCCATGCCTGCCACCCCAACGGCCCGGATCATCGACCCGTCGATCACCCTCGCCCCGTTGCCTGGTGCCGGGCAGCTGAATCCACCGGATGGCAGCCACGTGGATGTGTTGATCATCGGCAGTGGGGCCGGCGGCGGCACCCTGGCGCGGCACCTGGCTGGCAGCGGCCTCAAGGTGCTGGTGCTGGAACGCGGCGACTGGCTCCCCCAGGAACCGCAGAACTGGAGCGCCGAAGCGGTGTTTCAGCAGGGTCGCTATGTGTCTGCGGACACCTGGCACGACAAGCACGGCAAGGCCTTTCAGCCCGGCAGCCACTACATGGTGGGAGGTGCCACCAAGATGTACGGGGCCGCCCACTTCCGCCTGCGCGAGGCCGATTTCGGCGAGCTGATTCACCACGACGGCATCTCACCGGCCTGGCCCCTCCCTTACGACGTCTTCGAGCCCTATTACCAGCGCGCCGAAGCACTGTTCCACGTGCATGCCCAGCAGGGGGAAGATCCCACCGAACCCCGCCGCAGTGCCCCCTATCCCCACCCGCCGATTGCCCATGAGCCGCGCATGCAGAAGCTGGTCGACGACCTGCGTGCCGCCGGCCTGCGCCCCTTCCACGCCCCCAGCGGGGTGATGCTCGATGAGGCCAACCTGCCCTTCAGCCGTTGCCGCAAGTGCAACCGCTGTGATGGCTTTCCGTGCCTGGTGCATGCCAAGGGCGATGCGGACGTGGTGGGCATTCGGCCGGCCTTGGCCGATGCGAATGTGTCGCTGCTCACCCGCGCCCATGTGCAGCGGCTGCTCACCGATGCCAGTGGTGGGCGGGTCACGGCGGTGGAGCTTCTTCGCGATGGCGAGCCGATGCGCTTTTCCGCCGATGTGGTGGTGGTGAGTTGCGGCGCCGCCAACAGCGCCCGGTTGCTGCTGATGTCTGCCAACGACCGCCACCCGGCCGGCCTGGCCAATGGCTCGGGGCAGGTGGGGCGCAACTACATGTTCCACAACAGCAAGGCCCTGGTAGCGCTGGCCCATGAACCCAACACCACCGTGTTTCAGAAAACGGTGTCGATCAATGACTGGTATCTGGGCTCTGAGGCGTTTCCCTACCCGATGGGCAACATCCAGATGACCGGCAAGACCAGCGGCACGATCATGAAGGGCTATGCCCCACTGGAAACCTTCCTGATGCCCGGCTGGAGCATGGACCAGATCGCGGAACATGCACTGGATTTCTGGCTGAGCAGCGAGGATCTCCCCGACCCTGATAACCGCATCACCGTGAACAAGGAGGGGGCGATCACCCTCTCCTACACCCCCAACAATCAGACGGCAAGCGCCAAGCTTGAGCATAATCTTCGCGGCTTGCTGGATTCTCTCTATCTGAAGAATCACCTGGTGGAGCGGCAGATCTACGTGAAATCCAGCATGGCGATTGCCGCCGTGGGCCACCAGGCCGGCACCTGCCGCTTCGGCACCGATCCCACCACCTCGGTGCTGGATCTTGATTGCAAAGCCCACGAGCTCGACAATCTCTACGTGGTGGACACCAGCTTCTTCCCCAGCATCGGTGCGGTGAATCCCTCGCTCACCGCCATCGCCAATGCCCTGCGGGTGGGCGATCATCTCATCGCCCGGCTGCAGGTATGATCCAGCCGGGGAGAGGCGCCAGGGGGAATCTTCTTGGTTGAACGCTGTCAACCGAGTTGAATGCCCTCAGCACAGTTGCATCCTCTCAGCAGCGCCGAATGGTGTCAGCCGAAGTTGAGCATCAGGACGTCGCGAATCAGGAGTCCGTCGAGGGAAAGGGCGCCACCTCCGGCTCCGATCAGCACCAGGCACATCACCACATACATGGCGGCCTTTTCCCAGCTGGGTGGTTCCCCCACGCCCATGGGGCCGGCATAATCTCCCGGCGGAATCTGATAGGGATCGGGGGCGATGAAGGGGGTGCCCGCTAGAACCTCCAGCACCATGGCGTACCCCATCGACACCAGAATCGCCAGGGCGGCCAGGGGCGTGAGCAGACCGGGGATCAGGGCAATCCCGCCTGCCCACATCGAGAATGCCGACAGAAAGCAGAGCCAGCGTGGTGTTTTCAGCGCGGTCGCCCAGGTGGTGAGGTTGCGCAGCTTCGGCCAGCCGTGGCGGATGAAGGCGATGCCGGTGAACACCCGCAGCAGTGTCAGCACCGCTTCACTGAGGGGAGAGGGGCCGATGGGCACCAGGATCTCCACGATGTCCACGGCCACGGCAGCTCACGTGCGTCGGTGCCTCAAGGTAACCAAGGCGTCCCGAGCGGCTGCCGGGCTTCAGGGAGCGCTGACGCCAGCGGTTTCCAGCACCAGCAGCTCGTGGCCATCGGGATCGGCCAGCCGCAGCGCCCGTCTGCTCCCGCCGGCCCCCGCTTCCAGCGCCACCAGGCCGGGCGGCAGCAGCTCGGCCCCGAATGCCGCCGCGCTGGCGGCGATGCGATCGAGGCCGCTGGCTGCCAGGTGGATCTGCCAGTGGGCCAGGTCCTGCGGCGCCTGATCCGCCAGTCGCGGGCGCCCCTGGTTGGGGGGCAGATAGCCAAGGGTTTCGATGCCCATGCCTGCCGCGCAGCGCAGGGGCGTGATCTGCACCCGCGTCTCGCTCAGCCCATCGAGCCGGTCCTGCTCCAGCCCGCTGTTTTCGCCGCTGGGCAGTGCCGTCAGGCCGAGCAGCTCGCTGTAGAAGGCACGGCTGCGGGCGGTGTCGGCGATGGCGATGGCGCTGTGATCGATGCCGAGCAGCTCAGAGGCACCGGCCGGCCGCGGGCGATGCCAGCGGGGATCCCCCTTGCCGTCGGGAAACTGCAGCAGCTCCAGGTTGTGGCCATCAGGATCACGGAACTTGAAGGCCCAGATGCCGGCGGCGGCGGTGTTCCACTCGGGAAGCCGCTGCGGCGCCGCTGATACCGCCGTGATTGCGCCAGCGGCCAGCAGGGGCTGCAGCCGGGCGTGGCTCGCCGCCAGATCCGCCGTGACCAGGCAGAGGTGTTGAAACCAGAGATCGCAGCTGCGTGAGTCAGGTGGCAGCGGCCGCCCCGGGCGCTGCCCCGGGCCAGGATCGAGCACTTCGATCAGATCCAGCCGCTCCTCGCCCAGCCCCAGCTGCACCCGTTGCAGCCGTCCCTGCGGCAGCCCGAACAGAGCGGCCTGGGGCCCGCCCTCCACCCGCTCCTCAGCGAGCCGGATGAAGCCAAGCGACGCGCAGAAGAAGGCGGCGCTGCGCTCGGCACTGGCACAGGTGATCGCCACCGCTTCGATGTGGGGGCCAGAGCTGACCAGGGGGTGCGTCATGTGCCGGTGCTGCCGGTGCTGCCCATGGGGCCAGCAGGCTGTGCGGTGCTCCCCGGGCGTTGCAGCACGATGCTCAGCACGCCGCCGAAGGTGATCAGCGCGGTGCCGACCCACACCGCCAGGGTGGGCGTCTCGGCGAACCAGATCCAGCCGATCAGGCCGGCGAACACCACCGACGAATACTGAAAGGCGCCGATCGCGCCGGGTTCGGCATAGGTGTAAGCCTTGATCAAGAGAAACTGAAAGCAGGCCAGGCACACGCCGGAGGCCAGCACCGTGAGCCATTGGCTGGTGTCCAGCCCGCTGAGCAGTGCACCGGCCTGTCCCTCCGGCCGCAGCGGACCAAGGATCGCCAGGGTGGAGCCGACGCTGCCGATGAGCAGGAAATAGATCATCTGGGTGAGCGGCGCCTCGGTGCGGTCGAGCCGCTTCACGGCCAGGAACTCCACGGCGCAGAGCAGGCCGGCAGCCAGGCCCAGCAGATCGCCGGGGCGGGTGAGCAGGGAGGCGTTGGGCTGCACCACGATCACCATGCCGGCAAAGCCGATGGCGAGGCAGCCCCACAGAGCTCTGGGCACCTGCTGGCCGAGCACCAGCAGACCCAGCAGCGGGATGAACAACGGCGTGGTGTTCAGCAGCACATTGGCGTTGACCAGATTCACCAGTCGCGCGGCGGTAATGAACAGAAAGAACCCCGCCAGCCCGGTGCAACTGCGCAGCAGGTGCAGCAGTGGCACGGACGTGCGCAGATCACGGCCACCGCGCCACAGCACCCAGGGCAGGATCAGTGCCAGCGCGATCACGAAGGTGAGCCAGGTGAACGGCACGGGCCCCATGCCACTGCCGAGCGCTTTGCCGAAGGCGCTCTGGGCGGTGTTCGCCAGAAAGGCCAGCACCAGCAGGGCGGCGCCCAGCAGCAGTGAACGCATTGAGCCGGAGGCCTCCTGCGGGGGTGTGGATGGAATCACATTCGCCACGGCGTTCAACCCTTCCCGTTGGGCCCATGCTTACCTTCAAAGCTGCCCCTGTCACCCATGGATTCCGTGACCAGCACCACCAATCCAGACGCCATCCGCACCCTGGCCAAGCTGCTTGAAGGCAAGGTGGCGATCGTGACCGGCGGCAACAGCGGCATCGGCAAAGCGATTGTGGAAGCCCTGGCGCACCGCGGCGCCAAGGTGGTGATCGACTACCGCTCCCATCCTGAGGCCACCGAAGAGATCGAGCGGGAGATCGGCGCGTTCGGCGGCAGCAGCTTCGGTGTGC
Source organism: Synechococcus sp. Lug-A (assembly GCF_024345655.1). Classification (NCBI taxonomy): domain Bacteria; kingdom Bacillati; phylum Cyanobacteriota; class Cyanophyceae; order Synechococcales; family Synechococcaceae; genus Synechococcus; species Synechococcus sp. Lug-A. The sequence goes on along the minus strand of NZ_JAGQBN010000001.1, from coordinate 256,206 downwards.
AGGCTGATGTGTCCAAGCTGGATGATCTTCAGCGCTTGGTGGATGCTGCAGTGGCGAAATACGGGCGCATTGATGTGATGGTGAACAACGCCGGCATCGAAACGCGCACCTCCATTCTCACCACCACCCCCGACGACTACGACAAGGTGCTGGATGTGAACCTGCGTGGCGTTTTCTTCGCCACCCAGTACGCCGCCAAGCAGATGATTGCCCAGGGCGGCGGCGGCCGCATCATCAACATCTCCTCGGTTCACGAAGACTGGCCCATGCCCAACAACACGCCCTACTGCCTCGCCAAGGGCGGCGTGCGCATGCTCACCCGCACCGCCGCCCTCGAGCTGGCTCCCCACGGCATCACTCTGGTGAATGTGGGACCGGGAGCCGTGGCCACTCCGATCAACGACGCCACGATGAAGGATCCGGAGCTGATGGCCAAGCTGGATGCCGCCATCCCGCTGGGCCGCATGGCCCAGCCGGAAGAGGTGGCCAAGGTGGTGGCTTTCCTCGCCAGCGACGACGCCAGCTACATCACCGCCACCACGATCTTTGCCGATGGCGGCATCATGCAGAGCAGCCCGGGTCTGTAGCGGCAGAGCCCTCCGGCACACCCTCCTCAAAGCGCGGTTCTCCCATGATCAGCAGGGAGCCGCGCTGCCGGGCGGCGATCGCCCACAGCCATTTGACCAGCAGGCTCACCCGGTTCTCGTTGGCGGGCATGAAGCCCAGGTGGGCCACGCCCCAGATCAGCCAGCCCAGCGGGCCGTCCACGCGCCAGCCGCGCAGGTCGGCTTCGGCGTGCAGGCGCCCCAGGATCGCCATCGAGCCGAAATCCACGAAGCGGAACGGCGCCTGCGGGCGCCCTTCCAGGCCGGCCCGCAGATCACGGGCCACCCAGCTGCCCATCTGCACCGCCACGCTGGCCAGCCCCGGCAGCGGGCTGGCGCCCGGGCTGGGGGCATAGGCGCAGAGGTCACCCACCACCCGGATCTCGGGATGGCCGGGCACGGAGAAATCCGCCTCCACCGGCACCCGGCCGCCCCGGTCGAGGGGCACGCCGGTGGCCTCAGCCAGCCGGGCACCCAGTGGGGACGCCTTCACCCCCGCCGTCCAGCACACCGTGGCCGCCTCCCGCACCTGCTCGCCAGCGGCGGTGCTGATCGTGACCCGCCCCGGCTCGATCGCCTTCACCCGGCCCCCCAGCAGCACCTCCACGCCGATGGATTCCAGGAAGCGCCTGGCGCCGGCGCCCAGATCGGGATGCATGCCCCGCAGCAGGCGATCGCCGGGATCCACCAACAGGATGCGGGTGTCTTCGGGATCGAGCTGGCGGAAATCCCTGGCCAGGGCGTGGCGCAGCAGCTCAGACACCGACCCCGCCAGCTCACAGCCGGTGGGTCCGCCCCCCACCACCACCACCGACTGCAGCAGGCGCCGCTTCTCCTCCTCGGGCGTCTGCTCCGCCTCCTCCATCGCCAACAGCAGCCGCTCGCGGATCTCCAGGGCGTCTTCCAGCTGCTTCATCGGCGGGGCGATCGCCTGCCATTCGTCGTGGCCGAAGTAGGAGCTGCCGGAACCTGCCGCCAGGATCAGGTGGTCGTAGCTGAAGCGGCGCTCGTTGAACACCAGCTCCTTCGCCTCGGCATCGATTTCCTTCACCTCCCCCATCAGCACCTGCACATTGCGCTGCCGCCCCACCAGCAGCCGCAGCGGCACGGTCACATCCCCCGGAGCCACCAGCCCGGTGGACACCTGATACAGCAGCGGTTGGAACAGGTTGTAGTTGCGCTTGTCGATCAGCGTCACGCGAACATCGGCGCCGGCCAGGGCTTTGCACGCCGACAGCCCAGCAAAACCCCCTCCCACGATCACCACATGGGGTCGCCCGCGCAGAGCTTCAGCCGGCGGCTCCAACTCCAGAAAGAAGCGCTCGCGTGGCATGGCGGTTGCAGGCCGGACGGTCGCAGCCTATTCAGGGCGCATCGGCGTGGATAGGCGCCCAGGATGTTGGTGCGAAGAACAGAGCAGGGCCGCGTGCTGACGTGCCCTCAAGCGCCCAGATAGCTGGCGCGCAGTTCGTCGTCTGCGAGCAAGGCAGCGGCAGAGCCGCGCAATTGCACTGTCCCAGCTTCGAGCACCACGCCACGGTCGGCGATTGCCAAGGCCGCCTGGGCGTTCTGCTCGACCAGAAGGATCGTGAGGCCCTGGCTGTGCAACGTGTGGAGCACTGCCATCAGTTCCTCCACCAGCCTGGGGGCGAGTCCAAGGCTTGGCTCATCCAGCATCAGCAGTTCCGGCCGCCCCATCAGGGAACGGGCGATCGCCAGCATCTGTTGCTCGCCCCCCGAGAGGCTGCCGGCCGGCTGGCGGCGCCGATCAGCAAGCCGCGGAAACAGGCTGTAGCACCAGTCGAGGTCGGCGTGGATCGCTTTGGCATCACGCCGCAGGAAGGCCCCCAGTTCCAGATTGGTGGCCACGCTCTGGCGCGCCAGCACCCGGCGGCCTTCGGGGCAATGGCCGATGCCAAGGCGCACGGTGGCTTCGGTGGACAACGAGGCGAGAGAGCGCCCCTTCCATTCCACCGATCCCGCGGCAGCATCCACCAACCGCGAGATGGCGCGCAGCGTGGTGCTTTTGCCGGCGCCGTTGGCACCGAGCAGCGCCACCAGCTCGCCGCTGTGGAGTTCGAGGTTCACATCGCCGAGGGCCTGGATCGCCCCGTAGCGGACCGTGAGTCCCCGCAGGGCCAGCAGCGGCGTGGGTCCGCCTGGCGGAACCCCGTTCATGTCTTGCTCCCCAGGTAGGCCTCGATCACCAGTGGATCGTTGCGTACCTCGGCGGGGGTCCCTTCAGCGATCCGCTGCCCGAAATTGAGCACGGCAAGGCGGTCGCACAGTCGCATCATCAAGGGGACGTGGTGCTCGATCACGAGCACGGTGAGATCGAAGTGCTGGCGCAGCCGCCGAATCAGATCGGCGAGTGTGGCTTTTTCGGCCGGATTCATGCCGGCAGCCGGCTCATCAAGCAGCAGCAACCTGGGGCCGGTGGCCAGTGCACGGGCCATCTCCAGCCGGCGCCGCAGCCCATAGGCGAGGCTGTCGGCCGGCTGGTGCGCCAGGTGATCGAGCTCCAGCAGTTCCAGCAGCTCATGGGCTCGCTGACGCAGCTGGCCCTGCTGGCGGCGGAAAGCAGATCGGTTCAGCAGGGCGCCGAGCAGAGGTGCTCTGTCGGCGCTGTGCAGTCCCACCAGCACGTTGTCGAGGCAGCTGAGCGGTCCGAACAGGCGCAGGTTCTGAAAGGTGCGGGCGATGCCCAGCCGGTTCACCCGTTCCGGCGGCAAGCCATCGATGGCGGCACCGTGCCAGAGGATGCGGCCCGCATCGGGGGGCGTCAGCCCGGAGATCAGGTTGAACAGAGTGGTCTTGCCAGCTCCGTTCGGTCCGATCAGCCCGGTGATCGACCCGGCTTCCACCTGCAGCGACACGCGGTTCACGGCGATCAGCCCGCCAAAACTCCTGGTGACCGCCTCCAGTTCCAGCAGTGGTGTGCCGATCATGCCGAGGTGCTTTTTCTGGCCGTTGGCAGTGGCAGGGCGTGAACCAGGGCCGCCAACCGTTCCGGTGTGATCAGGCCCTGCGGCGCCAGGATCGGGCCCACCAGGATCACCAGACCGAACACGATCAGGCGCAGATCCCCCACCGGCCGAAGCAGTTCCGGCAGTGCGGTGAGAAAGAGGCCACCCAGCACCGGCCCGAGCCAGGTGCGTGAACCCCCGAACACCACGAAAGCGAGGGTGGTGATGCTGGCATCGAAGCTGCCTTGGCGGGCGTTCCAGGTGTTGAGGAAATGGGCGGCCACCACCCCGGTGAGCGCCGCGATCGCGGCGCTCAGCACAAAGGCGCTCAAGGCCACCTGAGCCGTGGGCACTCCCATGCAGCGGGCGGCCAGTTCGTCCTCCCGCATGGCGGCCATCGCCCGTCCCAGGCGCATCTGCTCCAGCCGGGCGCACAGCCAGCAGCAGAACGCCAGGAGAAGCGCCGTGCAGATCAGATAGCCCTGCGGGCCGTTGAACGGTTGTGGGATCGCGAAGATGCCCACCGCACCACCACTCCAGCCGGCGTTGAGGTTCACCACCCGCAGAATCTCCACGAGGGCGATCGTGGCGATCGCCAGATAGATGCCCCGCAGCTGGAGCACCGGCCGGCCGATCAGCAGCGCCAGCCCTGTGGCCAACCCTGTGGCCAGGACCATTTCCAGCAGCAGCGAGGGCAAGGGATAGAGCGCTCCGTTGCCGGCCAGCGCTGGCCAGCGCGTGGAAAGCAGTGCGGCCACATAGCCGCCGATGGCATAGAAGCCCGGGGTGGCGAGTGACAGTTGACCCGCACGCAGTGGCAGGTAGACCGAAAGGGCGAGCAGAGCGCCCAGCCCCATCTGCACCAGCAGGGAGAGGTCGCTCACACCTTGCTGATCAGGGTTTTGCCCAGCAACCCCTGGGGCCGAAGCAGCAGCACCGCGAACAGGAAGGCATAGGCAACCCCGTCTTTGTAGCCGGAAAAGTCGGCAGGCACGAGTGCCTCGGCCAGGCCAACCACCAGGCCCCCCAGCATCGCTCCGGGCACACTGCCCAGGCCGCCAAGCACCAGAACCCCGAGGGCCTTGATGCCGAAGCCGATCCCGAAGTACGGCCCGGAGATGCTCACGCTCAGCCCCACCAGCCCACCGGCCACGCCGGCGAGAAAGCCGCTCAGTGCAAAGGCGAGCTGGATCATGGCCCCGGCATTGATGCCCAGCAGTCGGGCGGTGTCTGGATCTTCCGAGACGGCCTGCAGAGCCTTGCCCATGCGACTGCCTTCCAGCCAGAGCGTCAGCGTGACGAGCACGATGGCAGCCACCGCCATCAGCAGCAGTTGCACGGAGCGCACCTGGGCTGCTCCGATCCGGATGGTGGCCGGCAGCTCTGCCAGGGTGGCGGCGGGGATCGAATAGCTTTCGGCGCCCATCAGCAACTGCACCACATTCACGATCACGACCCCAGCGCCCAGGCTGGAGATGAGGTAGAGCAGCGGCTCGGCCCGCCGCTGGCGCAAGGGTGCAAAAGCGGTGGCTTCCACCAGCACGCCCATGCCGGCGGCGCCGACACCGGCAAGCAGCAGGGCCAGCCAGAAGGGCAGGGCAAAGGGCAGCTGGACGCCTGCGAGCAGGCCATTGGAGCCCACGCTGCCGCCGATCAGCAGATACGTGAAATAGGCCCCGAGCGTGAACAGGGCCCCTTGCGCGAAGTTGATCACCCCGAGCACCGAGAAGACCAGCGTGTACCCGAGGGCAAAGAGGGCATAGACGGCCCCACTGGCCAGGCCATTGAGCAGCACCTGCAGCAGGTGATCCACGGTGTCGCTCAATCGAGCAAGGCGAAGCGCCCGCTTTGCCCGCCCGTAACCATCTGCACCTCTGCAACGTAGAAGCGCTTCTGAACCACTTCGCCCTCTGGGGTGAAGCCGATCTCACCCAAGGGTGTGTCGTAGCGACCGGCCAGCAGTTCCTTCATCAGCTCCTGGCGCACCTCCGTCAGCGGCCGGCCGTTGATGGGCGAACGGCGGTTCAGCCGTGTGAGCGCTTCGGCCACGACCTGATACGCGGTGAAAGCCTGGGCAGTGAGCTGGGGGGGGATGGCGCCACCAGAGGCCTCCTTGAAGAGCTTCACGAAGGCCGCGTTGGTGGCTGTGTCCAGCTCCGGGCTGTACGCCTGTGCGATCAGGATCCCGTCGCAATAGATCTGGCAGATCGGATAGATGTTCGGGGTGTTCATGCCGTTGCCCACCACGATGCGGCCTTTGTAGCCGAGCTCTCGCAGCTGGCGGATCAGGTTGCCGCCATCGACGGCCTGGGCCGAGATCACAATCAGATCAGGCTTCAACCGCAGCGCCGCAGTGATCTGGTTCTGAAAATCCTGGTCGTTCAACTGGGTGCGTTGCACGGTGACCGGTTTCAGCCCCTTTGCCACCAGGGCGTTCTGGAAGATCTCGGCTTCAGAGGTGCTGTAGGCGTCGTCCTGGGCGAAGAACACCGCTGTGCGCCGGATCGTTGGATCCTTCTTCAAGGCGGCTTCGATCGCCAACGGAGCGATCACAGCGCTGGAGGCTGAAACGCGGCTGATGAAGCTGCCGATCTGCGGAATGCCCTTGGCGGTGTTGGAAGGCGCGACGACAGGCACCCCGCGGCGCTGGGCGATCGGGGCGGCGGCAAAGGCTTGCTGGGAGAGGGTGGGACCGATCAGGGCCACCACACCGGCATCGATCAGGAGATTGAAGGCCTGGCTGGCTGCCTGCTCATCACCACCTCCATCCTCGATCGTGAGCTGGATCGGCACACCCTTTCCCTTGAACCAGCGTTCGGCGAGCTTGAGGCCCAGCTGTTGGTCCTGCCCGTAGACGTTCGCGTTGCTGGTGAGAGCCAGCACCGCCCCCACCGGCACCCCCTTGTTGACATCGAGAGGCTTGTCGGAGGTGGTGGCCTCACAGCCAGCCACCCCGAAGGCGAGCCCGATCATCGCCAGCAGGAGGCGGCGGGCGGGGTAAAGGTGCCTATGCATGCCGATCAGGCGATGGCAGCGAAGGCGGCCCGGAAGGCTTCGAGCGTGGCGTCGATGTCCTCCTCGCTGTGGGCCAGCGAGGTGAAGCCGGCTTCAAAGGCGCTCGGCGCCAGGTAGACGCCACGCTCAAGCATGGCGCGGTGCAGCTTGCCGAAGCGCACGGTGTCGGCGGCTTTGGCGTCTTCGAAGTTGCGCACCGGCCCTTCGCAGAGGAAAAAGCCGAACATGGCGCTGATGCTGCCGCCGCAGATCGGCAGGCCCGCATCCCTGCCGGCCGCCAGGATGCCGGCGATCAGCCGCGAGGTGGTGGCCTCAAGTTTCTCGTAGGTGCCTGGCTGGCGCAGCAGTTCGAGGGTGTGGATGCCGGCGGTCATCGCCAGCGGGTTGCCGCTCAACGTGCCGGCTTGATACATCGGCCCGGCCGGCGCCACCATGGCCATGATGTCGGCGCGGCCGCCGTAGGCGCCCACCGGCAGACCGCCACCGATCACCTTGCCCATCGTGGTGAGATCGGGGGTGATGCCGAAACGGGCCTGGGCACCGCCATAGCTGATGCGGAAGCCGGTCATCACTTCATCGAAGGTGAGCAGGGCCCCGTTTTCGGTGGTGATCTCGCGCAGACCCTCCAGGAAGCCCGGTTCGGGGGGCAGGAAGCCGGCATTGCCCACCACCGGCTCAAGGATCACCCCGGCGATTTCACCGGGGTTCTCAGCGAAGAGCCGCTTGACCGCTTCCAGGTCGTTGTAGGGGGCGGTGAGCGTGTTGGCGGTGGTGCTGCGCGGTACGCCGGGGGAATCGGGCAGGCCGAGCGTGGCCACGCCCGAGCCCGCCTTCACCAGGAACATGTCGGCGTGGCCGTGGTAGCAGCCCTCGAACTTGATCAGCTTCTCGCGGCCGGTGAAGGCCCGCATCAGCCGCAGCACCGACATGCAGGCTTCGGTGCCGGAGTTCACGAACCGCACCATCTCCACAGAAGGCACGGCATCGACCACCATCTGGGCCAGCTGGTTCTCCAGGGCACAGGGGGCGCCGAAGCTGGTGCCTTTGCCCAGGGCGTTGCGCAGCGCACCGATCACCTTGGGGTGGGCATGGCCGCAGATCGCCGGCCCCCAGGAGCCGATGTAATCGATGTAGCGGTTGCCGTCCACGTCCCAGGCGTAGGCCCCCTGGACCCGATCGAAGACGATCGGTTGGCCGCCGACGGAACGAAAGGCCCGCACCGGAGAGCTCACCCCTCCGGGCATGAGCTTCTGGGCAGCGGCGAAGAGTTCCTGGGAACGGCTGGTGTTCAGGGCAGGAACTGACACAGGGGCCGAGGTCAAGGCGCGATCCGCAGACGGTTGAGAACGGCGCGACAGCGCAATGCCGCTCGGCCGATCTCCATCCTGACTCAAGATGTGTCAGTGCGGTGGTTGCCGCCTCTGCTCGGTAAGGTCTTGTTGGCCGAGGGCCATGAGCCTGGTGTCACAGGCCCATCACTGCTGGCCTGCCGGCCGCTCTGCCCGCCCAGCGTCCCCAACTCCAGGCCGTCATCCAGGCCGAAACCCCGTGAGCCTGCCCTGGTCCACCATCGAACGTCAGCTGCGCCGTCTGCTCCCGGCGCGTGCCGTGGTGGCCCGGCGCCAGGAACTGCTCACCTACGACAGCGACGGTCTCACCCTGCATCGCCATGAGCCGCCGCTGGCGGTGTTGCCGGAAACCACCGAGCAAGTGGCGGCGATCCTGCGCTGCTGCCATGCCCTGGGGGTGCCGTTCGTGGCCCGTGGCAGCGGCACGGGGCTGTCAGGCGGCGCCGTGGCGGAGCAGGAGGCCCTGCTGGTGGTCACCAGCCGCATGCGTTCGGTGCTGGCGATCGACCTCGACAACCAGCGCATCACCGTGCAGCCCGGTGTGATCAACAGCTGGGTCACCCGCGCGGTGGCGGGCGACGGCTTCTACTACGCCCCCGACCCGTCCAGCCAGGTGGTGTGCAGCATCGGCGGCAATGTGGCCGAGAACGCCGGTGGCGTCCATTGCCTCAAGTACGGCGTCACCAGCAACCACGTGCTGGAGCTTGAAGTGGTGCTCCCCGACGGCACGCTCACCCGGCTGGGGGGGCCGCTGGCAGAGCTGCCCGGTCTGGATCTGCGCGGTGTGTTCATCGGCAGCGAAGGCACCCTGGGCATCGCCACGGCGATCACCCTGCGCCTGTTGCCCCAGACCCCCAACGTGCAGGTGCTGCTGGCTGATTTCGTCACGATGGAGGCAGCCGGTGAAGCGGTGCGCCGGGTCACGGCCGCCGGGGTTCTGCCGGCGGGGATGGAGATCATGGACAACTTCACGATCAACGCCGTCGACGACCTCTTCGGGGTGGAGGAGTATCCGCGCGATGCAGCGGCGGTGCTGCTGATCGAGCTCGACGGCCAGGCGCGGGAAGTGGCGGCCGCGGTGGCTCTGGCCAGCGACCTGTGCCGTGAGGCCGGGGCCCGCTCCATCCGCCAGGCGGAGCAGGAAGCCGACCGGGCCCAGCTGTGGAAGGGCCGCAAATCGGCATTCGCGGCGGTGGGGCGCATCACCCCCACGTATTACGTGCAGGACGGGGTGGTGCCGCGCAGTGCCCTGCCTTCGGTGCTGGCGGCGATCGAGCAGTTGAGCCGCCACTACGGCCTGCCCGTGGCCAATGTGTTCCACGCCGGCGACGGCAACCTGCACCCGCTGATCCTTTACACCGCAGGCGAGCCCGGCGTGCAGGAGAAGGTGCAGGCCCTCGGCGCCGAGATCCTGCGGCTCTGCATTGAGGCGGGCGGCAGCATCACCGGTGAGCACGGCGTGGGCGCCGACAAGCGCTGCTATCTCGATTGGATGTTCTCCCACGACGACCTCGACACCATGCAGCTGGTGCGTCGCGCCTTCGACCCGCTGGGGCGGGCCAATCCCGGCAAGATCTTTCCCACGCCTCGCAGTTGCGGCGAGTCGTCCCGGCGGGTGGCGGTGCTGCGCGAAACACCTGCCCACAATGGCGCTGCGGCCACACTGCCGCCGCCGGAGCCAAAGTCCGCCCCCTGGCTGGCCGACGGCCAGCCGGGCTTGCTGGAACGCGAGGCCGTCGAGCTGTTCTGAGCTCAGCTGTTCTGAAAGGCTCTGATTGCTCTGAACCCGGCTGTCCTGGCTGGAACTCCTTCCCGCGCGTTCAGGCGCCCTTGCCAAGCTCCTGCTCGATCGCTGCCACCTGCAGGCGTGTGGTGATCACCGCATCGGGGTTGAGGCTGATCGAATCGATTCCCTCCTCCACCAGGAAGCGGGCGAAGTCGGGGTAGTCGCTGGGAGCCTGGCCACAGATGCCGATGCGGCTGCCACAGCGGTGAGCCGTGCGGATCGCCAGGCGGATCATCTCCTTGACGATCGCGTGCCGCTCATCGAACAGATCCGCCACCAGCGCGGAATCCCGGTCCAGCCCAAGGGTGAGCTGGGTGAGGTCGTTGGAGCCGATCGAGAAGCCATCGAAGTGCTCGGCGAAGGCTTCGGCGCCGATCACGTTGCTGGGCAGTTCGCACATCACATACACCTGCAGGCCGTGGCGGCCCCGCACCAGCCCATGACGGGCCATCTCGGCAAGCACCCGCTCGCCTTCCTCCGGTGTGCGGCAGAACGGCACCATCGGGATCACGTTCGTGAGCCCCATCGCCTCCCGCACCGCCTTGAGCGCCTGGCATTCCAGACCGAACGCCTCCCGGAATGCTTCGGCGGTGTAGCGGGAAGCGCCCCGCCAGCCCAGCATCGGGTTCTCCTCGTGGGGCTCGAAGCCGCTTCCCCCGAGCAGACGGGCATATTCGTTGCTCTTGAAATCCGAAAACCGCAGGATCACCGGTCGTGGATGAAAGGCGGCGGCGATGCGCGCCATGCCCTGGGTGAGCAGGTCCACGTAGTAATCGGCGGGGTGGGCATACCCCTTGGTGCGCTGCGCGATCGCCTCGCGTTCACCGGCATCGGCCACCAGCTCCGGCTTCAACAGCGCCATCGGATGCACCTGAATGTGGTTGGCGATGATGAACTCCAGCCGGGCCAATCCCACCCCGTCCACAGGCAGAGCCGCCTGCTGGAACGCCTGCTCCGGATTTCCCACATTCACCAGGAGGCGGGTGCGGGTAGGAGGCAGCTCGGAGAGTTCCTGTTCCTCCACATGAAAGGGCAACGCGCCGCGATAGACCCGGCCCGCATCCCCTTCGCAGCAGCTGGCGGTGATCAGATCGCCATCGGCGATGCGGCTGGTGGCCGTGCCACAGCCCACGATCGCGGTGATCCCCATCTCGCGGGCAATGATCGCCGCATGGCAGGTGCGGCCGCCCTGATTGGTGATCACACCGCTGGCTTTGCGCAGGATCGGCTCCCAGTCGGGGTCGGTGCGCTCTGTGACCAGCAGATCCCCCTGCTCGAAGCGGTTGATGGCATCGGCGCTGGCCAGCACCCGGGCCACACCGCTGCTCACCGAGGCTCCGATCGCCCGCCCCTCCACGATCAGTTCGGCCTGATGGGGATCCAGTTGCCAGCGTCGCAGCAGGGTGCTCGAACGGCGCGACTGCACCGTTTCCGGCCGGGCCTGCAGGATGAACAACCTGCCGCTGAGGCCATCCTTGGCCCACTCGATGTCCATCGCGGTGGGAACGCCGTGCAGGGCGCTGTAGTGCGCCTCGATCACGCAGGCCCAGCGGGCCAGGGTGAGCACATCAGCGTCGTCGATGGCGAAGCGTTCACGCTCTTCCGCCCGCACCGGCACGTTGCAGGTGTCCGTCTCGGCGTACACCATGCGCAGCTTCTTGCTGCCGAGCCGTCTGCTCAGGATCGGCGCGTGCCCCTGCAGCAGGGTCGGCTTGAAGATCAGGTATTCATCGGGGTTCACTGCCCCCTGCACCACGTTCTCACCCAGGCCATAGGCGGCGGTGAGCAGCACCGCCTCACGGAAGCCACTCTCGGTATCAATGGTGAACATCACCCCTGAGGCCGCCAGATCGGAGCGCACCATCGTCTGCACGCCGATCGACAGAGCCACCGCGTCGTGGGCGAAGCCGTTGATCTGCCGGTAGGAGATGGCCCGATCCGTGAACAGCGAGGCGTAGCAACGGCGGCAGGCCGCCAGCAGGGCGTCGATGCCCTGCACATTCAGAAAACTCTCCTGCTGCCCGGCGAAGCTGGCTTCCGGCAGATCTTCAGCGGTGGCACTTGAGCGCACGGCCACCGAAACTGGAACCGGCACCGAGCTGTCAGTACCGCCAGTGCCGCCCGTGACGGTGCTGCGCGCGCCGCTGGCGCTGCTGTCACGATCACCGACACTGTCCTCATTCAGCTGCTTGTAGTGCTGACGGATCGCTTCCTCCAGCGGCGGCGGCAGGCTGGCGTTCAGCACGAGTTGCCGAGCGGCGGCGCCACTCGCCTGCAGGGCCGCCAGATCGCTGGCATCGAGGCCATCGAACAGGTCGGCAAGCCGGGCCTCCAGTCCGTTGTGGGCGAGCAGCAGGCGGTAGGCCGCCGCCGTGGTGGCAAAGCCGCCGGGCACCGCCACCCCTCGGGGCCCCAGCTGGCGGATCATCTCTCCCAGGGAGGCGTTCTTGCCTCCCACCTGGGCGATGGCGTCAAGGCCGACGGACGCGAGCGGCACCACCAGGAGATCGGGGCTGGCCATCGCAGGTGCCTGACCCATCACGATCTCCGCTCATCCTTTGAGACTAGGAAGGGGGGGCGTTCCCAGCTGCAGGCAGGGGAGTCAGTCGCAGTTCGGCACTTGGAGCGCTGCCCGCGCCCAGATCCAGTTGGCTGGCGGCGCCCTTGAGCGCCGTGCGCCCGCCCTGCCGCCGGCTTTCGATCGCAGCGCAGAGGGCCCGGGGTTGTGCCTTGGGGTCGAGCCAGGCCATGTCCCACGGCGCGGCGTCACCTGGGCGGCGGGCGGTCACGGCCGCCAGCTGGCCGGTGTCGTACCCGGTGGCTTCCACCAGGCTGGGCACATAGTTGTAACGGCGCTGAAAGTTGGCGGCGAAGCGGTTCCAGCCGGGCCCGCGGCTGAGCGGATCCACGCCCAGCTGGGCGTTGGCCAGCGGTTCCGTGGCCGGAAACGGCCACACCAGGGTGAGATCGGCAGGCCAGCGCGCTTCTCGCACCGCCTTGGCCAGCGGGCTGGTCGGTGCTGTCATCACCACCAGGGCCTCGGGCCGGTAGTAGTCCACGTCGTCCACCAGGCGGGTGATGGTGCGGGCATCGGGATCGGCGATCTCCTGGCTTCCCTCCTGATAGCCCACCACCCGGCCGCCGTCGCCGCTGAGCGAGGCCACGAAGCGATTGGCCAGGGCGATCTGCTCACTGCTGCCGTCGTGGATCACCATCACGCGTGAGCGTTTCTCCTCGATCAGCCCTTTGGCGAGGCGATCGGCCTCCAGGCTGCGCGCCGGCAGCACCGGCCAGAGCCGGTCGGCGCCGGCAAGGCTGGGCAGGCCGTTGAGGGAGCTGCCCCGCTGCAGCGGCAGCAGCACGGTGAGGCCCAGCTCCTGCGCCAGCAACCCATACGACACGAGGGACACCGCCGGCGGCGCGATCAGCAAGCCGGGCAGCGGCCGCACCATGAGCGCCGCGCGGGGGTCCTGCTCCGGCGGCAGCCAGCCGAGTTGGAGCGTGGGCGGCTTCACCCCGCAGACGCGTGCCTCTTCCATGGCCAGCGCGTAGCCGCGGCGCAGGCCGTCACCCACCCCTGCCAGCAGCCCTTCAGGCGTGAGCAGCATCAGCACATCGCTGCGGATCGGTGCGCTGGCAGCGAGGCCCTGCAGCCCGAGCAGGGCGGCCACCACACCGGCACCCATCCAGAAGAGGTGGCGGCGAGGAGGTGGTTCAGCACCGGAGCCGGACGCGGACTTCCCCGGGGACATGCGGGTTTCCATTCAGCCGGTGAACACTAGGAGGGTTGTGCTCCACCGCCATCCTTGGTTGCGGTGCCGCCAAGCTTGCCCAGGCTGCGGCCGGGCCGCGCTGGTGGTGTTGTTCCCTCTGGTTCGTCGAGGCTTGAGCCTTCCTTCTGGCTTTCCGGAAGCAGCTGGGTGAACAGCCCCGCAGCCACAAGCACTCCACCCAGGGTGAAGGCCAGGGGGCGGTTGGCGGCGGCTGCCCCCTCCATCCAGGTGCCTGCGGCGAGAAAGGCGCCGCCCAGCAGCAGGCTAGGCACCAGCACGATCCCTTTGGCGGTGCGGTTGATGCTCATGACACCGCCGAGGCGGCTGCCGCCGGGCAGCCCTGTGGCGCGGCTGTCGCGTCGAGCGGGGTGGCCAGACCGGCCTGTTGCAGCCCTGTGCCCAGGTCGATGCCGCTGGAGAGCACGGTGACCCGCGCCAGCAGGGTGCCATCGGCGGTGCCCAGCGGGCGCAGATTCACGCGCGTGCGCCGCGGCAGTGCTTCCCGCAGCCAGGAGGTGGCGGCCGCACCATCGGCAGGGTCCACCTGCACGCATCCCAACCGCACCGGGTAGCTGCGGTTCTGGTCGCCCACCTGCAACAACGTGGCGCCACGCACCTGGAGCACTTCGGCCGCCTCAGCGGCAGCAGGGCTGAGGGTGACCATGAGCAGCGCGGCCAGCAAGCAAGGAAAAACAATCCACAGCAGACACTGCAGGGGATCGTGCAGAAGGCTGGAGTGCCGGTGAGGTCTCTGTCTCAGCTTCTTCTGCGACCGGATGGGGAGACAGGGCCCGAGTGCGCTGGCGATGCTCAGGGGGGCTAGGGCGCTATGGCCTCCTGTCAGGACGGCAGGGGAGGTCAGAGCTTTGCCCCGCAGCTGGGGCAGAACAGATGGGCGCTCTCTGTGGTGGCACCGCAGGAGCCGCAGTCGCGGGTGGTGTCGATCGCCAGCTCCGGATGGCTGGGCAGGCCCACCATCTGGGCGTTGCTGGCACCGGGGGGAACCATCGGGTAGCAGTTCTCGTTGCGCCGCACCTGCACGTTCACCACGGCCGGGCCTGGATGGGCCAGGGCCTCCTGCAGATCCTGATACAGACGGTTGCGGTCGGTGATGTCGACGCCGCGCACCCCGAAGGCTTCAGCCAGGGCGGAGAAGTTCGGCATGCCGCCGGTCATCTCGGAGGCGGAGTAGCGCTCGCCGTAGAAACTTTCCTGCCACTGGCGCACCATGCCCTGCCAGCCGTTGTTGACGATCACGACCTTCACCGGGAGCCCGTACTGGGAGAGGGTGCCGAGTTCCTGGATGTTCATCAGGATGCTGGCGTCGCCGGCGACGCACACCACCTGATCCCCGGGGAAGGCCACCTGCACGCCCATGGCGGCTGGCAGTCCGTAGCCCATGGTGCCGAGTCCGCTGCTGCTGATCCAGTGGCGCGGAGGGGTGTTCATGAACTGGGCTGCCCACATCTGATGCTGGCCCACATCGGTGGTGACGAACGCCTCGGGAGCGAGCTGCTGCAGGGCCAGCATCACTTCCTGCGGGGCGATCTCCCCCACCGGTTCAGGGATCACGAGCGGATAGTGGAGCTTCCAGCTTCGGATGCGCTCCAGCCAGGCCTCGGTGCGGTTGGTGGGCGGCTCGTCGCTGGAGGCTGCCAGCAGGGCATCAAGTGCCAGGCCCACATCCGCCACGATCGGCACCTCCGGCACCCGGTTCTTGCCCACTTCGGCTGCATCGATGTCGATGTGGATGACCTGGGCCCGAGGAGCAAAGCTGTCCAGCCGGCCGGTGACCCGGTCGTCGAAACGGGCGCCGGCGGCGATCAGCAGATCGCACTCGGTGACGGCGAAATTGGCATAGGCGGTGCCGTGCATGCCGAGCATGCCCACCGCCAGTGGATTGCGCTCATCGAAGGCGCCCTTGCCCATCAATGTGGTGGTGACAGGCAGGGAGAAGCGCTCGGCCAACCGGCGCAGGGCCCCGTGCGCGCCTGCGCTGACGGCACCGCCACCCACATACAGCAGCGGACGGCGTGCCTTGCGGATCAGCTCCAGCGCCTGCTGAATGCGCGCAGGGTCGGGGGCCACCGGCAGGGCGTAGCCGGCCGGAACCGAGCTGCCCGGCTCCACCGGCATGTAATCGAATTCCTCGAGGCCCACATCCTTGGGCACATCGATCAGCACCGGGCCCGGCCGCCCGGTGGCCGCGATCAGGAAGGCTTCCGCCACGATGCGGCCGATATCGGCGGGATCACGCACCACCCAGGAGTGCTTCACGATCGGCAGGGTGATGCCGAAGATGTCGGTTTCCTGGAAAGCATCGGTGCCGATCGAAGCCCGGCCCACCTGCCCGGTGATCACCACCATCGGCACTGAATCCATCTGGGCGGTGGCGATGCCGGTGACCAGATTGGTGGCGCCCGGCCCGGAGGTGCCGAAGCACACGCCCACCCGGCCGGTGGCACGGGCGTAGGCGTCAGCGGCGTGGGTGCCGCCCTGCTCGTGACGCACCAGGATGTGCTTCAGCCAGCCGTGGCTTTCGGCCTGGTGAAGGGCGTCGTAGATGGGCAGGATCGCCCCGCCCGGGTAGCCGAAGATGTGCTCCACACCATGGCGATGCAGGGCATCCATCAGGGCGTGAGCGCCGGTGACCCTCCCCGGCACGGCCGGCATCGGCCGCAGGGGGGAAGCGGACACAACCGCTGTGGGGACGGTCGTCAGGGTCACGGTTGTCGCTGCAGACATCACGATGGCCTCACATTAAGAGGTGCTCAACGGCCGTGAGGTGAACTGTTTCGATTCCAATCAGCGGCCAGGGGTTCCGCCGCCGACACTGCGACGGCTGCGCACCATCGCCTGCAGGATCCGCGCCGGATCGAGCCATTGGCCCCGGTAACGGATTCCCCAGTGAAGATGGGGCCCGGTTGTGCGTCCGGTCATGCCGATGTGGCCGATCAGCTGGCCGCGCGCGACCCGTTGCCCGGCGGCCAGCAGCACCCGCCCGCTCTGATAGCGACCGCCGCCCACCTGCCCGCCGAGATGGCAATAGATGTGGTCGTAGTCGCCGGAGCGGATCACCAGGCCGATGCCGCAGCGGCCATCGTTGATCACATCACTCACCACGCCTCCCCACCAGCTGCGGATCGGTGAGCCCAGCGGAGCGGCGATGTCGAGGCCGGAATGCTGCTCGCGGCCACCGCCGGGCCCGATCCGAAAGCCGAAGTGGCTGGTGTACCCAGCGAAGTTCACCACCGGAAACACGCCCAGGCGCCAGCGTTCATTCGCCGCCTGAACCGGCGGAATCGTGGCCGGGCCGATCAGCAGGGCCAGGCCAAGGGCCGCCAGCCGGCGATTAGAGCAGCCCGATGGCATGCAGAGGGCCCTTGCCGCTCAGCAATTCCAGCAGGAAGGCGGAGAAGCCCAGCATGGCCAGCCGCCCGTTCCACACCTCCGAGCTGTTGTTCCAGCCCCACACCCACTTCTCCTGGGGGTAGAGCTTCACCGTGGTGGGCAGGCTGGCCGCCTGGTCGAGGTTCACCTCCGGCCCGGCCAGGGCCAGCTGCACCAGGTCGGCCAGTCCACGGATGAAGGTGGGGTAGGTGTCGAGCGCCGGCACGCGCCGGAAGGTGGTGATGCCGGCTTCGGTGGCGATCTCCCGGTATTCGATGTCGATTTCCTCGAGCGTCTCGATGTGTTCGCTCACGAAGCTGATCGGCACGACCACCAGCTCTTTGACCCCCTGTTCACCCAGCTCCACCAGCGCTTGATCGGTGTAGGGCTGCAGCCACTCCACCGGCCCCACCCGGCTCTGATAGGCGAGGGTGAAGGGGTTGCTGTGGCCGAGCTGCCGGGCCAGTTCGGCCATGATCAGGTCGGTGCAGGCCTCGATGTGCTGCTGGTAGGGGTCGCCGGCCTCCTCCACATAGCTCTTGGGCACGCCGTGGGCGCTGAAGAAGATGCGAGCGGTGGTGGGGTCGTTGCACTCCTGCACCTCCCGGGCGATCAACTCGGCCATCGCCTGCACATAACCGGGATGGTCGTACCAGCTGCGGATGCATCGGATCGGCAGGCGGCTGAAGGCGGGATCGGCCTGGCGCAGCCGCTGCAGCTCGCGGAAGCTTGAACCGCTGGTGCTGATCGAGAAGTGGGGGTAAAGCGGCAATACCACCACCTCATCCACCGCATCGGCCTTGATGTCGGCGACAGCGGATTCGGTGAACGGGTGCCAGTAGCGCATGGCCACGTAGGTGGTGGCCTGCACCTGGCGCTGGCGCAACTCGCTCTGCAGCTCCCGTGCCTGCTGGTCGGTGATGCGGCGCAAGGGGGAGCCGCCGCCGATCGAGCGGTAGGCCTCCTGCGACTTACTGCTGCGCAGGGTGCTGATCACCCAGGCCAGCGGCTTCTGCAGGGCCGGAATCGGCAGCCGGATGATCTCCGGGTCGGAAAACAGGTTGTAGAGAAAAGGCCCGACATCCTCGATCCGCTCGGGACCGCCGAGGTTCAGCAGCAATACGCCGACCCTGGCCATGCCAGATCATTCCGTCAAGTCAGCCGAGCGTAACGCTGCCCCTCCGAGGCTGCTCACCGCCGGCTGGCGTGGCCACGGCCGTGCCGATACCGTCGGCACCTGCCTGAGCAACGGCAACGGGGGTGAGCGAACAAGCGGTGAGCGCTGCAGCGGCCGGCGCACCGGGCCTGGCGGGGCTCGACGCTGAACTCCAGTTCGGCAACGCCCAGCTGGCCGCCGCCGGTGTCGCCCTGCGTCTGGAGCGACGCGGCCAGCGCCTCGGCCTGCGCGGCCCGCTGCCCTGCCGGCGCGGCAGCGGGCGTTTCCGTGTGCAACGGCTCAGCCTGGGGCTGCCCGCCGATGCGGAGGGACTGCGTCAGGCCCGCCGTGAACTGCGCCGCGTGCAGCAGGAGCTCCAGCAGCAGCGCTTCACCTGGCCCACTGCGCCGGCGGCGGGGCGGCCCGCCACCAACCCCTCTGCCGGCGGCATCGGTGTCACCCGTGCGGCGGCCACCGCGCTCGATGCCGCGCTGGAGCGTTTCGAGCGCCAGTTCTTCGAGGACCCTCGCCGTCGCCGCAACCCGGCCGGCACCCGCACCACCTGGACGGCGGCCTATCTGCCCTATGTGCGGCGCCTGGCCGCCCGCGCCGCCGGGGCCCGGCTCGACGGGGAGCTGCTGCTGCAGGTGCTGGAGAGCTACCCCGCCGCCAGCCGCAGCCGCCAGCAGTGCGGCACTGCCCTGGCGGCCCTGGCCGAGGTGGTGGCGATCGACCTGCCCGCCGACTGGAGCGCAAGGGCCGGCGGCTACGGCCTGCACCGGGCCCAGTTCCGCCAGCTGCCGAGTGATGCTCTGGTGGAGCAGCTGGTGGAGCGGATCCCCAATCCCGGCTGGCGGCTCGCCTATGGCCTGATGGCCACCTACGGCCTACGCAACCACGAGGTGTTCTTCTCCGATCTGAGCGCCCTGCTGCCCGGCGGTGATCGGGTGATCCGGGTGCTTCCCACCAGCAAAACCGGTGAGCACCAGGTGTGGCCGTTCCAGCCCGACTGGGTGGAGCGCTTCGAGCTGCCACGCCTCGCTCTGGAGACGGGGGCCCTGCCACCGGTCTGCACCGATCTGCGCACCACCACCTTGCAGCAGGTGGGGCGGCGGGTGGCGGAGCAGTTCCGCCGTTACGAGTTGCCGATCACCCCCTACGACCTGCGCCATGCCTGGGCCGTGCGCACGATCCACATCGGCCTGCCCGACACGGTGGCGGCACGGATGATGGGGCACTCGGTGTCAATCCATACGCGCACTTATCACCACTGGATCACGCGCCGCGATCAGCAGCAGGCCGTGGACGCCGCCCTCTCCCGCCGCCGTGCCGGCTGAGTCGGGCAGGATGCGGCCCTGCCCTGCTCACGGCAGGGGGTGCCGCTGCTACGCCGCTGCAACCCCCTGGCCTCTGCCCCCTGGCCTGACCCAATGACCCGCTCCAGCACCGATTCGACGGCCAGCTCCGCTGCCACTACCCCGCCTCCTACGTCCCTTGCTGCCACCGACCTGGCTGTCACCGCCCCAGTTCCCGATGCCAGCGCGCTGGATCAGGAGGCGGCCCGCCTGGGTCCCGGAGGGGCTCTGGCGCCGGAGGCCGATGGGGAGGCCTACCGCCGCCGCATGCAGCGGCGTCAGGAGGTGCAGCGCCAGCGGGTGGGGGAGCGCAACCTGGAGAAGGGTCTGGTGCTGGTGTTCACCGGCGACGGCAAGGGCAAGACCACCGCAGCGCTGGGATTGGTGCTGCGCACCCTGGGGCACGGCGAGCAGGTGGCTGTGGTGCAGTTCATCAAGGGGGGCTGGCAGCCGGGTGAAGCCCGCGCCTTGGAGCTGTTCGGTGAGGCGCTGCACTGGCGCGCCGTGGGAGAGGGATTCACCTGGGAGACCCAGGACCGGGAGCGTGACCGCGCGCTGGTGCAGCAGGCCTGGCAGACATCGCTCACCTACCTCGAAGACGCCGGCCGCAAGCTCGTGGTTCTTGATGAGGTGAACGTAGCCATCAAGTTGGGCTATCTCGCTGTTGAGCAGGTACTCGATGGGCTGAGCCGAAGGCCACCGCTCACCCATGTGGCGCTCACCGGGCGTGGGGCGCCGCCGGCGCTGCTCGAACGGGCGGATCTGGTGACGGAAATGCGCCTGGTGCGCCACCCCTTCCGTGAGCAGGGTGTGAAAGCGCAGGCCGGCATCGAGTTCTAGCGACCGCCATGCTTGCTACTGTTCGGCCGTCCGCAGCGGCTGAGCGCTCATAACGATGGCATTCAAGCGCGTCCTGCTCAAACTCAGCGGGGAAGCGCTGATGGGGGAGCTGGGCTATGGCATAGATCCGGCCATTGTCCAGTCGATCGCCACGGATGTGGCGGCTGTGGTGGCTTCCGGCACCGAACTGGCGATCGTGGTGGGTGGCGGCAACATCTTCCGGGGCCTCAAGGGTTCCTCGGCAGGCATGGACCGTGCCACCGCCGATTACGTGGGCATGCTGGCCACGGTGATGAACGCCATCACCCTTCAGGACGCCCTTGAGCGCGCCGGTGTTCCCACTCGCGTGCAGACGGCGATCGGCATGCAGGAAGTGGCCGAGCCCTATATCCGGCGCCGGGCGATCCGCCACCTGGAGAAAGGGCGGGTGGTGGTGTTCGGCGCCGGCTGCGGCAACCCCTTCTTCACCACCGACACCACCGCCGCTCTGCGGGCGGCCGAGATCAACGCGGACGTGGTGTTCAAGGCCACCAAGGTGGATGGGGTCTACGACAAGGATCCCGCCCGCTACCCGGATGCCGTTCGGTACGAGAGCCTCACCTTCCAGGATGTGCTGAGCGGCGAACTGGCCGTCATGGACAGCACCGCCATCGCCCTGTGCAAGGACAACGCCATCCCGATCGTGGTGTTCGATCTCTTCGGTGCCGGCAACATCGGTCGCGCCGTGGCGGGTGAGCCGATCGGCACCCGCATCACTCCGGCCCGCTGAGCCCTTCCCCTCACCCCACTCCTTCATGGAACTCGAAGCCAGCATGCGCAAGTCGGTGGAAGCCACCCAGCGCACTTTCAATACGATTCGCACCGGCCGGGCCAACCCCTCCCTGCTCGACAAGCTCAGCGTGGAGTACTACGGCGCAGATACCCCCCTGCGTTCCCTCGCCACCATCTCCACGCCCGACTCTCAGACGATCCAGATCCAGCCCTTCGATTCCGGTTCGATGGGCTTGATCGAGAAGGCGATCTCCATGAGTGATCTGGGCCTCACCCCCAACAATGACGGCAAGGTGATCCGCATCAATATCCCGCCGCTCACCGAAGAGCGCCGCAAGGATTTCTGCAAGCTGGCCTCCCGCTACGCCGAGGAAGGCAAGGTGGCCCTGCGCAATCTGCGCCGTGACGCCATCGAGAAGCTCAAGAAGCAGGAGAAGGACGGCGAGCTTTCCGAGGATCAGAGCCGCGATCAGCAGGACAACGTGCAGAAGCTCACCGACCGCTTCATTGCCGAGCTTGAGAAGCACCTGGCGGAGAAGGAAGCCGACATCCTTCGGGTTTGAGTCCGCTGGATGCCGATGTGATCGTCGTCGGCAGTGGAGCTGCCGGAGCGGCGACCGCTTTCCAGCTGGCGGCTAAGGGCTGGCGCGTGAAGCTGCTGGAGGCGGCGGAGATGCCGCGCGCCAAGCCCTGCGGTGGCGGCATGGCAGCCTCGGTGCAGCGCTGGTTCCCCTTCGATCTCGCGCCGGCCGTGGATCGGGTGATCACACAGGTGCGGTTCACCTGGTGCCTGGAGGATCCTGTGCTGGCGGAGCTGCCGGGGGCATCGCCGTTCTGGATCGTGCGCCGCTCCGTGCTCGACGCCTTCCTGGCCCGGCAGGCCGTGGCGGCGGGTGCCGACCTGATGGCCGGCACTGCCGTCAGCGCCATCGTGCGGCAGGGGGAGCACTGGCAGGTGCAGCTGGAGCGGGGCGGCGCCCTGCAGGCCAGGGCCGTGGTGATCGCCGATGGCGCCTGTTCGCGCCTCGCCGCTCCTCTGGGGCTTGGGTCACCGCGCCCCCGTTACGCCGCGGCCCTGTCGGTGGAGCTGGAGGGCGCCGCGCTGGAGCCGGACACGGCCCGCTTTGAATTCGGCCTGGTGCGCCACGGCTTCTGCTGGGCGTTTCCCCGCGAGGGGGGCGTGAGCGTGGGGGTGGGCACCTTCCTGGGCCGGGATCTTGTCGATGGTGAGGCTGCCCTGGCCCGGCTGCTGCCCAGCCTTGGCTTCGAGGCCACCAGCGGCGTGCGGCGCCAGTGGCCGCTGCGGGTGTGGGATGGCCACCACCGCCTGCATGGCGATGGCCTGGCGGTGGTGGGTGATGCCGCCTCCCTTTGCGACCCCTTTCTGGCGGAAGGATTGCGGCCAGCCCTGTTGAGTGCCACCCGCGCTGCGGCAGGAATGGATGGCTGGCTGTCGGGCGACAGCGCAGCCCTGGCCGCCTACAGCGACACCATGCGCAAGGAGTGGGGCAGCTCAATGGCCTGGGGGCGCCGCATCGCCCAGGTGTTCTATCGGGTGCCGCGGGTGGGCTATCAGCTGGGTATCAAGCGCCCCACGGCGCCGCAGCGCATCGCCCAGATCCTCTCGGGCGACATGGGCTACGGCGACATCGCCCAGCGGGTGATCCGCCGGCTGCTGCTCAGCGGCGCAGGGAATCCTTGATGTGGCGCAGCCGTTCGTCGATCGAGCCGAGCAGCTCGATCGCGAACATGGGCGATTCCTGCACGGCGAACAGGAACTTCTCGCGGTTCATCACCAGGAGGCGGCAGTCGTTCAAGGCCGTGGCATTGCCATAGCGGCGGTGATCGCCGGTGACCAGGGCGCCTGCTCCGAACACATCGCCCGCCTGGATCTCCTCATGGGCAGCATCGCCGTTCCAGCTGAGCTGAACCACGCCTTCCAGCAGGCCGAACATGCAGTCGCCGGATTCACCGGCGCTGAAGATGCGCTCGCCGGCGGCAAAGTCGCGCACTTCTCCCTGGGAGGCGAGGGCACGCATCGTGTCGAGGGCGTGAACGGTCATGGCCGCGGGGCAACTGATCCCAGTGTGAGCCTCGGAGGTTAAGGGCTCCTTCAGCCCAGCACTTCCTCAGCTCAAGGCTGCTTCAGCCGAGGACGCCCTCAGCCGGCGGCCGTTGCTGAGAGAGAGAGCGCCAGCGGTGCGCCGAGGCCGCCACGGACGTCCTCCGGGACCAGGCGGCCATCATGGTCGGTGTCGAGCGCGTCGAACACCGCGTCGCTGCCGAGCCATTCCTCGCGGGTGATGCAGCCGTCGCCATCCATGTCGTTGAGCAGGAAGATCTCCTGGGCGGCATGGGCGAAGGCGGCTTCACCCTCCAGTTCAGCCAGCCGGTGGGCCAGCTGGGCTTCGAGCGTTTCGATCGCCTTGCAGAAGCCGCTGATGCCTTCCTCCAGCTTCTCGCTGGCCATGCGGTCGTTGGCCATGCGCGCCTCGAATCCGGCGCGATCAAGCTGCAGCTTGGCTTCGGAGGCCGCCGGCGCCTCCGCGTCGAGCTTCCGGATCAGAACCCCCTCCCGTTGCCGCAACTGGTCGAGCAGCTTGGGCGAGATCGTGAGCAGGTCGCAGCCGGCAAGTTCAATGATCTCCTCGATGTTGCGGAAGCTGGCTCCCATCACTTCCGTGGTGTAGCCGTGCGTTTTGTAGTAGTTGAAGATGCTGGTGACGGAGATCACACCGGGATCTTCCGGGCCCGGGTAGTGATCACGGCCGGTGTCCTGCTTGTACCAGTCGAGGATGCGGCCCACGAAGGGCGAGATCAAGGTGACGCCGGCTTCAGCGCAGGCCACCGCCTGGGTGAAACTGAACAGCAGGGTGAGGTTGCAGTGGATGCCTTCTTTCTCCAGCTCCTCTGCGGCCTTGATGCCCTCCCAGGTGGAGGCGATCTTGATCAGCACCCGCTCGCGGCCGATGCCGGCCTCCTCATAGAGGCCGATCAGCTTGCGGGCCTTGGCCACTGAGGCGGCGGTGTCGAAGCTGAGCCGCGCATCCACCTCCGTGGACACCCGCCCAGGCACGATGCGCAGGATCTCCTTGCCGAAGGTGACACAGATTTCATCAAGCGCTTCGAGCACCACGGCCTCTGCCGGTGCATCGGGGCCGATCACCTGGCGGGAGGCCTGCAGGGATTCGTCGATCAGGCCCTGATACAGGGGAATCTGGGCCGCCGCCAGGATCAGCGACGGGTTGGTGGTCGCGTCCCGAGGGGTGAACTGCTTGATGGCTTCCAACTCTCCCGTGTCCGCCACCACCACGGTCATGGCGGCGAGTTGATCGAGCAGGTTGGCCATGGCTGCACACACAAGCGTGGAGTCTCAAGCTACCGAGCAGCTTTGCGGCCCACTCCTGACCGTGCTCAACCCCGCACCGTTGCGGCCCCCTGAGCCGGGGTGGCCCTGCCAGCAGCTCCAGCTTGAGCGCCTGCAGCCGCAGCGGGATGGCGCGCCGGTTCGCTGGGGGCCACCTTTTCGAGCACCAGCAGGGCTTCGATGATCTGCCGGGCCACCGGCACCGCCACGGTGGAGCCGTAGGCATTGGACCCCTGGGGTTCGTCCACCACCACCAGCACCACGTAGCGGGGGTCCTCGATCGGCAGCGTGGCCACGAAGCTACAGATGCGGGCGCCGGCGATGTACACGCCGTTGAGGGCCTTCTGGGCCGTGCCGGTCTTGCCGCCGATCCGGTACCCCTCCATCTTGACGCCAGGACTACTGCTGCTCTTCACCACCGATTCCATCCAGGCCAGCACCTGCTTGGTGACGGCCGGATCCAGCACCGGCAGGCCCTGGGCCGGTGGTGCGGCGTCCGCCAGACCTTCGCCCGAGCGCAGGCCGCGGGTGATGTGCGGGCTCACCAGCCGGCCGCCGTTGGCGAGCATGGCGTGGAGCTGCAGCAGCTTGAGCGGGGTGAGCGAGAAGCCCTGGCCAAAGGCCGCGGTGGCCGGCTCGATCGGTTGGGTGGTGAAGATCTCCCGGCTCTTGAGCTGGCCGGCGACGGCTCCCGGCAGGTCGGTGTCCGGTGTCGTGTCGATGCCGATCCTGCGCAGCCATTCCCAGAACTGCGCCGGCTTCACCTGCCGCATGGCCAGCACCATGCCCACGTTGCTCGACACCTGCAGCACGGTGGGGAAATCGATCAGGCCGTTGCCCTTGCGGTCGTGGTTGAAGATCGGCCAGCCGCCGATTGTGAGCTGGCCGCTGTCGCTCACTTTTCCATCGGCCTTGATCGCTTTTTCCTGCAAAGCAATCGCCAGGTTGATCGGCTTGAAGGTGGAGCCCGGTTCGTAGAGATCCTGCACCGACCACTCCCGGAAGAGGGACGGCGAGAAGCTCCAGAACCGGTTGGGGTCGTAGCTGGGGGCGGAGGCCAGCGCCAGCAGTTCGCCATTGCGCACGTCCATCACCATGGCGGCGCCGCGTTTCGCCTTCCATTGCTTCATCTGCTTCACCAGCGCCTGCTGGGCCACCTGCTGCAGCCTGGCGTCGAGGGTGAGCTGAAGCCTCAGGTCGTCGCTGTAGAGGGCACCGGCCTGGATGCCGTCCGGCAGAGGGGTGCCATCGGCGCCGCGGCGCATCTTGCGCACGCCCTCGTGGCGGCGGAGTTCCTTGTCGCGGCTCTGCTCAAGGCCCGCCTGGGCCACCCGTTCGAGATTGAGGAACCCCACCACGTTGGCGAACAGCTGCCCCTGGGGATAGATGCGCTGGGGGTAGGCCTCAAGATCCAAGCCGCTGATGCCCAGCTCCCGCACGCGGCGCGCAGTTTCCGGATCCAGCTCGGTGGCGAGTTTCACCCCTGAGCGGCGTGGCCCCATGCTCTGAACGAGGGCGGTTTCCGGCATGGCCAGCACCGATGCCAGCCTGTGGGCCACATCGGTGGGCGTGCGGACCAATTGCGGGTCATCGCCCGGAAAGTTGAAAAAGCGGGGATGGGCCCAGAGGGTGAAGCGCTCTTCATCGAGAGCCACCAGTCGCCCCTGGCGATCCACGATCGGCCTGCGGCGGCCGATCGGCTCCACCTGCTGGGTCTGAACGGCGCGCGCCCTCGACTGCAGCCGGTCACCTTCCTTGACCTGCAGCCAGGCCAGGCGGATCGACAGACCGACCAGGCCGGCGGCCAGCAGCAGGAAGACGGCCACTAGCCGTCCGGCCGGTACCGACTGCAACGCAACCACCCGACGGTTGCGGCCACCGCGCGCAGGGGGGTCGTTTCGCCGGATGGGCGCAGACGGCGCGGAACCGGTCCATCCCCTTGATCGCACCACCTCAGTAACCGGGACGAACGGTGCGCTGGCTGACGTCGAGCATGGTGGCGTTCACCTGGCCGAGCAGGGGGAGTTGCGCAGCGGCCTTGTGGTGATCCGATGGCGAGGGCAGATAAACGAGTTGGCGGATGCTCGTCGGGATCAACTGACCGGGCCGCCGAGCCGCGGTCAGGTGATGGCGCTCCAACTGGGCCACCGATTCCTGCAGGCGGTGCTCAAGCACCTGGGACGACTCCAATTCCTGGTAGCTCCTGGTCCATTGGCTCTGCCAGTGGACCGTGAGGGCTGCCAGACCGATCATCGAGCCGCCAAGGGCGATCAGGAGACCATCAGCAGCCTTGTGAAGCACGGCGAGAACTGGAGCTTGTCGCGCAACCTTGCGCGACGACAGAGAACCGTGGATGACGGCGAAGGAGCGCCGGTGAAGGGAGGGCGCTGCAGCAGGTGCGGCTGAAGGGACAGCGACCACGGGAATGTGCCTCGATCCGCCAGTGAACCATGCGTGCGCAGGCTCAGCAAGGCGACGTCAGCTTCCCAGCAGAAGCAGGTTGGTGAAGGTGAAGCCGTTCCAGAGGGAATGCAGCCACACACTTGCACTCAACCGGCCGCTGTTGAGCCGCAGCCAGCCCAGGGCCAGGCCCAGCACGAACAGGGCGGGAAGCTCCCCAAGACTCAGGTGCGCCACCGCGAAGATGGTGGCACTGATCACCACTCCCCAGCTGGGTCCAAGGTCGCGGGCCACCACCGGCAGCAGCACACCACGAAAGATCACTTCCTCGAACAGAGGAGCCAGCACAACGGCGGTGAAGGCGAAACACAGCAGGCCGAGGCTGCTGCGGTTGTTCAGCACCATCTCCAGCAGCGGATTGCTGCCACCGGGATCCGGCCAGATCTGCTGCTGCAGCCAGCCGGCGAAGCTCACCAGCGGCAGCACCATCAGAAAATACTGAAACGACCTACCCAAAGTGGGCGCCAGCGGCCGCCAGCGGAACTGCAGCCACCCCCCCTCGGGGCCGGCCTTGGGCAGCATCAGCAGCAGAATCGCCAGCGGAGCGGCGATGAGGCCGAGGTAGAGCGCCACCACGGTGAGGCCTTTCGCCAGAGAGGGTTCCACCTGCAGCCCGTCGAGCAACTGCTTCAGCACCGGGCTCACCAGCACCGGCGTGAGCACTTCGCCCAGCAGCACGAAGCCGCCCGAAATCAGCAGGATCAGATCCACCGCCCCCAGCTCCGGTCCCACCAGCGGCGGCAGCGGGCTCGGTTTGGTTCTCACGCGCACCCAGGCCGCTCGCACCAGCAGGGCCAGGCCGGCCAGCAGGGCCAGGGCCGGCAGCGCGTTCGCCGCTAGCAGCTGGGCCTTGGCCCGGCGCTCTTCTGCAGGCAGAGCGCAGCGGTCCGCAGACCCGCCCAGTGCCTGGCAGGTGAGGCGCCGCTGGAGCGGGTTCTCCAGCGGTAGAGCAGCGGCCACCGGGTCGACGCCGGTCCTTGGGCTGCCCGCCATCAGGCTCCGGATCAGGGCGCTCTGGCCAGGGTCGGTGCCGTCATCGAGCCGCTCCAGCAGGGGGCGGGCTTCCTCGGGAGTGCCCGCACGGATCAGCAGCAGCGCCCGGGTCAACAGGGTGGAGCGCTGCTGGACGCGGGCAAACTCGGGGTCCTGATCGTTTTCGGCGCTGTCCGGCAGGGGCGGCAGCTGGGCCTGGCGCTGCAGTTCAGCCAGCAGTGAGGCTTCCGGCTCCTGGCCCACCACGGCGGCACGCCAGCTGGGGGGCAGTTGGGGCGCTGCCAGCGCGGCCAACTCAAGCTGGCGCCGGCCGAGATCGTTGCCTACCGATGGGCGGGTGAGGCTTGCCACCAGGCCATTGACCCAGAGCAGCAGGCTGAGGGCCAGGCTGACGAAGGCCAGCGCCGTTTTCCAGGGGGGGATGCGTTGTCTGGGGCCTGCCGTTGTCACAACACGTCCCGTCTTTGCATCGATTGTGCCCTGAAGCCCTCCCATACGATGGCCTCGCTTGCGGCTCCATCCCTGTGCCCCTCCGGCTTCTTCTGGTCCGTCACGGGCTGAGCAGCTTCAACACCGAGCATCGGGTGCAGGGGCGCGACGACCTTTCCACCCTCACGAGCGAAGGCGTGCGTCAGGCCACCGCCACCGGCGAGGCTCTGCGCGGGCTTGACATCGCCGCCGCTTACACCTCGCCGCTCAGCCGCGCCAGCGCCACGGCCGCCGCCCTGCTGGAAGCCCATGGCGGCGGACAGCGCGCCGAGGCGGACAGCGGTCTGCTGGAGGTGGATCTGGGCCCCTGGAGCGGTCTGCTGAGCCGCGAGATCCGCGACCGGTTTCCTGCCGACTACGCGCTCTGGCGCCAGGCCCCCCACACCCTCGAACTGACCCGCCACGGCCAGCCCTACCGGCCGGTACCCGAACTCAGGGACCAGGCCACCGATTTCCTCGAACGCCTGCTGGAGCGCCATCTGCCGGTGACCGACCCTGCGGCCGAAACGTCTTCGGCTGATGGGCCCGTGTC
Organism: Synechococcus sp. Lug-A; assembly: GCF_024345655.1. Classification (NCBI taxonomy): domain Bacteria; kingdom Bacillati; phylum Cyanobacteriota; class Cyanophyceae; order Synechococcales; family Synechococcaceae; genus Synechococcus; species Synechococcus sp. Lug-A. Next base: position 227,359 of record NZ_JAGQBN010000001.1, on the reverse strand, counting down.
GGTGCTCGTGGTGGCCCACAACGCCATCCTGCGCTGTCTGCTGCTGGCGGCACTCGGTCTGCCCGCCAGCAACTTTCAGCGGCTGCGCGTGGATAACGCCTCCCTCTCGGTGCTGAATCTGCGCCGACGCCCCGATCACACCGTGGAGGTGCAGATCGAATCGCTCAATGGCACCGCCCATCTGGGTGTGCCGGTGCCACCGAAGGCGGAAGGGCCCCGCCTGCTGCTCGTGCGCCACGGCGAAACCGACTGGAACCGCCAGGGGCGCTTCCAGGGGCAGATCGACATTCCGCTCAACGGCCATGGTCGCGAGCAGGCCGCCGCCGCAGGCCGTTTCCTGGCCGAGCTGCCGATCCAGCGGGCCTACAGCAGTGCCATGGCGCGGCCACGCCAGACCGCCGAAGCGATCCTGGCGCTCCACCCCGGCGTGCCACTCACCAGCCTGCAGGGCCTGGTGGAGATCGGCCACGGCCAGTGGGAGGGCAGGCTGGAGGCGGAGATTGAGGCCGGTTGGCCCCAGCTGCTGGCCGACTGGAAGCGGGCGCCCCACACCGTGCAGATGCCCGATGGGGAGAATCTTCAGCAGGTCTGGGATCGTTCGCTCGACACCTGGGAGCGGATCGCCCGCAGCCTTGCCGACGACGAGACCGCGCTCGTGGTGGCCCACGATGCCGTCAACAAAACCCTGCTCTGCGCCTTGCTCGGGCTCAGCCCCGCCGACATCTGGATGGTCAAGCAGGGCAACGGCGGCGTCACTGTCATCGATTACCCCGCCCGCCAGGTCAGCGGCCCTGTTTCCGCCTGGCCGGTGGTATCCAGCCTCAACCTCACCAGCCACCTCGGTGGTGTGATCGACCGCACGGCTGCCGGTGCGCTCTGATGGCGGCCCGCTTCCTGTCGCAGGTGCAGGTGCTGGCCGGTCCGGATCAGCCCCTGCGCCACCGCGATGTGCTGCTTGATGATGGCGTGCTGATCGGTTTCGATCAGGCCGCCGCCAGCGAGGCCCAGCATCGTGGTCTCGTGCCGCTGGTCGCCCACGACTGGCTGCTGGCCCCGGCCTTGGTGGATCCCCACAGCACCCTGGAGGAGCCCTTCGCCGGTCGGGCGGAAACCCTGGCCAGCCTGGTGGCCTCCGCGGCGGCGGCGGGCTATGGCACCGTGGCCTTGCTTCCCCGGGCCGGCAGTTGGCGGGACCGTCCGGAGCGGCTGCAGTTGCAGGCCCCAGATCCCTTTCTCCTGCCGCTCTGGGGGGCGTTCAGCCGCGGAGGACGCGGCCAGGAGCTGGCGCCCCATGGTGATCTGGCGGCGGTCGGCGCCATCGGCCTGGCCGAAGACGGCGCCCTGCCGCCCCTGGCGTTGCTGGAGCGCGGGCTGCGGCTGGCGGAGGCGGGGCCTCTGCCCGTGTTGCTTTCACCCCGCGACCCTGACCTCACCCTCGGCGGTTTCGTGCGGGAGAGCGTGGAGGCGCTCCGGGCTGGTTGGCCGCCGGATCCCGTGTTCAGCGAAACGCTGCCGTTGCAGAGCCTGCTGCAGCTGGCCCGCGCCCTGCCCGATGCTCCGCTGCGGCTGGCGAATCTCTCCACCGCTGCGGGGGTGGCCCTGTTGCGCAGCTCCGGGCTGCCGCTGCAGGCGAGCGTCTGCTGGTGGCACCTGGTGGCGGACAGCGGCAGCCTTGATCCGGTGGCAGAAGGCTGGCGCCTTGAACCCTCGCTGGGCAGCCCGGAGGATCGCCACGCCTTGATCCAGGCCCTTGCCGACGGGGTGCTCACAGCGGTGGCAGTGCATCACCTGCCGCTTGATGCCGAAGAACGCCTACTGCCGCTCGATCAGCGCCGCCCCGGGCTGGCTGGTCACCGCCATGTGCTGCCTGCCCTGTGGCAGGAGCTGGTGGTGCAGCAGGGTTGGGCGCCTGCTGCGCTCTGGCAGCGTCTCTGCTGGGGCCCCGCCAGGTTGCTGGGGCTGGACGAAGACAGGCTGGAGCCCGGTTCACGCCGCTGGTTGCTGTTCGATCCCGCCGCCGCGTCAACCCTGGAGGCAGCCGATCCCTATGCGTCGCGTGCGGCAAATCAGCCCTTCGAAGCTGAAACTGTCACTGGGCAGGTGCTGGCGGTGGGGGTGCTGCCGGAGCTGTGGCGGGGGCCTCAGGTATGAGCAGCGGCGGAACCGCTGATTCACCACTGGCCTTGTCGTTTTCGCCGAGCTCACCCAGGCGATCCAGCGGCCAGAACCGGTAGAAGGCACGGCCGATCACCTCTTTCTGGGGCAGGAAGGGGGAGCCAGGCCAGAAGCGTCCATCCCAGCTGTTGGCGCGGTTGTCGCCCAGCACCAGCACCGAACCGGCCGGTACCACGGTGTTGATGGTGCGGCAGGGCCCCGCTCCCTGACTGTCGACGGGGCAGTAATTCTTGACGTACGGCTCATTGAGCAGCTTGCCGTTGATGCTCACCCGCCCGCGGGGATCCACGGCCACCCGCTCGCCCGGCAGGGCGACCACGCGCTTGATGTAGGCATCGCAGGCCGGCTCCTGAAGGCCCGGCAGTGAGCCCACCAGCGGAATGTTCACCAGCAGGCAGCGCAGCGGACCGCTGTTGCGATCCTTTCGCAGAGCCGGATCGAAATGGAACGGGGAGTTGAACACCAGGATTTCGCCCCGGCGTGGCTCGCGGTTCCGCAGCGACAGCTTTTCCACCAGCAGCCGGTCGTTGATCTGCAGCCCCGGCAACATCGAGCCAGAGGGGATGAAGCGGGCCTCCATCAGAAACTGGCGGATGCCCAGCGCCACCAGCAGGGTGATCAGGACGCTGCGCCAGAAGGCCCAGGCGCTCTCGGATTCACCGCCGCGATGGCCCTTCGGCGGAGGGGAAGGCTGCTCGGGGTTCGTGGGCGCTTCTGGAGGCCTTGGCAGATCCTCAGTGGTCAAGAGAGTTCGGGCAGCGGAGGGAGGGCGCCGGAGGCGCGAAGTGGCCGACTTGAAACCTTAAGCGCCCAGCCATGTTCCCTCGCGTTCCTACCCTGACCGAACCGCTCGGTGTTCATGGTCCGCCCCCGCTGGCATGCGATCCGGCCTTTTGCCAGCAATGCGTTGGCGCGCCGCTGGGACCGTTTCGTGGCGATCTGGGCCAGCTTCAATCTGCTGTGGGTCTGCTTCGACCTCACCTACGTGCCGCTGCGCACCTTCTGGCTGCAGCGGAACCTCTATCCGCTGCCTTCGCTGCCGGTGGTCCTGCCGCTGCCGTTGCTGCCCGACATCACCCCCCTCTACGACCCGGTGAAGGGCATCGAACCGCACCGGGAAACCCAGGCCTACCTGGCCGCGTTCGAGCAGCTCGATCGTGCCCTTTCCGCGGGTGAGAGCGCGCCGGAGCTGCGTCGTCGGCAGGTGGAGCTCACCCAGCAGATGATCGACGACAACCCGTTCCTGGCTTCGGTGGGGGCGGGCACGCTGGAGAAGATCAAGAACCGCCTGCGCCAGCAGGCTGACCTGGATTCCGCCAAAGGCTCTGCCGAGAGGCTGCTGAGCGATGCATGGCTGCGCCAGCACCCCTGGGAAACGGAGCGCCGCTTCTGGCAGCAGCAGGTGCTGCCGCTGGTGTCCACCAACTACTGGCGATCAATCGATGAGAACGGCCGCCCGACCGACCACTTCTGGCGACTGGATCTGCTGGCGTTCCAGAGCGTCTTTCTGCTCGACATTCTCTTGCGCGCCGCCCGGCTGCGGCGGCGCATCCCCGGGCTGAGCTGGGGGGGAGCGCTGCTGCGCCGCTGGACCGACCTGCCACTGCTGCTCCCCTTCTGGCGCTGGCTGCGCCTGGTTCCCGTGGTGGAGCGGCTGCAGGTGAGCGGCCTCGTCAACTTCGAGCCGCTGCGCGCGGTGGTGAGCCGGGGAGTGGTGTCGCTGCTGGCCGTGGAGCTGTTCGAGGTGCTGGCCCTGCAGCTGGTGGATGGGGCTCAGGGCCTGATCCGTTCCCCCCACTGGCCCCGGCGCATCCGGGCCCTGCGCAGCCACCAGACCGTGACGATCAACGAGGAGCGTGAGCTAGTGGAGCTGTTGCGCATCTGGGGCCCCCTGCTGCTCAACGACGTGATGCCGCGGCTGGCGCCGGAACTGCGAGCCCTGCTGAGCCACATCCTTCAGCAGAGCCTGCAGCAGACCGTGGTGCCTCAGGCGCTGCGCCAGCTTCAGCCGCTGCTGCAGGTGGAGCAGGAGCTCGCCCGCCAGCTGTCCGCCGGCATGGTGGACAGCCTCCTGGAGCTGTCCCGCAATGCCGGCCGGCGGCTGGAGTACCCGGACGACCGCCAGATCGACCTGATGCAGCGCTCCCTCGACCGTTTCTGGGAAGAGCTGGCCGGCAGCCTCGAATCGGGCCCCGCCGTGACGCGCAGTCAGCACCTGTTGTGCTCGCTGCTTGAGGAACTCAAGCTCACCTATCTGGGCCAGATCAACCGCAGCGGCATCGATGCCCTGATCCGCGAGCTCGATCAGCTCACGGTGCCGCCGGTGCCTCCGGTCGAAGCAGCGTCTGCCACTGCTGGGGATCAAAGCCCGTGAGCACGTTGCCGGTGGCGCTGATCAGGAAGGGCCGCTTGATCAGCTTCCCGTCAGAGGCCAGTGCGGCCAACGCGGCTTCGTCGTCCATGGCTTTCACCACGGCGGAGCCCAGGGCGCGGTAGCTGACGCCGCTGGTGTTGAACAAGCGGCGGCGTTCGAGCTGGGCGAGGGCCAGGCGCAACTCCTCCAGGGACGGAGGATGAAGGGTGATGTCAATCACCTCGGCGTCGAGGCCCTGCTCCTGCAGCCAGCGCAGGGCTTTTCTGCAGGTGGAGCAGGCGGCGTAGCTGTAGACCCTCAGGCCCACGCTCACTTCATGCCGACGAGGGCCTTGAGCGCACCAACCAGACTGTTGGAGCCCTTGCCGACGGCGGCATCCGGACGGGTGCGGATGGTGACATCCCCCGTGACGCTGGTGCGGCAGCTCAGGCGGTAGTTGGCCGGACGATCGGAGAGGTACACCTGTTCGACGTCGCTGCGGGGGGAGAGGTTGCGCTCGCCCTCCAGCACCTCGACGACGCAGGTGCCGCACTGGCCCAGGCCCCCGCAGTTGTTGAGGTTGTTCAACCCTTTGTAGGGGTTGATGCCAGCGTCGAGTGCCGCCTTGCGGAGGTTCGCCCCCTCGATGCAACCGACGTTCTGGCCTTCGTTTTCGAACCGGATCGTGGGCACGGCAGGGAGGGAGTCTGGGCGCCGACCAACCTACCTGCAGGCGGTGGCCCTTGCCCGTGAATGCAACGCTTGTTGGCCCATTCCCCAGGCTCGGCGTCGCTGTCGCGGGATTGCCAATGGGCTGCCCAGCCCGCGGTGCCGCCTAGCATCGCTGACAACGGATCCTGGGCCTTGGCGTCAGCTGAAGTTTCTCCTCTGATCGATCCGCTCGAACCCGAGGGTTACGACCTGGTGGTGCAGCGGTTGATCCCGGGCTACGCCAGCCTGGCGCGCTTGGCTGTGGCCTTGCTTGCCGCTTCCCCGCTCGCCGCTCCTGAGGGCGCCGAGGTGCTGGTGGCCGGATGCGGCACGGGGGCTGAGCTGGTGGAAGCCGTTGCTCAACGCCCCGATTGGCAACTCACGGCGATCGACCCTTCACCGGCCATGCTCGCCGCCGCAAGGCAGCGCCTCGGCGAGGCTGCCCCGATCCGCTGGCTGCAAACCACGGCAGAGGCGCTCACGAACGAGCAGGGGTTCGCCGGCGCTCTTTCCGTGCTCGTGCTCCAGTCGCTCCCAGACGACGGCACCAAGCTGGCGTTCCTGAGTGCCTTGGCCCGCTGTCTGCGGCCCGGCGGCCAACTGGTGCTGGTGGATCTGATGCGGCCGGCCCTGCCGCTCCTCCAGGAGCAGATCACCGAGGCCTGGCTCGGCTTTCAGAGGGTGAGCGGCCTCGAACTGGATGCCGACCGGATCGCCCCCCTCACCCAGGGCCTCCATCCGATCGGCGATGCCCGCCTCACGGCATTGGTGAATGCCGCAGGTTTCGGCGACCCTGCACGCATCTTTCAGGCCCTCGACTACGAAGGCTTTCTGCTCCAGCGCGTGGCCTGAGAGCAGACACTGCAGACCCCCTGAGCACCGCCAGTGCACCGCCTGTGAGCGCCGTCATGGGGCAGCGCGTGCGGCGTTCCCATCGCACAACTTGCCACTGGAGTTGGCTCTGCCTGTGGGGACGTTCAGGAAGTGAGCGAGCTCAGCGACGGGCTGTTCAGCGCAGAACCTTTCGGGGCAGGCTCAATGGACCGATGCCCGAGGAAGGCGGCTGGGCCTGGTTGTGGTGCAGGGGCGCTGGTGCGCTTGGCAGACGGCTCAGGCGGGGCAGGACGGCAGGCCGAGATCCCATCACCGAGATCAACGGAATGAACACGGCCATCAGGCCGATCAAGCCGCCCGCAACGGCCGAGCTGGAAAACAGGAGGGATTCCGTACTGAATGGGTCCTCGCCAGGGTCGGCGTCGGATTCAGTGAGCGTGGAAGGGAGGTCTTCGGCTGGAAATCGAGACTGGGCGGAGTCCATGGACGGGGATTGAGGGACACCCCCCGAGCTCAGGATTGCGGCACGAAAGGCCGAAACGCCGTGGGGCTCGGGTGGCAGATCCAGAGCAGGAACAGCGCTGCTGGGGCAGGTCTGTAACGTCTGCTGCAAAAATGGTGGAGTTCATCCACCATTTCGGCATGGATCTTGACTCGATTATGCCATCTTTTCGTTTTGCTTGCCGTGCGTCGTGTGGAACGCCTGTCAGGAGGCAGCGATCAGGCTGCCGGCCGTGACTGCTCAATGTGCTCCCGTTTGCTGTTCAGGTCGGTGGGAGCACGTTCCATGCCCTGAAGTAGGCGCCGGATCCCCTGCAGTTCGTCAAGGATGGATCCCAGCAATTGCTGGGTGATGGTGGAAGGGGCGTTGAGAACTTCCACTGTGACTTCCTTGATGCGAAGCACGTCACGGGCGAACCTGGCCACTTCGTTGGGGTGAAACAGCAGCGCTTCCTTCTGATCGGTGCGGTATTCGGGGTTGAGACGCCGTGGGTTGAAGGGAGGATTGAGATTGCGCGGTTCGGTGTTGGTGTAGCGATACACCGAGGCGCGCGAGCGGTTCAGAGCCCGCTGCACCTCATCGATGGTGATCAGGCCTTCCGGGGGTGCGTCGGCACTGAAGGACGGGGCGCCGGGGGGCGTGGAGTCTTGAGCTTGTGGGGGTACCGCAGGGGAACCAGGGCCAGGGCCGGCCACCCCACCCCCGAAAGCGCCCTTCGGATGTGTGGACATGAGACAAACCTTGGACTACTGGGACTCAAAAATGAATGTAGCAGAAATCGCCGCGGCGTTTGGGTTCCCGCCGAGCCTTTCGCCGTCGTTCTTGCCGCTCGCCCCTGCCGAGGGGCTCGGTGATAGCGTCCAGCCCCTGCTCCGGTTCGCTCGATGCGTGTCTCCCGCCTGATGCTGGTGACGCTTCGCGACGATCCTGCGGAGGCGGAGATTCCCTCCCATCGGCTGCTGCTGCGTGCTGGTTACATCCGCCGCATCGGTTCCGGGATCTACGCCTACCTGCCCTTGCTGTGGCGTGTGCTGCAGAAGGTGTCGGCCATTGTGCGAGAAGAGATGAACGCCACTGGGGCGCTGGAAACCCTTCTCCCCCAGCTGCAGCCCAGCGAGCTCTGGGAGCGCAGCGGCCGCTGGCAGGGCTACACCGCTGGGGAGGGCATCATGTTCCACCTGCTCGACCGCCAGGACCGTTCGCTTGGCCTGGGCCCCACCCACGAGGAAGTGATTACGGCTCTGGCGGCGGATCTGTTGCGTTCCTACCGACAGTTGCCGGTTTGTCTGTATCAGATTCAGACGAAATTCCGCGATGAGATCAGGCCCCGTTTCGGGCTGATGCGTGGCAGGGAATTCATCATGAAGGACGCTTATTCCTTCCACGCCGATGAGCAGGATCTCAAAGCGGCTTACGGCGTGATGGATCAGGCCTACCGACGCATCTTCGAGCGTTGCGGCTTGCGTGCCGTGGCGGTGGAGGCCGACAGCGGTGCCATCGGTGGTTCCGCCAGCCAGGAGTTCATGGTCACCGCCGATGCCGGCGAAGATCTGATCCTCGCCAGCCCCGATGGCCGTTACGCCGCCAACCAGGAGCGCGCCTGCTCCCGGGTGGAGCCGGCGGTGCCACTGGCAACGACGGCACCCCCCACCCTGCTGGCCACCCCCGCTCAGCGCTCGATCGAGGCGCTCTGCAGTGCCCATGGGTTTGATCCTTCCCAAACCGTGAAGGTGCTGGTGCTGCTCGCCCGCTTCGCTAGCGGTGGCCCCCTGCCCGTGCTGGTGAGCCTGCGCGGCGATCAGACTCTCAATCCTGTGAAGCTCTCCAACGCGGTTTCCGCCCGCTGCGCCGATGCAGGCGCCTTGCTGAGCCTCGAGCCGATCACGCCTGAGCAAGTGCTGGCGGAAGGGCTTGAGCCCTGGCCGCTGGGGTTCCTGGGCCCCCACCTGCCTGATGCGCTGCTGCAAGGGGCTGCGAGCTGGCAGCAGCGCTTCCTGCGGCTGGCCGATCCGTCGGCCGCCGATCTCGGCGCTTTTGTCTGCGGCGCCAACAGCCTCGACCATCACCTGGTGGGAGCCTGCTGGGGCGAGGCCATGCCCACGCCCGACACTGCGGATCTGCGCGCTGCCCAGCCGGGTGACCGTTGTCTGCACGACCCCGAGCAGCGTCTGGAAGCCAGCCGTGGCATCGAGGTGGGGCACATCTTCCAGCTGGGCCGCAAGTACTCCACTGCCCTGGATGCCTGCTTCACCAATGAGGCCGGAGTGGAGGAGCCGCTGTGGATGGGTTGCTACGGCATCGGCGTGTCACGGCTGGCCCAGGCGGCGGTGGAGCAGCACCACGACGCCAACGGCATTTGCTGGCCGCTACCGATCGCGCCCTACGAAGTGATCGTGGTGGTGGCGAACATGCAGGAGCCTGTGCAGGTGGAACTGGCCGAGCGACTCGATGCAGCCCTGGAGGCCGGCGGGATCGAGGTGTTGCTCGATGACCGCCCCGAGCGCGCGGGTGTGAAGTTCAAGGACGCCGACCTGATCGGCATTCCCTGGCGGGTTGTGGTGGGGCGCGGGGCCGCCCAGGGCCAGGTGGAGCTGGTGGAGCGCCGCAGCGGCGAGCGGCAGGAGCTGGCCGCCGCTGATCTGCCCGCCCAGCTGATCGCGGTGGTGGAAGCGGGCCGGCTGGGCAGGGGGGCCCCCTCCTGCTGAGCGCTGGGGGCCTGAGTGCGGGGGGAACTCGCTGGCACGGCTTATAGAGTTTCTCGATTCAATCAGGAGCACCGATGGCCGCGCACCCCTGGCGTTTCGAAGCAGGCCAAGGCGCCTTCCGGCCCTTGTTGCTCGCCGTTCAACGTCTCGGCCGCCGGCTGATGGCGTCGGCCCTGATGGTCGCGCTTTGCCTCTCCCTCACGCTCACGGCCTGCGGCAGTGCCACCGGCAACCTCAGCGGCGTCTACGTGGACGACACCGTGACCGTGGCCCAGAGCCTGCTGAGCACCATCGCCCTGGAGCAGGACGACCCCGCCCGCAGCGCGGCCGAGACCGACGCCCGCGCCCTGATCTCCGACTACATGGCGCTTTACCGCCCCCGGGCGAACGTGAACGGCCTGCCCTCCTTCACCACCATGCAGACCGCCGTCAATTCGCTGGCCGGCCACTACACCAACTACGCCAACCGCCCGCTGCCCGACGCGTTGCGCGCCCGCCTCGAGAAGGAGCTCAAGAAGGCTGAAACCAACGCCGTGCGCGGCGCCTGAAGCCCGGACCACCCCCGGCGGGATCACGGATGCCGCTGGGGGGTTTACGAAGGGGCAGCTGATCTGAGAGGCTCTCTGTTTGTGCTTAGAAGCGGCTTCGGGCCGCTGTTTCCTTCTTGGCCAATGTCGTCGTCATCGGTGCTCAATGGGGTGACGAAGGCAAGGGAAAGATCACCGATCTGCTCAGCCGCTCCGCCGATGTGGTGGTGCGGTATCAGGGGGGTGTGAACGCCGGTCACACGATCGTCGTCGACGACAAGGTGCTCAAACTGCACCTCATTCCTTCCGGCATTCTTTATCCCGACACCACGTGCCTGATCGGCTCCGGCACGGTGGTCGACCCGAAGGTCATGCTCGGTGAGCTCGACATGCTCGCCACGTTCGGCATCGACATCTCCGGCCTGAAGCTCGCCTCCACGGCCCACGTGACCATGCCTTACCACCGCCTGCTGGATCAGGCGATGGAGCAGCGCCGCGGTGATCGCCGCATCGGCACCACCGGTCGGGGCATCGGCCCCACCTATGCCGACAAATCGGAGCGCAACGGCATCCGGGTGCTCGACCTGCTCGACGTGGACCGGTTGCGGGATCGCCTGTTGGCTCCCCTGGCCGAAAAGAACCTGATCCTGGAGCGCATCTACGACCTGCCGCCGCTCGATCCCGAGGAGGTGATCCTTGAGTACGCCGCCTATGGCCAGCGGCTGGCGCCCCACGTTGTCGACTGCACCCGCACGATCCACGAGGCCGCCCGTGCCCGCAAGAACATCCTGTTCGAGGGGGCCCAAGGCACCCTGCTCGACCTTGATCACGGCACCTACCCCTACGTCACCTCGTCCAATCCGGTGTCCGGTGGCGCCTGCATCGGCGCAGGGGTTGGCCCCACGCTGATCGACCGTGTGATCGGTGTGGCCAAGGCCTACACCACCCGCGTGGGCGAAGGGCCTTTCCCCACCGAGCTCGAAGGCAGCCTCAACGATCACCTCTGCGATCGCGGCCATGAATTCGGCACCACCACCGGCCGGCGGCGCCGTTGTGGCTGGTTCGATGGCGTGATCGGCCGCTATGCCGTTCAGGTGAACGGCCTCGATTGCCTGGCGATCACCAAGCTTGATGTGCTCGATGAGCTCGACGAGATCCAGGTGTGCGTGGCCTATGAGCTCAACGGCGAGCGCATCGACCACTTCCCGAGCAGTGCCGAGGATTTCGCCCGCTGTCAGCCGATCTTCGAAACGCTGCCCGGCTGGCAGAGCTCCACTGCCGACTGCCGCCAGCTTGAGGAGCTGCCGGACACGGCAATGGCTTATCTCCGCTTCCTCGCCGAGCTGATGGAGGTGCCGATCGCCATCGTGTCCCTCGGGGCTCAACGTGACCAGACCATCGTCGTGGAGGATCCGATCCACGGTCCCAAGCGGGCCCTGTTGAGCGCGTGATGCCCAGACAATTTGATGTCGTCGGCATCGGCAACGCCATCGTGGATGTGCTGGTGCAGGCGGATGATGCCTTCATTGCTGCCCATGGCCTCACCAAAGGCACCATGGCGCTGGTGGATGAAGCCCAGGCCGATCGCCTCTACGCCGCCTCTGGCCCTGGCCTTGAAACCTCAGGCGGATCCGCAGCCAACACCTTGGCGGGCATCGCCCAGCTGGGCGGCCGCGCCGGTTTCATCGGTCGTGTCCGCAACGATCAGCTGGGCGGGATCTTCGCCCATGACATTCGTTCTGTGGGAGCTCACTTCCAGACGCCCCCCACCACGTCCGGTCCCTCCACGGCCCGCTGTCTGATCCTGGTTACTCCCGACGCCCAGCGCACGATGTGCACCTATCTGGGCGCCTCGGTGACGCTCGATCCCGCCGACCTCGACCTGGAGCTGGTGGGGCAGGCGAAGGTGCTCTACCTGGAGGGCTATCTCTGGGATTCCGAGCCGGCCAAGCGGGCCTTCATCGCCGCTGCCGAGGTGGTGCGCGCCCATGGTGGTGAGGTGGCCCTCAGCCTCTCCGACGGTTTCTGTGTGGAGCGCCACCGCGCCAGCTTCCTCGAACTGGTGGATGGCCACGTGGATCTGCTCTTCGCCAACGAGCTGGAGATCTGCTCCCTCTATGCCACCGACAGCTTTGAGGAGGCGGTGGACCGGGTGCGTGGTTGCTGCAAGGTGGCCGCGCTCACCCGCAGCGAAAAGGGATCGCTGGTGCTGGCCGGAGGGACCAGTCACACGATTGCGGCATATCAGCTGGGCCCCCTGGTGGACACCACCGGCGCCGGCGACCTCTATGCGGCCGGCTTCCTGCACGGCTACACCCAGGGCCAGAGCCTTGAGGACTGCGGTCGACTGGGCTCATTCTGCGCCGGCCTGGTGGTCACCCAGCTGGGACCCCGACCCCAGGCCTCCCTGCAGGATCTGGTGCGGCTGCATCTGGGCTGAGCCGGCCAGCTCATCCTGCAGCCACAGGCCATAGGCGCCTTCAGTCTGGGCCGGCCAGTGGATCCACTCCGGCGTGTCGTAGCTGTGCAATGCGTGCAGGCGCCGCCTCAACGCCTCCAGCTGGGTGGCGCTGGTTTTGATCAGCAGCTGCACTTCCGTGCTGCGCTCCATCCTTCCTAGCCAGTGATAGAGCGAGGTGATCGGCAGCAGGCTGACGCAGACCGCCAGCCGCTCCTCCAGCAGGGCCTGCGCCAGCCGCTCAGCATGGGCGGCGTCCGCCTCGGTGGTGAGCACCAGTGTGAGCGCCGTGGCAGGGTCGTTGGAAGGCGGTGGCATGGCTAGAGCCAGCGGGCGGGCTGGCCCAGCTTCTCCAGCAGCTCTGTCAGCGGCAAGCCTTCCACCCCTGGGGGTTCGGCGGGGCGCGCCAGCAACAGCAGCTGCAGATCCCTGGCGGCACAGAGCTGTTGCCAGCCGCGCTCCGTGCGCCCGCCCGACTGCCGGCAGAGCACCGCGCTGATCTGCCACTGCCGCAGCAGCGCCTGCTCGATGCCGAGGGCCGCCCCCCCCAGTGGGCCGCCGGCCGGCCGCAGGCAGGCCAGGTGGGCATCCGGCAGCCCCGCTGCCCGCGCCTGCTGCAGGCTCGCGGGTGTGGGCAGCACCCGTGCGAAGAGCTCCACCCCGTTGGCATGGGCAGCGGCGGTGGCCAGATGGCGAGCACCGATCGCCAGCAGCAGCCGTTGGCCGCGCAGATCTTCCCTCCCCAGGGCCTGCAGATCGCTCAACAGGGTCTGCCGCGGGGCGAGGTGCGGCTCCAGCGGCCGCAGCAGCCGCAGCAGCGGTTGCCCCAGCGGCTGGCAGGTCGTCGCCAGCTGAGCGCTGATCTGCACCGCAAAGGGATGGCTGGCGTCGACCACCCATTGGTAGGGGCGCCGCTGAAGCTGCGCCGCCTCCAGGTGCCGCTGGATGCCGGCGCTGCCCTGCATCGCGCCCACCTCCAGCTGCAGCCGGGGGTGCGGGGAGTAAGCGCGCCCCGCCGTTTGGCTCACCACGGAGACGGTCAGCTCCCAGCCGTTCGCCAGCAGTGCCGCCGCGAGCCAGGGACCTTCACCGGTGCCGCTGATCAGCCACAGGCGCCCGCTGGTGCATTTCACGGCCGTGCATCAGGATGTGGCCCGCCGGTGCGGACGGAGAGATGAATCACTGCTTGCTGGAGGTGGTGGTGCTGGAGGCGCCCCAGGTGCGCTACACCCAGGACAACCAGACGCCGGTGGCGGAGATGGCCGTGCAGATCGACGGGTTGCGCCCGGATGACCCGCCCGGCCAGGTGAAGGTGGTGGGCTTCGGCAATCTGGCGCAGGACCTGCAGAACCGCGTTCAGGTGGGCCAGCGCTTGGTGCTGGAAGGGCGCCTGCGCATGAACACTGTGAACCGCCCGGATGGCACCAAGGAGAAGCGGGCCGAGTTCACCCTCTCCCGGCTCCATCCCCTCGGCGGAGCTGTGGTCGGTGCTGGCGGAAGCGCCGACCCATCCAGGGCGCCGGCGCCAGCTCCTGCGCCGATGGGGGCCTCACGGGCCGCCGCTCCTGTGCGCCAGCCGGTGCGGCAGAACCCGCCACCTGCCGCTCCCGCCCCGGCCACACCCACCTGGAATTCCGCTCCTCTCGTGCCTGACACCCAGGAGGAAGACGACATCCCGTTCTGATCAGGAGACAGGGCATGCGTGAACCAACCTGCGCGCGTGACTGAAGCAAGCGGGCGTGCCCTGCTGAACGAATGGGCCGGATGCGCTCGGATGAGGGGGTTGGCGGCCAAACGGACGTCGCCACTCCCACCACCGGACGTTTCAGTCGGTCTGCAGCTTCTCGCTGGCCTGGTCGAGCATCTGGCCCAGTTCGCGCTCCAGGGCTGCCAGATCGAGGCGCAGCTCACTCCAGCGGCCCGCATCGATCTGACGCAGCAGCCAGAGCCGGTCTTCGGTGAGCTGATCGAGCAGCACCCGGTTGCTCGGTGTCTGTGCGGCTCCAGTGGGGTTGGCTGAGGCTGCCGCCCGGCCGGCATCAACGTTGGCGGCTGCCGCAGGGTCGAGGCCGTCGGCAGTCGGCGACAGGGACATGGAGGCGGATCGCTGGCGTTGCCTCTCCATCCTGCACGGCTTTGCTGGAGGATGGGCCCATGCAAGCCCTCACCTCCCCCGGCAGCCTGCTCACGATTCTCGGAGCGGTGCTCACCGTGATCGGTTCGATCGCGTACGTCACCGATAGCCCGAACATCAGCCTGGCCGGTGTCTTCTATGGCATCCCTGTGTTGTTGGGTGGCCTGGCGCTGAAATCCTCGGAGTTGCCGCCTGCCGAACGGCTCACCCCCCCGGCCACCTATCAACGTCTGCGGGAGGAGACGGCCAGCGAGCCGCTGCGAAAAGTGCTCAAGGACGTGACCCGTTGGCGCTACGGCCAGAAAGCCCACCTGGAATCCTCCCTCGAAGCCCTCAAACTCTGGGACGAGGAGAGCCCGCCCGAGCTGGTGAGCGTGGCTGAGCTGGAGCAGGGCGGTGCTTATGGCCTGATCCTGCGCTTCCGTCTCAATGGCGTGAGCCTGGAGCGTTGGCAGGCACGTCAGGAGCGCCTTGGTCGTTTCTTCGGCCCGGGCCTCACGGCCGAGTTGCGGCCGCTCGATGCCTCGCTCCTGGAGCTGGCGCTGCTCCCCACGGCGGCTGTCAGCCCTGAGCCTGTGCCCTGATCGCCGCACCTCCCCAGGGCCTCCGACGGCTCTGAACCCGTGGCGTTCCACCGCCCGGGCACAGCTCGGTACCAGCCCATCCCGGCCACGGACCCGTCCACTCCAGTCCAGCCCGGTACCCGCCAGCGCCGTCGATCCCGGCCCGCTCACCTCAGTCTCTCCACCCACCATCACCCCGCAGTCCATTGAGCCAGGACCCCTTGATCAGCGCCGAGGACAGCCTGCGGGTCTCCGTCCTCAGCGAGGCCCTTCCCTACATCCAGCGCTTCGCCGGCCGCCGGGTGGTCGTCAAGTACGGCGGTGCGGCCATGGCCCACAAGTCGCTGCAGGAGGCGGTGTTCCGTGATCTGGCCCTGCTCGCCTGTGTGGGGGTGCGGCCGGTGGTGGTGCACGGCGGCGGCCCGGAAATCAACGAGTGGTTGACCCGGCTGGCGATCAAGCCCACGTTCCGTGACGGCCTGCGCGTCACCGATGCCGACACCATGGATGTGGTGGAGATGGTCTTGGTGGGCCGTGTGAACAAGCAGATCGTCAATGGCCTCAACCGCCTGGGCGGCAGGGCCGTGGGGCTCTCCGGCAGTGACGGGAGGCTGGTGGAGGCCCGCGCCTGGGGCGGTGGCTCCCACGGACTGGTGGGGGATGTGGCCGCCGTGAACCCCGCCGTGCTCGCTCCCCTGCTTGACGCGGGCTACATCCCGGTGATTTCCAGTGTGGCCGCCAATGCCGAAGGCCAGGCCCACAACATCAACGCCGACACGGTGGCGGGTGAGTTGGCCGCTGCCCTGCAGGCCGAAAAGCTGATCCTGCTCACCGACACCCCCGGCATCCTCACCGACCGCGACGATCCCAGCTCGCTGTTGCGCCATCTGACCCTGGCCCAGGCCCGCGAGCTGATTGCCAGCGGCGTGGTGGCCGGTGGCATGACCCCCAAGACCGAATGCTGCATCCGCGCCCTGGCCCAGGGGGTGGGGGCCGCTCACATCGTTGATGGTCGCGTCCCCCATGCCCTGCTGCTGGAGGTGTTCACCGATGCCGGCATCGGCACGATGGTGGTCGGTCGCTGCCAGCCCGATACCGTTGCCGCCTCGCCCGTCCGCCGCTCCGGCTTGCCTGGCCATGGAGGATGAGTCCTTGCTCAGCGCGCGCCGCGCTCTCGAGCGGGGCGACTACGGCCAGTGTCTGCGATTGCTTCAACCCCTGGCCGACCAGCACCCACCCAGTTCCCCGTTCGGCGGTCAGTTGCGGCTGTTGATGGTCACCGCCTGGATCGGCCAGGGTGACACCGCCGCTGCTCAGGCCTGCTGCCGCAGCCTGCGCGCCAGCACCGATCCTGAACTGCGCCTGCAGGCCAGGGATCTGCAGATGATTCTCGATGCCCCGGCGCTGCAGCGTCCGGCCAATTGGTCCCTCACCCTGCCGAGCCTGGGTGGGGCCGAACCCCTGGAAGGCCGGCTGAAGTCAGCCAGCCGCTGGATGCCGCGCCGCGATGGGCCGCCTGAGCCGCCGCCGCCACCGGTGGGCCCCACGCGCCAGCCCCTTGGTTTCGCCGTGGTCGCCCTGGTGCTGCTGCTGGTGCTCACCCTGCTGAGCGGATGCCTGCGGGTGGACACGGAGCTGCAGTTTCCGGGCCCGGGGCGGCTGCAGCTCACCCAGGTCTGGAGCAGCGACACCGGCCGCCAGCTCCCCTGGCAGCAACGCTTCGCCACGGCCGTGGCGGAGGCCGATCCAGGTGCCCGCCTGAGCCTCAAGGGAGACGGCCCCCGCCAGGAGCTGCGCAGCCCCTCCCTGCCGGCGGTGGAGATTCAGGCCCTGCTGGCACGCACCACGACCCTGGCCGCTGAACGGATCGGTGTGGAGCTGCCCCCGCCCCGCCTCGAACTGAGCGAGCGGAACTGGCTGCTGGGGGTGCGCCAGCACCTGTGGCTGGAGCTCGATCTTCAGCCCCTTGACGCCGTTCCGGGCCTCGATCTCCAGATGGTGCTCCGTCCGGTTTCCCTTGGCGCCGTGCGGCAGGCCGCCCCCCGGCCGGCCGCTCGCGAAGGAACCGGTGTGCGCTGGCCCCTTGCCACCGGCGCCGCCAATCGGCTGGAGCTGCGCACCTGGCGCTGGAGCAGGCTGGGTCTGGGTGGGATGGTGATCCTGCTGCTGCTCTGTGCCGCCCTCGCCCTGCAGCGGTTGCGCTGGTCATCGGGGTTCGGCTGGCCCGAGCTGCCCGTTCCCCAGGACGCCGACGGGGCCTGATCAACGCCCCCTTTCCAGGTGCGCCGGTGCAGAGGTTCTGTCGCAGAGTGACTGGGACCGGTTTGCCTGCCCCGAGAGGCTCTCCCTCTCAGAGCTCCATCGGATCGGGATCGATGCTGAGCGTCACCCGGCCGTCGAGGCCCTGGCGCAGCGCCTGCTCCTCGGGCAGGGGCAACGGGGTGCCGGCCGGCCCGTGCAGCAGCAGTTGCCAGCGGTGCCGACCGGCCACCCGCGCCACCGGTGCTGGTGCCGGCCCGATCAGCTCCCAGCCTGCCGCCTCCACCGCCGGGCGCACCCGCTCCGCCAGTGCGGCGGCGGTGGTGGCGGTGGCGCTGGCGGAGTCACCGGCGAAGCGCAGCAGACAGGCACGGCTGAAGGGCACCAACCGGGCCTGACGGCGGAGCCGCAGCTCCTCGTCGAGGAAGCGCTCGTAGTGGCCATCGATCAGGTGACAGATCACCGGATGGTCAGGGCTGTAGGTCTGCACCAGCACGGATCCCGGCCGTTCGCCCCGACCGGCCCGGCCGGCGAGCTGCAGCAGCAGCTGCAGGCACTGTTCCGCGGCGCGCAGATCGGGCCGGTGCAGCAGACCATCAGCCGCCAGCACCGCCGCCAGCGTCACCCGGGGCAGGTCCATGCCCTTCGCCAGCATCTGGGTGCCCACCAGCACGTCAGCGTCTCCGGCGGCGAAGGCAGCCAGCAGACGCCGGTGGCCGTCACGGCCGCGGGTGGTGTCGCGGTCGAAGCGGAGCACCCGCAGCCCTTCCAGCTCCTTCTCCAGCTGCTCGATCACTCGCTGGGTGCCGGCGCCGAAGGGTTTGAAGGCGGTGGAACCGCAGTGGCCGCAGCGCTCGGTGATCTCCTGGCGGTGGTCACACCAGTGGCAGCGCAGCCAGGCACGGCCCTCACGCTGGCGGTGCACGGTGAGTGCCACATCGCAGTGGGGGCACTGCACCACTTCACCGCAGCTGCGGCAGCTGAGGAAGCTGCTGTAGCCCCGCCGCGGCACCAGCACCACCGCCTGCTCGCCACGCTCCTGCACCTGCTCTAGCCGCTCCATCAGGGCCCGGCTGATCAGGCGCCGGTGGCCATCGGCCAGCTCCAGCCGCATGTCCACCACGCTCACCGACGGGGTCTGGGCGCCGCCGATGCGCTCAGGCAGCCGCAGCAGGGTGGTGGCTGGGCGCCTGCCGACGTCGCCGTGGCCAAGGCTGGACGGTTGGCAGGCCAGCCAGGTTTCCAGGGAGGGGGTGGCGCTGCCCAGCAGCAGGCGGCCGCTGTTCCGGCAGCGGATCCGCGCCACGTCGCGGCAGTGGTAACAGGGCATGGGAGCGTCCTGTTTGTACGAGGTGTCGTGTTCCTCGTCCAGCACGATCAGACCGAGCGGCTGCAGCGGCAGGAACACGGCGGAGCGGGTGCCCACCACCAGCAACGGCTCGCCTTGCCGGGCCGCCAGGCAGCGGCGCCACACCTGGACCCGCCCGGCGTCGCTGACGCCGCTGTGGTATTCGAGAACGTCGCCGCCGAAACGGGCATGGCAGCGATCCAGCAGCTGGGGGATCAGGCCGATCTCAGGGGTGAGCAGCAGCACGCTTTCACCGGCCGCCAGCGCGGCGGCGGCGGCCTGGAGATACACCTCGGTTTTGCCCGAGCCGGTCACGCCCCAGAGCAGCAGCTCACTGCCAGGCGGCGAGGCCAGGATCGCCTCCAGTGCCTGCTGCTGGGCTGTGGTGAGCGACCGTGGCGTGCTGCGGTCGCCGCCGGGCAGGCCATGGGCACGAGCAGCCGTCTCCGGGCCCGGCAGACGGGCTGTGATGCACACCCCGCCCCCACGGCGCAGCCCCTCCACCACCGAACGGCTGAAGCCCCATCCGCCGCAGACATCGCGCAGCCAGGCCCCGCCGCCGCACTGGTGCAGGGCCTCCAGCAACTGCTGCTGACGAGGACTGGCCGCTGCCGCGTCCGCCGTCGCGCTCACCCACTGGAGCGGGCGCGGCCCGGCCGGCTGGGATGGGCGCCACTGGCCAAGCCAGCCCGACGGCAGCGCTGATTTGAGCGTTTTGAACACCGTGGTGTGGCATTGATGGGCCACCTCCTGTAACAACTCCTGCCAGAGGGGATCCACGGCGGCGCGCTGATGCACGGCGGTGATCGCCAGCAGCCGCGCCGCCTGCAGATCGGGCGGAAGGGCCTGGAGCGCCTCCACCACCAGTCCCACATGGGGCCGTCCACGCAGTGGCACCCGCACCAGATCGCCGGCGGCGATCTCAAGATGCTGGGGATTGGCATAGGTGAAGATGCGGCCTTCCCGGCCGGCTTCCACCCAGACCTGCCAGTAGATCACTGCCGTGGAGGGTGGGGCGTGTGCATCGGCCACGACGAGCTGCTGCGTTTGCCTTGCAAACACCATGGGTGTTTCTTAAGGTGATCAGGTTGAGCAGTCCAAACGGCTGCTGTCGGAACCAGGCAGAGTTCCGTCCAGAGGGAAGATCTGAAGCCAGCCATACGGATTTTTCTCCGCAGGGCTGCTGGGTCTGCGACCACCCCTGACAGCCCTGCTCTGGCCTTCGCGCCGCCGTTGTCGTTTCCGGTCTGGTTCCATCTCGTTAGGGCGCTCGATTTCCCATCGTGCCTGGCACTTCGGCGAATGCCGCGGCGCCTCGGCATGTTGGTTGACGTCGATGCCATCACGCCAACGGGGCGACCTCTCCAGAACGCTTCTCCCAGCCTTCGTTTTCAACCCGTTTCGCCCTTCCCCCTATGAGCCCAGCTGCTGCGGCCAAGCCCAAGATTCCTGCTGCCACCATCCTCGCGGTGTCCTCGCCCAACGGTGAGGAAACGTTGATCCAGCCCAAACCCGCGAAGGCTGTCAAGAGCAGGTCCAAGCCCGCTGCTGCCGCAGCCTCTGCCGAAGGTGAAGCGACAGCCACCACCAAGGCGGCGGCCGAAGCCAAGCCCAAGGCCACCCGCACCCGCAAGCCGGCGGCGGCCAAAGCCGCCAAGGTGGCAGCGGCTCCTGTCAAGGACGCTGAGGCGGTGGACGCCGTTGACGACGTCGAGTCGCTCGACCTTGATGGCATCGCCGACGAGCTGCTCGCCCAGGCCGACGACAGCACCAAGGCCAAGAAGGAGGCCAAGGCGGCTTCCGCCAAGGCTCTGGCCAGCATCAAGGTGGGCCCGAAAGGGGTGTACACCGAGGATTCGATCCGGGTTTACCTCCAGGAGATCGGCCGCATCCGCCTGCTGCGCCCCGATGAAGAGATCGAGCTGGCCCGCAAGATCGCCGACCTTCTCCACCTCGAGGAGCTTGCCGCCCAGTTCGAACAGGACAACGGCCACTACCCCGACACCAAGGAGTGGGCGGTGCTGGTGGACATGCCCCTGGTGAAGTTCCGCCGCCGCCTGATGCTCGGCCGGCGCGCCAAGGAAAAGATGGTGCAGTCGAACCTGCGCCTGGTGGTGTCGATCGCCAAGAAGTACATGAACCGCGGCCTTTCCTTTCAGGATCTGATCCAGGAAGGCAGCCTCGGCCTGATCCGTGCCGCTGAGAAGTTCGATCACGAAAAGGGCTACAAGTTCTCCACTTACGCCACCTGGTGGATTCGTCAGGCGATCACCCGCGCCATCGCCGATCAGAGCCGCACCATCCGCCTGCCTGTTCACCTCTACGAAACGATTTCCCGCATCAAGAAAACCACCAAGGTGCTCAGCCAGGAATTCGGCCGCAAACCTACCGAAGAGGAGATTGCGGAGAGCATGGAGATGACGATCGAGAAACTGCGTTTCATCGCCAAATCCGCCCAGCTGCCTATCTCCCTGGAAACCCCGATCGGCAAGGAGGAGGATTCCCGCCTTGGCGATTTCATCGAGGCGGATATCGAGAATCCCGAGCAGGATGTGGCCAAGAATCTGCTGCGTGAGGATCTCGAAGGTGTGCTTGCCACCCTCAGCCCGAGGGAGCGCGATGTGTTGCGCCTGCGCTACGGCCTTGACGATGGCCGGATGAAAACCCTTGAGGAGATCGGTCAGATCTTTGACGTGACCCGCGAGCGCATTCGCCAGATTGAAGCCAAGGCGCTGCGCAAACTGCGGCACCCCAATCGCAACGGGGTGCTGAAGGAGTACATCAAGTAACCTCCAATCGTCAGCGTTCCCTCCGTTTTGCCCGCATCGGTCGTCGCGTCTGCCGGGTCTACCCCGGCAGCGAGGGTCACCATTGTTCTGCCCACCTTCAACGAACGGCAGAACATCCAGCCCATCCTCCAGCAGTTGCTGGCTCTACGTGATCGCTTTCAGCTGGAGGTGATCGTCGTTGACGATGATTCCGCCGATGGAACGGCTGATTTCGTCAAGGAACTGGCGCATGGGGAGCCTTGCCTGCGCCTCATCCGCCGCGTGGGGCGCTCAGGCCTCTCCAGCGCCATCAAAGAAGGCCTGCTGGACAGCACCGGCGATCTTGCCGTGGTGATGGATTGTGATGGCCAGCATGAGCCCGCGTCGGTGGCGGCGGCGCTGGAGCTGTTGCTGGCCCGCAACGTCGATCTGGTGATCGGCAGCCGCTTTCACCCAGAGGCTTCCATCAAGGGGTTGAGCGACAAACGGGAAGGGGGATCGGTGCTGGCCAATCGCCTGGCACGTTTCACCCTGCCCCGCTATCGCCACCTCAGCGATTTCATGAGTGGCTTTTTCGCCCTGCGCCTCGACCGCTGCCTGCCGATGATCCGGCAGGTGGATTCTCAGGGGTTCAAATTTCTCTACGAGCTTCTGTCGATCAGCCGCGGGCATCTGATTGCCGAAGAAACCCCGCTCACCTTCCAGCCCCGCACCTTCGGAAGCTCCAAGCTGGACATCTCCGTTCTGTGGGACTTCGGCGTTTCGATCATCCACACGTTGCTGCTGCGGATGGTTCCACGGCGTGCTGTGAGTTTTGCCCTGGTTGGTGTTTCCGGGATCGGCGTGCAGCTGTTGGTGTCCAACCTCTTAATCCTGCTGGGCTTCTCCTTCGTGGCCTCGTTGCCACCGGCTGTGATCGCCTCGGCCTGTAGCAATTATCTCGTGAACAACACCCTCACCTTCCGCCACCTGCGGCTCAAGGGTTTCCCCCTGTTTGCCGGCCTTGTCAAGTTTCTGGTGGTGGCCTCGTTGCCGATGCTCGCGAATATCGGCCTGGCCAGTGTGTTTTACACGAGGGTGGCGAGTGACACCCTCTTCGCCCAGATCGCCGGTATTGCCGTGGTGTTTGTGTGGAACTACGCTGCTTCATCGCGTTTTGTCTGGAACACCCCCTGAGCGGAAGTCTTCCGCTTGCACCCGATGGCCATTGACCTGATCGCCATAGACCTGATCGCCTTTGGTTCGATTTCCCTGGCTCTCATTCCCCTCGATTCAGACCCTTCTCGGCTCCAGTTGGATGTGTTGAAATCCGATCTGTCTCAGCGCCTCACCAGTCCCTCCGCTCTGGCGTCCCGCCGTCGGTGGCTGCTCCCTCCTTCCCCAGCCCGCCTCCTGATCGCATGCTCGTGATCTCCTCGCTGCAGGCGCGCCCGGCCCGCCTGGCCTTGGTGACTGCCGCCGGTCTGCTGCTGCTCTGCTGGCTGGCCTTCTTCAATCACCTGGGCACGCTCAGCTTGATGGACAAGACCGAAGCCCTCTTTGTGGAAGTGGGCCGGGAGATGCTGCTGCGCAACGACTGGATCACGCCCCACTGGAACGGCGAGCCGTTCTTTGACTATCCGGTGTGGGGGTACTGGATGGTGGCCCTCAGCTTCCGCCTCTTCGGCGTCAGCGCCTGGGCGGCCCGGCTGCCGGTGGCGCTGATGGCCAGCCTGGTGGTGGTGGCGGGGTTCGTGCTCCTGTGGCTGCTTGCTGAAGGCGAAGCCACGCCGGCTCGCCTGCGGCGCTCCTGGCTGGGGGCGGTGTTGCTGGCGCTCAACCCCGCCTGGGTGGGCTGGGGGCGCAGCTCCGTCACCGACATGTTCCTCTCCAGCGCCATCACGCTCTCGCTGTTCGGCTTTTTCCTGGCGTACAGCCAGGTGGACAGGCCCGTGCTGCGGCGCGTGGGCTACGTGGTGATGCCTGTGTTCAGTGCCATTGCGGTGCTCGCCAAGGGACCCGTGGGTCTGGTGCTGCCGGGGGCGGTGATTGTGGTGTTCCTGCTCTGCCAGGCCCAGCTGTTCACGGTGCTGCGGCAAATGCCGATGCTGCAGATGGCTGTGCTGTTCCTGGCGGTGGGCAGTCCCTGGTACGTGTGGGCTGCAAAGGTGAACGGCGCCGACTTTCTTGGCGGCTTCTTCGGCTTCAGCAACCTGCAGCGCTACACCTCGGTGCTCTACGGCCATTCCGGCCCCTGGTACTTCTATCTGCCCTGGTGCGTGATCCTGCTGCTGCCGTGGTCGCTGTTTCTGCCGTTGGCCATGGTGCGGCTGCGCTATTGGCAACTGGGCCACTGGCGCCGGCAACCCCGCACCGCCCAGTTGGCCCCGTTCTGCCTGGTCTGGTTTCTGGTGGTGCTGGTGTTTTTCTCTGTCGCCAGCACCAAGCTCGCCGGATACATCCTGCCCCTGATTCCCGCCGGTGCGCTGCTGGTGGCGTTGTTCTGGCAGCCGCTGCCCGCTGCGGCCGCCCCCTTACCGGCCACCGACCGCTGGCAGAAGCTTTTCGGCTGGCTGAATGCGCTGCTGTTGGCGGTGATGGCCACTGCCGCCGTGGTGGCCCCGCGCTGGGCCGCTTCCGACCCCGCCTATCCCGGCTTTGCCAAGGCCCTCAACAGCTCCGGGTTGCCGATGCTGCTGGGGGGGCTGCTGGCGGTGGCGGCGATCGCGATGGTGGTGCAGCTCCTGCGGCGCGGCCCGCTGCAGCACCTGTGGCTGCCAGATGCGGCGGCCTTTGCCGGCGTCCTCCTGCTGGTGGTGCCAGGACTTGCCCCCTTGATGGAGAGGGAGCGACAGCAACCGGTGCGCGAGCTCGCAGTTCTCGCCGGCCAGCTGGCTGGACCGCAGGAACCGCTGCTGGTGGTGGGCTACATGCGCTACAGCGTGGTGTTCTACAGCGGCCGGCCCGTGCAGTTCTTTGACAGCGTCAAAGGGGCCCGTCGGGGCTTGCGGGACAGCCAGCCGACCAGCGTGCTGGTGTTCGGCGAACAGCGCAAGCTCGAGGACCTCAACACGGAGGGGGGGCAGGTGCAGACCCTGGCCAGCCGCGGCAATCACCGCCTGCTTCGCTACGTGCCCGGGCCGGCAGCGGTGAAGGGATCAGAGCCCCGCCCCGGCGGCGCCGGTTCGTGAACCGCTTCCGCCGCTGGTGCCGGCTGTTCGGCGTCCCCAGGCTGCTGGCCTGCGTGATCGCTCTGGGGCTGGTGCTCTGGATCGAGGCCACGATGGTGAACCAGAAGCACCCTGAGCTCGATATCGCCATCCTCGACTGGCTGGGCCAGGTGATTCCTCCCCAGCCGGGCGCCCTGCTCGTGCTCGTGTACAAGCTCAGCGGCACCCGCTTCACCGCCGTGCTGGTGGCGGCCGCATTGGTGTTCCTTTACACCAAGCGGGCTTGGAACGAGCTGCGCTGGCTGGCGGTGGGGACGGCTGGAATTCTGCTGATCGTGGATCGCTGGCTCAAGCCGATGTTTGATCGCTCGCGCCCCCCCGACCGGCTGGTGGAGGTGATCGGCCGCAGTTTTCCGAGTGGCCATGCCTCCGGCGCCGTGGTGTTCTATTTCCTCATGTGCATGATCCTCTCCTCGCTCTACCCGCGCCTGCGGCGCCCGTTGTATGTGGGTGCCTCGCTCTGGGTGGCGCTGGTGTGGCTCAGCACCCTCTACTGCCGGGTGCACTGGCCCACTGACATGGTGGGTGGCGCTTGCGTCGGCTTCATCTGGTTCAGCATCTGCGCCGTGAGCCTCCAGTTCTGCGCTCCCCGGCAGACTGGCCCTTCCCTGGGGCGAACCCCTTGACCACACCCGCTTCGCTCAGCACGCTCGCGGCTCTCTGCGGCCTGCGTACGGCGCCGGAGCTCACTGCCGCGGCCCGTCAGGCGCTGCGCAGTGAACTCGACCAGCGGCTGGCGGCCTGTAAATGGTTCACCGTCGGGGTGATGGCACCCTCCGCCTCCCAGGCGGTGGCGGCGCTGCGCGCCTGTGAGAAGGCCCTCGGCTGGGAGCCCCTGCAGGCTCCTGGCCGCGAGACCTCTGACAGTGAGGAGGGCCCGGTGTTCCTCAAGGGCAACCAGCGCACTGGTCACTTCCTGCTGCGTCCGGAATCCGGCCTCGGCTGCGGCCTGCTGATCACCGGCCACAGCAGCGTGGCGCCCGAAGCGGAAGACACCTGGGGACCGTTCCCGCTCGATTTCTTCGCCTGATCCGGGCCTGGTGCCGCTGATGGATCAGGTTCTCTGTTACGTCGCCGGGCCCGCGGCCGGCCTGTCCTTAGGCTGGGCGGCTGTGAAACGGCCGTGACGCCGAAGTGAGGACTGACGTGATGGCCGGCTCCACCCTGCGCATTGCCTCCCGCCGCAGCCAGCTGGCGATGGTGCAGACCCACTGGGTGCGGGATGCCCTCTCCGCTGCCCATCCCTCGCTGGAGATCAGCATCGAGGCGATGGCCACCCAGGGCGACAAGATCCTTGATGTGGCGCTGGCCAAGATCGGTGACAAGGGCTTGTTCACCAAGGAACTGGAAGCCCAGATGCTGGTCGACCAAGCCGACATCGCCGTCCACAGCCTCAAGGATCTGCCCACCAACCTGCCTGAGGGGCTGATGCTCGGCTGCGTCACCGAGCGGGAGGATCCCGCCGATGCCCTGGTGGTGCACGCCCGCCATGCCGACAAGAACCTGGCCACCCTGCCGGAAGGCAGCGTGGTGGGTACCAGCTCGCTGCGCCGGCTCGCCCAGCTTCGCCACCACTACCCCCAGCTCACCTTCAAGGATGTGCGCGGCAATGTGATCACCCGGCTGGAAAAGCTGGATGCCGGCCAGTACGACTGCCTGATTCTGGCCGCCGCCGGCCTGGGCCGGCTCGGGCTGGCTGACCGCATCCATGAACTGATCGACCCCTCGATCTCCCTGCACGCCGTGGGTCAGGGCGCGCTCGGCATCGAATGCCGCGAGGGCGATACCGCCGTGCTCGAAACGATCAAGGTGCTGGAGCACCTCCCCACGGCCCGCCGCTGCCTGGCGGAGCGGGCCTTCCTGCGCCAGCTCGAAGGTGGCTGTCAGGTGCCGATCGGGGTCAACAGCCGCTTCGACGGTGACGAGCTGGTGCTGACGGGCATGGTGGCCAGCCTCGACGGTCAGCGTCTGCTTCGCAACGAGGCCCGCGGCGATCAAACCGAGCCGGAGGCCATCGGCATCGCCCTCGCCCACACTCTGCGCAGTGAAGGGGCGGGCGAAATCCTGGAGGAGATTTTTGCAGCTGTCAGGCCCGAGGCTTGAACCGGCCGGCCCTCCCCAGCCACGGGAGGGTGACAGCCGTGGACTGCCCTTCCAGTGGAGCCTGCTGGCCTGGGCTGCGCTGGTGGGGGTGCTCACCGGCGCGGCCGTGGTGGGCTTCCACTATCTGCTGGGCTTCATCAACAATTTCCTGTTCGGCACGCTTGTGGAGTGGGGCACGGGGCTGCTGGGCAGCGCTCAGCCCGATCCCACCCCACCACCGGAGATCTTCACCACCTCCGCCCCCTCCGGCACCCCGCTGAAGGCGCTGGTGCTGATTGGTCTCGGTGGCATCGGCTTCCTGCCACCGCCTCCACTGCCGCCAGTGCCGGTGCCGCTGCCCGTGCCCGCCAGCGGCCTGGCCGGTTGGTTGACCTCCTGGCCGGTGCTGCTGGCGCCGGTGCTGGGTGGACTGTGTGTAGGGCTGCTGCGCCAGCTCGCGCGTGATCTGGGCCCCAGCCTGCCGAGCCTGATGGCCATGGCTGATGGCGCCCTGCCAGCGACGCCGCGCCTGCCGCTGCTGCGCCTGATTGCCGCCTCACTCAGCCTTGGCAGTGGCGCCTCGCTCGGTCCGGAGGGGCCGAGTGTGGAGAGCGGCGGCAACATCGGCCTCTGGCTCGGCTTGCGCGGGGGGCTCACACCCGATTCCCAGAAGGCACTGGTGGCCGCCGGCGTGGCGGCCGGGCTGGCGGCCGGTTTCCAGGCGCCGATCGCCGGCGTGTTCTTCGCCTTCGAGGGGGCCTACAGCACCATCCCCGGCCGGCCCAGTCTCAGGGCTGTGCTGGTGGCGGCGGTGGCCTCTTCCCTGGTCACGCAACTGTCGCTGGGGGACCAGCCGATCTTCCGCCTGCCCGCCTACGAGGTGCGCTCCCCCCTGGAGCTGCCCCTCTACCTGGGCCTTGGGGTGGTGGCGAGCCTGATGTCGTGGGCGCTGGTGAGCATCCTGGCCGCAGGCCGCAGCGCCGCTGTGCAGCGGCGGGTGGAGCGCCTGCCTGCCGTGCTCGTCAACGCCCTCGGCGGCCTTGGGGTGGGAGTGATGGCGCTCGGTTTCCCGCAGGTGCTGGGCGTGGGTTACGACACGATCGAAGCGCTGCTGGGCAGGGAAGGTGGTGTGGCCTTCACCAGCCTGCTGGCGCTGCTGGCCGTGAAGCTGCTGGCCACGGGGCTCAGCAATGCCAGCGGCTTTGTGGGGGGGGGCTTTGCCCCTGCGCTCTTTCTGGGGGCAGTGCTGGGCAACTGCTACGGCCAGCTGCTGGGCGAAAGCGGCTTCGGCCTGCCGGTGGCCGAACCGCCGGCCTACGCCATGGTGGGCATGGCCGCCGTGCTGGCCGGCAGTGCCCGGGCGCCGCTCACGGCCCTGCTGCTGCTGTTCGAGCTCACCCACGACATCCGCATCGTGCTGCCGCTGATGGCGGCCACGGGGCTGAGCGCCGTGCTGGTGGAGCGATGGCATGGCCTGGCCGATCCAGGCCTGCTGGGGCCCGATCCGGTGGAAGAGGAACGTCGTGCCCGCCTGGCGGGCCTGTCGGTGCGGGCAGCGCTGGAACCGGAGAGACCGCTGGTGCTGCCGGGAACCACCGCTGCGGCAGAGGCGCTGGCGCAGCTGGTGCGGGCCCATGGCCATTGTCTGCTGATCGAGCAGGACGGCTGGGTGGTGGGGCTGGCCACGCTGATGGACCTCCAGCGGGTGATCACCAGCCAGGGGGGGGCGGCGCCGCTGAGCGACTGCCGCCGCGCCGAGCTGATCTGGCTGCCGGCCAGCGCCAGCCTCGCGCAGCTGGAGGACCAGCTCAACCCCAACGGTCTGCGCCAGCTGCCGGTGTTTGAACAGGACGATGGCCCTCAGGCCAAGCTGCCGGCCGGTGTGCCATGGGCAGGCTTGCGAGCCGATGAGCTTCAAGGCATGGCCAGCCGTGATGGCATGGCGCTCGCGCTGGCCCGTGGGCTCAGCGGGTGATCACCACCGGGGTGCCCACGTCCACCAGGTCGAAGAGTTTGCGCACGTGTTCGTGGAACATGCGCACGCAGCCATTGGTGACCGCCGAGCGGGAGCTGACCGTCCATGCCCAGGCGCTGGGCGTGCCGTGGATGCCGAACTGGTTGGGGCCGACGGTCTTGAACCCCAGCCAGCGATCACCCAGGGGACCGTTCGGCCCGACGGTGCCTTTCACCTTGCCGGTTCTGGTGCTGGCGTAGATCGGGTTGACCACCTTGTTGGTGACCTGGAAGGTGCCGGTGGGCGTGGGCGTGCGGGCATCACCGATCGCCACAGGCCAGGGGCCATACACCTTGCCGCCCTGCTCAAGCCGGATGTCCCGCTTGCCCAGCCGCAGCACGATCCGTGAGGCCGCGACCGGCTGCGCCGTTGGGGTGGTGGGTGACGCGGTGGCTGGGGCAGTGGTGGCTCCAGGTGCCGGGCTGTTGGCTGCCGGGGTGGTTCCAGGCGCCGTGATTGTGGGTGTTGTGGCTTCCGGCGCTGCGACCGCAGGTGCCGGTGTGGCCGTGCCCGGCGCCGAGCTGGCTGGACCCGCCGGGGTGGCGGTGGGGAGTGCCAGTGCAGCGGTGCCTGCGAGCAGGGTGGCGCTGCACAGGCTGATCACCAGTGCGCCGGTGGAGGTCACCAGACCACCGGTGGAGGCGCCAGGACTGCGAAGGTGCGGAAGAACCATTGGGATCGGGCGCATTCAGGTGCCGGTCGTGGGGCTTCAGCCCACAAGTTTGGCATCGATGGTGTCGAGATAGCGCTTTTCGCATTCCTTGATGATGCGAACCGCCTCCTCCACGCCGAAGAATCCATTCACTTTGCAGGTGCCGGGCTTCTTCAGATCCTTGTAGTGCTCCCAGTAGTAGTGGGTTTCCTTCTGCCAGTGGGCGCCCAGCTGCTCGTAGCTGGTGATGTGATCCATGCGCTTGTCATCGGCGATCACGGCGATCACCTTGTCGTCCACTTCGCCGCCGTCGTCGAAGGTCATGATGCCGATGATGCGGGCCTCCACCAGGCTGCCGGGCACCAGCGGCTCGGTCACACCCACGATCTCGATGTCGAGCGGGTCCCCGTCTTCATCCCAGGTGCGGGGGATGCAGCCGTAGGCGAAGGGATAGGCCAGGGAGGAGTAGCCCACCCGGTCGAGTTTGAGATGGCCGGTTTCGGTGATCAGTTCGTATTTGTTGATCGTCATCGAATTGAGCTCGACGATCGTGTTCAACCGCAGGTCCGCTTCGTCGGCGAAGGCCGGCAGCACATGCAGCAGGTTGAGCATCGTGCGGCTGGGCGGATGGTCGATGTTCGCCATGGCGATGGGAAACGAGCGGCGCGGCCGATCCTACGGAGTGCCCCAGACCGGCCTCACTCAGGGGCACGCACGAAGGCGCATGCGAACGGCCTTGCTCTCAGGTCACCCTCAGACTCGGCCTCGAATCACCATGCACCCTGACGGCCTCACCCTCTGTTAACGACCCACGCTGACGGCCGCGCCACCAGCCCCCCGCAGGCGCTCGCCTTGCCTTTCCCACCGGCTCAGTGGCGGACGCTGCTCAGCAACTGCTGCACCTTGGCTTCCAGATAGCTGAGGAACGGCGTGGCGCTGAGACGCTCTCCCGTGACCTGCTCCACCAGCTCCTCCCCGTTCACCGCCCGCCCCAGCGGCCAGACGTGGGCCGCCAGCCACTGCTGCAGCGCCTGTTCCTGGCCGGCGGCCACGTGTGCCTCGATCGACCCGATCTGCTGCTCCATCGCCTCGGCCAGCTGGGCGCTGATCAGATGGCCGAGAGCATAGGAAGGGAAGTAGCCGAACAGGCCTTCAGCCCAGTGGATGTCCTGCAGGCAGCCCTCGCTGTCGCTGGCCGGCCGCAGGCCCAGCAGGTCCACCATGCGCCGGTTCCATTCACCGGGCAGGTCGGCCACCGGCAGACCTCCCTCCAGCAGGGCCAGCTCCAGCTCGAAGCGCAGCACGATGTGCAGGCAGTAGCTCAGTTCATCGGCTTCCACGCGGATCGGGCCGGGCCGCATCGGGTTCAGCCCCCGCCAGAAGCCATCGATGCCGCCCCAGCGATCTGCGCCGGCGCCGGCCACGAAGTGCGGCTGCCAACGGGCGGCGAAGGCGCGGCCGCGGGCCACCCGGCATTCCCAGAACAGCGACTGGCTCTCATGCACCCCCATCGAGGTGGCCTCGCCGAGCGGCCAGGGGAAGTAGTGGTCGGTGCTGCGGGGCAGGCCCTGCTCGTAGAGCGAATGCCCCCATTCGTGGGCGGTGGCCAGGAAGGAGGAGAACGGCTGCCCGGGCACCACGCGTGTGGTGATGCGGAAATCCTGAGGTCCGACCGTGCAGGAGAAGGGGTGAGCGGACCGGGAGCGCTGGCAGCGCGTCGGGTCGTAGCCCCAGCTGTCGAGCAGCTCACTGCAGAGGCGTTCCTGCTCCGTCTCCGGCAGCTCGGCGGTGGCGGTGCTCTCCCCGCTCTGCTGGGCGGTGGCGGCGGCCACCTGCTCCAGCAGCACCGGCAGGGTCGCCTTCAGCGGGGCGAACAGCTCCTCCACCCGCGCTGTGCTGATGTCGGGTTCGAACGGCTGGGCCAGCACCTCCCAGGGGCTGCGCGGCGCCGGCTCGGCGCTGGCCAGTTGCCCGGCCTGCTCCTGGCGCAGGGCGATCAGCTCCGCCAGGGCGGGGGCGAAGGTGGGGAAGTCGTTGTGGCGGCGGGCGTTCTGCCAGAGGGCGTTGCCCTTCGACTGCGCCCTGGCCAGGCTGGCCACCAGCACAGGGTCGAGGCAGCGCTGCCGTTCCAGTTCGAGGCGCACCAGCTGCAGGTTGCGGCGCCGCTCGGCTGGCGCTGAGGCCCCCAGGTCCGCCTCGGCGGCCGCCACCAGTTCGGCGTAGTGGGCGCTGCTCTGACGGGCATGGATCTGGCTCGCCAGCAAGGCCAGCTGCTCGCCGCGCCACTCGGCCCCGGCCGCAGGCATCACCGTGTTCTGGTCGTAGTAGAGCGCGCTGCTGATCGACCCGAGCACCCTGGTTTCGTGCAGGTGATCCTGCAGGCGTTGCAGGGCGGTGGCCGGCTCGGACATCGGAGGAGCTGCGGTGGCGAGGCCCAGCATGGCGTCCTCGCTCATGCGGCCGGCGGCTGGTCTGAGGCGGGCGTGCCGGCGTGCTCCCAGATCAGTTCCATGGCCACGGCGCCTTCCAGGCTCTGCTTCACCGGGCAGCTTTCCGCCGCGCACTGCAGCAACTGGCGATGATCCGCCGCCAGGCCCTCCGGCAGGGTGATCCACACCGTGAGCGCCTCGATGCGGCGTCGACCGGAGCGGGTCATCGTTTTCTCAACCCGGGCCCGGCTCCCCTCCAGCGCCCAGCCGTGCCGCTGGGCCGTGATGCCCATCACCGTGAGGATGCAGGTGGCCAGGGCCGTAGCCACCAGATCGGTGGGGGAGAAGCGCTCGCCCTTCCCTTCGTTGTCCAGCGGAGCATCGGTGAGCAGGGAGGAACCGGAGGGTTCATGCAGGGCCTGGCAGCGGAGCGAACCTTCGTACTGGCACTGGATGGTGGTCATCGCGGCGAGGCCGATCGTGTCTGCCCCTGAGAATGGCAGCGGAGTCTTCTGGCGGAATGCGATGACGGCCCCGGACATCCTCGTGCTCGCGGCCGGCACGGAAAGCACCGCAGCGGTCGCCAAGCTCTCCTATGCCATTCAGCTGTCGGTGGCGCCGGTGTTCCTGCTCACGGGCATCACCGGCCTGCTGAGCATGTTCACCCAGCGGTTGGCACGGATCGTCGACCGCACCCGCCTGCTGCAGGAGGCTCTCGCTCGGGGCACCACCCTGGAGGCGCGCCGCTTGCGCAAATCGCTGGATGTGCAGAAGAAGCGCATGTTTTTGATCAACCGCGCCATCTTCTGCGTCACCTTCACAGCGCTGCTGATCGCCGCGGTGGTGGCTGTGATGTTCGTGAGTGCGGTGGCGGTTTTGGATCTTGCCGCCATCCTGGTGCCAGCCTTCGTGCTGGCGATGCTGATGCTGATCGTGGGGCTGGTGCTTTTCCTGCAGGAGGTGCAGCTGGCGATTTCCCAGAATCCCAAGCGTTACTACTGAACCTGCCGATGCGCCAGGCGCAGTGACCGCGCGCTTCGGTATTGAGGCTTCAGGGCATTGCCTGGCCCGTGCGGTAGTGAAACTGAATGGGGCGCCAATGCGTTTTCAGAGGATTGCGTGTCTCCAGGCTGGTGTGAGTGACCGGTGTGGCGCAAAAAATGAGAAGAATAGGGTGCTGTTCTAACGGTGCCCGAGCGATGGCACGGCAATTCTTCTGCAATTCGCCATGGAAACGGCTACCCTCACACAACTTCGTTCTGTACGACTTTGCCCGGCCGTGCACATTTTCCCACCCGCCCAATGTGGTCGATTTGGCCCGTGTCGGGGGTGTTCCAGGCGGCTAACCGCCTTCAGATGGACCATGTCCCTGTTCTGTCCATCCCATGGCTGGCGTTGTTACCTCTGATACCCCAGTTGTCTGCACAAAGGCAACTCGACCATCTGCCGCTGCGGCATTCAGCGGCAGACTCGCCGGACGATTAATGGATTTCAACCCGTTCCTACAATCTGATCTGGAGCACGATGAAGCCACCAGGAAGCTACTCTTTGGTCGCTCGCTGCTGTGTGTGAGCGCTCGGCGCATGATGATCGGCCACATGAAAATTCTCCTGGAAAGTGTGGTCTGTTCACTGCATAGCGCCACTACTGAGGAGGCTGGCTTGAAGCATCTTCAGCAGCTCGTGCCCGATCTTGTGCTGGTGGGTGAATTCCTTGAAGGAAGCACGGGAATGGCTTTCATTCGCAGGATCAAGCATCGCTATCCCCACCTGCCGTGCCTGCTGATCTTGCAGAACGAAACATCGGACGTGCTGGAGGAAGCGTTCGCCTCGGGCAGTGATGGCATCTGCCTAGAGCGCTATGCGGGCCGGGGTTATATCGTCACGGCGCTCAAGGTGATCCTTGATGGCGGCATCTACATGGATGCCCCTCTGTTGACGATCATGCTGAAGGGTACGTTCAGCTCCGTTGGGGAAGTCAGAACACGGCTGACCCCCCGCGAACGCGATGTGCTCTGCAAGCTGGTGGAAGGGTACAGAAATGCAGAGATCGCTGCCCAGCTGCTCGTGTCCGTGGAAACGGTGCGAACCCACATGAAGGCGATTCGAAGCAAACTGGGAGCACGCAATCGCAACCATGCTGCCCTGATCGCCGTTACCACCGGGCTTGTGCGCTGGCAAAAGGGACCGAGCCAAGGCCGTGATCCCCTGTGATCATTTCTTGCGGCAATAGCCTCCGCCGATGTTCATCCAGCCCGACTGACAGGCTTCTCCATCCCGTGGACTCACGGTGTAAGAGGTGACCCCGAGGGTACTGCACTTGCCGTTGAAGGTGTCGACATACCCGAGCGGACACATTCCTTCTCGCTTCGGGATCACCTGCTGTGCAATGGCCCCGCCCGCCACAGCCCCACCCGCCAGCGGAACCATGAGCAGCGCCATCAGGCCAATAGGAAGCTGTGCGGCACGCCATGAAGCAAGGGGAAGGGGAGCCATTGGAAATCTGTTGTGATGGCGCAACCATAGAGACTAAAGATGACCCAACCATGACCGCCCGGCCTGTTTTCCATGCTCTGTCAGTACTGGTCGCAACTGCGAGTTTCCACCGAGGGTGAGGGCTTCACCGACCTGACATCTCAGTTGGCTGCCTGCGTGACCGCTTCTGGACTCCGCCAGGGCGTTCTCAATGTGTTGCTCCGGCATACCAGCTGCAGCCTGACGATCAATGAAAACGCCGATCCCCGTGTGCTGCTGGACCTTGCTGCGTTTCTGCAGGCGCTGGTGCCGCAGGAAGGGGTGCGCCCGCTCAGTGGGCAAGGCCGGCTGCGGCCCTGGGTGCATGACGACGAAGGCCCCGACGACATGCCGGCCCATGTGCGCACGGCACTGACGGCCAGCACCCTGTCGCTGCCGTTTGAGCAGGGCCGCCTGATGCTCGGCACCTGGCAGGCGGTTTACCTCTGGGAGCACCGCGCCGCTGGCAGTTGCCGTGAGCTGAGCCTCCATCTGCTGGGGGAATGAGCAGTCTTCAGGGGGGATGAACAGTTCCGGCGGAACACCGGCGAGGCTCGCGCCCGACTACGCCTATGCCTTTGGGCTCTACCTGTCCACCTCTGGGAGTGCCCGTCGCACCCCGAGGCCCTTGGAGACGCAGGCAACGGCAGAGACTTGCCGCAACACCGTGAGGCCATGGGAAGAGAGACCCCACGGCAGACTGACCCCACGGCAGAGTGAGGCCATGGAGAGAGCGCCATCCGCCCGGGCCCCGGTGCAGCCGGTGCCGATTCCTGCTTCTGCGCGCATAGCCGCTGGCTCCACGTCCCGGAGCGGCCAAGACCGCAGCCTCGGTTCTACCCCCGTCCCGGCCCCCGAGCCCAGCCGCGGCTGTAACGACGAGCTGACGGCGGAAATCCTGCGCCTGCGCTGTGAGATCACTCAGCTGCACTGCTCCATCGGCGCCCTCACCGCTGCGATCACCGCTCTGGCAAGCCGACCGCCTGGTTCCTTCATGGAGCCGCCAGCGGAGCTTGGGCCACCGGTGGCCACGGTCTCCCCCGCCACCCTGCTGGCACTGCGCAGCGGCGAACGGCTCAATGGTGAGGTGCAGCGTCGCCTGCGTCTGGGCGGCGATGCCGACAGCGACACCGAACTCGACCTCCTGATTGATCGGCTCCATGACCTCAGCGATGCCGGCTGCTGAACCAGAGGGCTGGCGTGCCCCCTGGGCGTGCTTCCACCCGCTTGCGCGCCTGGGCCTGCTTGCCATCCTGGTGGGAGCACTGTTCTGCGGACCTGTCATGGCGGCCCAATTGCTCACCCCTGAGGAGATCAAGGCACTGCCCGCTCAGCTGCCGGGCTGGAGCATGAGCAACGGCAAGCTCCATCGCACCTTTGTATTCGCCGATTTCAACGCCGCCTTCGGTTTCATGGCCCGGGTGGCCCTGCTGGCGGAAACTCTTGGCCACCATCCGGAATGGAGCAACGTCTACAACCGCGTGGTGATCGATCTCACCACCCACGATGCGGGGGACCTCTCCAGCCTGGATCGGGAGCTCGCGCGGCGGATCAACAGTCTGCTCACTCCCTGAGCATCAGATCCTGAAGGCTGGATCCAAGACGGCTGGATCTCAAGCAGCCGGATCTCAGAGGTACGGATCCATGACAGCTCCCGCCTCCAGGATTCCCGGGTTCAAGAAGCCCTGATCCAAGACCCTGGGTCCAAGAAGACTGGGACCGGGAAGATTGGGACCGGAAAGACTGGGACCGGAAAGACTGGTTCCGAGAGGGCTGAATCTCAATCCGAGCCATGACCTCTGGCCAGACTGGGCCCAGTTTTGGGCGTGTCGTCCGTGCCGCCGCAGCCGATCCGCTCCCAGAGCGACATCAGCAGCGTGGTCGGGTCATCACCGGCGCGGAAGCCCAGGGTGTGCCGCTGCTCCAATGGCGTGAGCGGTTCGACCTGGCTGCGTTGCAGTGCCGCCACGGCCAGATCGGCATCGCTGGGGTCGTCGTTGCGCTGCAGGCGCGTCCGCAGGCGTGTCTCGATCAGTTCAGCTGAGGCGTCCACGTCGACGATGCACCAGGGCACCCCCAGCTCCTGGGCCAGGGCGGTGGCCCGCTGGCGGCTGGCGAGGCGCAGGTGGGTGGCATCGAGCAGCACGGCACGCCCGGCCTTCAGGCCTGTGGCGGCCTGCTCCAGCAGCGCCGCTTCGGTACGGGCATGGGCTTCGGCGCTGTAAAGGCGGTCCCGCTGTTCACCGCTGGAGCGGGCCAGGGGGTCCAGCCCGAACAGCGCCTTGCGCACCCGGTCGCTGCTGATCGTCTCGGCGATCAACCAGGGAGCCAGCAGGGCGGCCAGGTGGCTCTTGCCGCAGCCCGAGAGGCCCCGCAGCAGGATCAGCGGCGGCGGTTGCAAGCCGGTGCGGGCATAGGCGAGTGCCAGCGACAGGTGGCCGCGCGCACCGCGTTCAGCCGCCAGGCGTTCGGTGGCGGCGCGGTCGTGCTCGGCCCAGCTGACCGTTTCCACCTTGGCCCGCACATGGGCCCGGTAGGCGCAGAACAGGTTGAGCACCGCCGGATCGATCGGGCGGCCGTAACCCGCCAGCAGCGCTTCCGCCTGCTCGGCATGGCCGCTGGCCTGAAGTTCCATCACCAGGAAGGCGAGATCGGAGGCGCCATCCACCTCCCGCAGCCCCGCATTGAATTCCACGCAATCGACGATCAAGGGGCCGGGCTCTGCCTCCAGCAGCACGTGCTCGAGGCGCAGGTCGCCATGGCCGTTCACGCCCCAGTCGGCGGCGATCCGTGTGGCCAGCGCGTGGCGCTGTCGGCGCAGCTGCGCGGCCAGGCTGCTCACCAGGGCAGCATGCACCGGGGCGGGAAACAGTGCGGGCACGGCGCTGGCGGTGGCCTGCACGTTGCTCGCCAGCACGCGGGCGAAGCGCCGGATGGCGGCGCGGCCATCCGCGCCGGGCCTGCCATTGGCCTTGTGAAAGCGGGCGATGACGCCCCCCAGGGCCCGCATCTGTGCGGCCGGCACGGGGCCGGCTTCGAGCCGGGCACGCAGGGTGCGCTGCCGATCAAAGCGCCGCATCACCACCACCGGCTCTCCTGCCAGCGCCCGCACGCCCAGGTAGATGGGGGCGGCCAGGCGCTGGTTCAGCCGCACCTCCTCCCGGCACCAGTGCCAGCGCCGCTCCAGGCTGCTGTAGTCGAGCAGATGCCAGAGCTGCAGCGGCTTCTTGAGCTTGTAGGCGTGGCGCGGAGTGAGGAACACCACGCTGATGTGGGTCTGCACCACCTGCACCTGCCGCTCGCTGGCCGCCACGCCCTGCCAGTCGGCCAAGGGATACACCGATGGCCGGCTGAGGGCAGCGATCGTGGCGGCCAGACTGGCCGCAGCCGCTGCGCTGGTCGGCGGGGGCGCGTCACTCATCGGCGCGCCTCCAGCAGGGGCCTCATGCGAGCGCAGGCTCCACCTGGCGCTGGGGTTGGAAGTGCAGCCGCTCGCCCAGCACTGACACCCCCACGCTGGAACCTTCGCCGTAGGTACCGGCCAGGATCGCCTTGGCGATCGGGGTTTCCAGCTCCCGCTGAATCGCTCGCTTCAGCGGCCGTGCGCCGTACACGGGGTCGTACCCGGCGGTGGCGAGCCAGTCGAGTGAGGCGGCATCGAGCTCAAGCCCGATCTTGCGATCGGCCAGCCGCAGCCGCAGCCGCTCCACCTGGAGCTCCACGATCTGGCGCAGTTCCTCGGCCCGCAGGCTGTGGAAGATGATCGTTTCATCGAGGCGGTTGAGGAATTCGGGGCGGAAGTGGCCGCGCAGGGCCTCATTCACCCGCCGCTCCATTTCGCCGTGGCGGGCTGGATCACCGGCCAGGTCGAGAATCGAGGCACTGCCGATGTTGCTGGTGAGGATCAGCACGGTGTTGGTGAAATCCACCGTGCGTCCCTGCCCATCGGTGACGCGGCCGTCATCGAGGATCTGCAGCATCACATTGAACACATCGGGGTGGGCCTTCTCCACCTCGTCGAACAGGATCACCGCGTAGGGACGCCGCCGCACCGCTTCGGTGAGCTGGCCGCCTTCCTCGTAGCCCACA
Organism: Synechococcus sp. Lug-A; assembly: GCF_024345655.1. Taxonomy (NCBI): domain Bacteria; kingdom Bacillati; phylum Cyanobacteriota; class Cyanophyceae; order Synechococcales; family Synechococcaceae; genus Synechococcus; species Synechococcus sp. Lug-A. The sequence continues at coordinate 189,034 of NZ_JAGQBN010000001.1, read as the reverse complement.
TAGCCGGGAGGCGCTCCGATCAGGCGGCTCACGGCGTGCTTCTCCATGTATTCGCTCATGTCGATGCGCACCATGGCGTCGGCGCTGTCGAACAGCTGGGCCGCCAGCGCCTTGGAGAGCTCGGTCTTGCCCACGCCGGTGGGGCCGAGAAACAGGAACGAGGAGATCGGCCGATTGGGATCGGACAGGCCGGCGCGGGAGCGTTGGATCGCATCCGCCACGGCGGTCACCGCCTGCTCCTGGCCGATCACGCGGCGGTGCAGTTCCGCTTCCAGATGCAGCAGCTTGTCCATCTCCGACTGCACCAGCCGCGCCACCGGAATGCCGGTCCACTTGGCGATCACCTCGGCAATGTCGTCTTCGGTGACCTCCTCGCGCAGCAGGGTCTTGTCGGCACCGGCGGCATTGAGCTCGCTCTCCTTGGCTGCCAGTTTCTTGTTCAGTTCCGCCAGGGTGCCGTATTCGAGCTGGGCCGCCTTGTTGAGGTCGTAGCTGCGCTTGGCCTGCTCCACCTGCAGCTGCACCTGCTCGATTTCTTCCTTGATGGCGCTGAGCTCGTCGATCGAGCCCTTTTCCTTCTGCCACTGGGCATTGAGGCCGCTCTGCTGCTCACTCAGCTCGGCCAGTTCCCGCTCCAGCCGTTCGAGCCGATCGCGGCTGGCCGCATCGGATTCACGGCCCAGTGACAGCTTCTCCATCTCCAGCTGCAGAATCTTGCGATCGATCTCGTCGATCTCTTCCGGCTTGGAGGTGATCACCATCTTCAGCCGCGCTGCCGATTCATCCATCAGATCGATCGCTTTGTCGGGCAGGAAGCGATCGGCGATGTAGCGGCTGCTGAGCACGGCGGCGGCCACAAGGGCGTTGTCGGCGATGCGCACGCCGTGGTGCACTTCGTAGCGCTCCTTCAGCCCGCGCAGGATCGAGATCGTGTCCTCCACCGTGGGCTGGTCCACGAACACCTGCTGGAAGCGCCGCTCCAGGGCCGGATCCTTTTCGATGTGCTGGCGGTGCTCATCGAGGGTGGTGGCGCCGATGCAACGCAGTTCGCCGCGGGCCAGCATCGGCTTGAGCAGGTTGCTGGCATCCATGGCGCCGCCGCTGGCGCCGGCCCCCACCACCGTATGGATCTCGTCGATGAACAGCACGATCTGACCTTCGGAGGCGGTGACCTCCTTGAGCACGGCCTTGAGCCGCTCCTCGAATTCACCGCGGTACTTGGCTCCGGCGATCAGGGCGCCCATGTCCAGCGACACCAGTTGCCGGTTCTGCAGCGCCGCGGGCACGTCTCCGTTGATGATCCGCTGGGCCAGGCCTTCCACGATTGCGGTCTTGCCCACGCCGGGCTCGCCGATCAGCACCGGGTTGTTCTTGGTGCGGCGGCTGAGGATCTGGATCGTGCGCCGGATCTCCTCATCGCGGCCGATCACCGGATCGAGCTTGCCGTCCTTGGCGGCCTGGGTGAGATCACGCCCGTACTTCAGCAGCGATTCATAGGTGCCTTCGGGGTTCTGATCGGTCACGCTCTGGCTGCCGCGCACGGCTTCGATGGCCTGACGCAGTTTCGTGGCATCCACGCCTGCCTGCGAGAGCAGCTGGCGGCCGCAACGGGCGTCGTTGGCGAGGGCGAGCACCAGATGCTCGATCGAAGTGAAGCTGTCGCCGAATTCCTTCTGCAGGGTGGCGGCGTGATCCAGCAGCAGGTTCAGCGCCTTGCCGAGGTACACGCTCTCGGGCGCGGTGGCGAGGCTGGGCTGGCCGGCGATGAAGGCTTCCACCTTCTCGGTGAGCACGGCGGGGTTCACGCCGGCCTTCTCCAGGATCCGCCCTGCCAGCCCCTGCTGGGCCAGGAGTGCGGCGAAGAGGTGCTCGCTTTCCAACTGTTGCTGGCGTTTCTGCTGGGCCAGCTGCTGGGCGGCCACGATGGCGGCCCAGGCCTTTTCGGTGAAGGTTTCGGCGGTGGGGTGCATGGCAGGGTGCGCGCGTTGCGCCGTCGGGGGGAGATGAAATCACCCTATGAATCACTTCTGCGCTGGGCTCAGAGGGAGCACCGAACCGATACCCACAGAAAACCCCCCATGGCGCCCGCGATCACGGCCCTGTGGCGGCGGGAAGCGGGAACTGCATCCGGCGCAGACTCTCCGCCCTGGTGCAACGGCGCACGGGGCAGCCATCGGGCCCATAGATGGCATCGGCCGCGGAGAGGCAGCCCATGCCGTTCTTGCCTGGCACCTGCTCGGGTTTGAGCTGCAGCGGCTGCAGGTTGGAATCAGGGGTGGGCGGCAGCCGTGGGCAGCTCTTCAGCGGCGCTGTGGAGGGGCCGATCGCCTCTGGCTGGTTGGGAGACGGGGTCTGGGCGCGGGCAGGACCCGCCGCTGGCCCGAGCAGGGCGGTGGTGAGGGTGGCCGCCGTGGTGAAGGCAAGCGCTGCCCGGCAGACGAAGCCATGGCGCTTGCAGCGCCTGTTGAGAACGCTGTGGCCCCCCGGCTGGCGAAGCGGCGGGGCTGCGGGACTCATGGCCATGGAGGTAGGGGGGCGCCTGCCTAGTCTCGTTGGCCAGGCCATGGATGGTGCGCCCGCCGATGACAGCCCTGCCCCCTGATTCCATCCCGACCGATGAGCTGGTGAGCCGGCTGGCGGAAGAATCGCGGCTGTTCGATGCCACCGCCAGGGATCCGGAGCGCAACTGCTGGCTGGTGGTGCACCGGCATGCCCACGGCGTGTTGCCCAGCGAGTACGACATCCGCGATGTACCGGAAGACCTGTATCTGGCCGTGCTCGCCCGCCGCAAGCAGCTGGGCTGAAGGCCGTGCCTCAAGGCGCTGGGCTGGCTGTGACGACGCGTGGCAGGCATGGCGCGGGTGTGCTGCCCCTCGAACACCAGCACAGGAAGCTCACGGCAGCTGGCTGAGCGGCGGATCGCCGGACGGCATTGCCCTACCGGTTGATCCGCCCAGGCTTCCGCGCGCTCACACAGAAAATCCGCCCCGGTGAAGAGGCGGATGGCAGATGGAGGCTCAGGCCAGGCTCAAGGATGGGCCGTGAAGATCAAAGCCTTGAGGGGCCCGAGCCTGACAGCGCGAGCGGAAGCAGAGCTCAGGACCAGCCTTCCGAGGACTTCTGCTCGACGTACGCAGCCACATCGGCGATGTCAGCTTCGGTGAGCTTGCCGAGGAAAGCGGGCATGGCGTTCTTGCCTTTGGTGACCTGCATGGCGATGGCAGCCTCGTGATCGGCGCTGTAGTCAGCCAGGTAGGCCTCGAGGGCTTCTTTCTTGAGCGTGCGCTCGGCGTTCACGACGTTGCCGCCGCCCATGTGGCAAGCCGCGCAGTTAGCGGAGAACACCTGGCCGCCATGGGCGACATCCGCGGCGAACGAAGGAGACGCGGAACCCAGCAGAAGCGCCAGGGCAAGGGCAACAAATGACAGCAGACGGCGCATCGAAAGGCGTGCAACGAGAAGAAGTTAGGGTCTCGTCCCCACGCGGCGCTGCAGCACGCGGGAGGATCGAAACAATCTCGTTACGCAAGCGGCGCGTGGCGCCAGCTGAGGTGGGCTGCCGTCAACCGGTGTGGCGGCCCAGCCTTCAGCCCACCGCGCCGCGATGCGGCAGGCCAGCGGCGTCGAACACCCGCTCCAGGGTGGGGGCATGGCTCACCAGGCCGAACCGTTCCGGCGGGCTGACCGGGCTGTGGATGAAGTGGCGCTGACGGATGCTGAAGCGATCCCAGGCGTTCACCTCGATCGGCAGCACCTTGATCAGGGCTTCGATCAACCAGCCGCTCAGGGCCAGGCCGAACGGCGGCCGCCAACACTGGCGCCAGCGGCACAGGCTGGTGATCGCCCCATCCACCGTGACGGCGGGCTGACCGAGCACGAGGCGCCGCACCGGCCCCTGGCCGGGTTCGCTGTTGGGCTGGTGCGGCTGCAGGCACAGGTGGACGCACACCCGGCTGATGTCCACGGCATGAATGAAGTGGAAGCTGGCCTCCGCCCTCAACCAGCGCGCCAGCCACAACCAGCGCACCCCCTCCTGCAGACCGGCGGTGAGGTAGCTGGTGGGGAAGCGATCACCCGGCTGCACCGAGCCGCCGAACACCAGCGTGGGGAACACGGCCACGATCCGCTCCGCCAGCGGGTGCTGCTCCAGCTGCTGCAGGCACAGGGCCTTGGTCTGGATGTACTCGGTGCCGTAGGCCTGCGCTTCCGGCAGCAGCTGCAGGTTGCGATCCAGGATGCTGGCGGTGGAGAAATAGATCACCTGCTGCAGCCGTTCGGGATCGGTGCGGCCCAGCAACTCCTTCACCGCCACCACATTCACCTGCTGGGCCCGCTCGGGATCGCCCCAGGCTGTGGCGGTGTGGATGATGCGGTCGGCGGAGGCGATCGCCTCGGCATGGGGCTCCTGATCGCGCAGGTCGCCCACCAGCAGGGTGATGCGCGGATCGTCGGCCGGCAGGGCGGTGAGCTTGGCGGGATCGCGCAGCCAGAGCAGCAGCTCCACGTCGCTTTCGCGGTAGAGCTGTTCAGCGATCGTCTGTCCGACGCAGCCGCTGGCGCCGGTGATCAGCACCCGCTGGCGCGGGCCGGGCGATGCGGAACTGCTCAAACAGCCGCCCCGATCCACTCATTCACCGACTTGCCGGCTTCGAAGAACACGCGGGCGTTGTCTTCGGGGGTGCCGGGCAGGATGCCGTGCCCCAGGTTGAGGATGTGACGGCGGCCGCGCGCCTTGAGCACCGTGTCGACGATGCGGGCGCGGATCGCCTCAGGCGTGCCGAACAGCAGGCCGGGATCCACGTTGCCCTGCACCCCGAGGTGCTGGGGCAGACGGGCGCAGCCGTCGGCCATGTCCACGGTCCAGTCGAGGGAGATGAAATCCACGCCGGTGGTGGCCATGCGCTCCAGCACGCCGGCGCTGCCGGAGATGTAAAGGATCAGCGGGGTGTCCGGGTGCTTCGCCTTCACCTGGTCCACCACGCGCTTCTGGTAAGGAGCGGCGAAGGTGTCGTAGTCGATCGGGCTGAGCTGACCGGCCCAGGAATCGAACAGCTGCACCACCTGGGCGCCGCTTTCGATCTGGTAGCTCACGTAGGTGGCGATCGAATCGGCCAGGTGGCCCAGCAGCTGATGCAGCAGCGCCGGCTCCTGGAACGCCATCGCCTTGATCACGGCGTAGTTCTTGCTGCTCTTGCCTTCCACCGCATAGGCGGCAAGGGTCCAGGGAGCGCCCACGAAGCCGAGCACGGCCGCCTGGTTGCCCACGCTCTGGCGCAGCCTGCCCAGCACCTCGCCCACGAAGGGGAGGGCGGCGGCGGGTTCCAGCGGCCGCAGGGCATCCACCTGGGCCTGGCTGCGGATCGGCGGATCAATGATCGGCCCCTTGCTCTCGATGATGTCGAAGTCGATGCCGATACCTGGCAGCGGCGTGAGGATGTCGGAGAACAGGATCACACCGTCGGGCGCGAAGGCCTCAAACGGCTGCATCGAGATCTCGTAGGAGAGGTCGGGGATCTCCGAGCGTTCCCGGAAGCCGGGGTGGCGGTCACGCAGGTCGCGGTAGACCTTCATATAACGGCCGGCCTGCCGCATCATCCAGACCGGCGGCCGCTCCACCTGCTCGCCTCGGGCAGCGCGCAGCAGCAGGGGCAGGGTTTCGGCCATGGAGGGAGGGAATGCCAGCGGCGAACCTACCCGACCAGCCGGCCGGCTTCGGTGGATTCGTCACACAGGGCCTGGCTGCGGGCTTCATCGCGCTGCAGCACCAGCACGCTGAGAGGCGGCAGGCAGAGGTTGATGGATTGCTCGTAGCCGTGCATGGGGCAGGTATCGGTGAACTTGCCGCCGAGATTGCCGAGGTTGCTGCCGCCGTAACGGCTGCTGTCGGTGTTGAACACCTCGCTGTAGTAGCCCTCAAGCGGCACCCCCACCCGGTAGTGGGAATGACTCTGCGGGGTGAAGTTGGCCACCACCACCAGCCAGCGCCCAGTAGTGCTCTCCCGGCGCATGAAGCTGATCACAGAGTGGCGGTTGTCGCTGCAGTCGATCCACTGGAAGCCGTATTCCACGAAGTCGTCGCGCCATAGCGCTGGCTCTTCGCGGTAGAAGCGGTTGAGGTCGTCAACCATGGCCAGCAGGCCTTTGTGGGCGTCGTACTGGAGCAGATCCCACTGCAGATCGCCCCACACGTTCCATTCGGAGCGCTGGCCGAATTCCATCCCCATGAAGATGGTCTTCTTGCCCGGGTGGGTCCACATGTAGGCGAGAAGGGCGCGCACGTTGGCGAACTTCAGCCAATCGTCGCCGGGCATCTTGTGCAGCAGGCTGCTCTTGCCGTGCACCACTTCATCATGGCTGAGGGCCAGCATGAAGTTCTCGGTGTAGTGATACCAGATCGAGAAGCTGATGTTGTTCTGATGGAACTGGCGGAACCAATGATCCAGCTCGAAGTAATCGAGCATGTCGTGCATCCAGCCCATGTTCCACTTCAAGTTGAAGCCCAGGCCACCGATTTCGGTGGGCTTGGTGACCATGGGCCAGGTGGTGGATTCTTCGGCGATCGACAGCGCCCCCGGGAAATGATGGAAAAGCACCGCATTGGCCTGCTGCAGGAAGCGCACGGCCTCGAGATTTTCCCTGCCGCCGTATTCGTTCGGCAGCCACTCTCCATCCGGGCGGAGATAATCGCGGTACAGCATGGACGCCACAGCATCCACCCGGATGCCATCGATGTGGAACTCCTCGAACCAATACACAAGATTGGCCACCAGGAAGTTGCGCACTTCGTTGCGGCTGTAGTTGAAGATCAGCGTGCCCCATTCCTTGTGCTCGCCGATGCGTGAATCGGCGTGCTCGTAGAGGTGGCAGCCATCGAAGAAGGCCAGGCCATGGCTGTCCTTGGGGAAGTGGCCCGGCACCCAGTCGAGCAGCACGCCGATGCCTTCGGCGTGGCAGCGGTCCACGAAGGCACGGAACTCATCCGGGGAACCGAAGCGGCTGGTGGGGGCATAGAAGCCGGTGACTTGATACCCCCAGGAGCCATCGAACGGATGCTCGGCGATCGGCAGCAGCTCGATGTGGGTGAAGCCGCGTGCTTTCACATAGGGGATCAGGCGGTCGGCCAGTTCCGGATAGGTGAGCAGCCGGGCGCCTGGCTTGAGATCAGCGGCGGCCACCGGCGGCCGGGGCGTGCCATCGGGCTCAACGAAGGGTTGATCCATGGCCGCGTGCATCCAGCTGCCCAGATGCATCTCGTAGACGGCGATCGGCTGCTCCAGCGGATCGCGGCTGTCGCGCTCGGCCAGCCAGCCCTGGTCGGACCAGCGGTACTGGCCCAACTGCGCCACCACCGACCCCTGCTGCGGTCGCACCTCGTGCTGGAAGCCGTAGGGATCGGCCTTCTGATAGCAGTGCCCGTGTTGATTGCGGACTTCGTATTTGTAGATCGTTCCCGGCATCAGCCCGGGGATGAACAGCTCCCAGATGCCACCGAGGCGCAGCTGCATCGGATGGTGGCGGCCATCCCAACCGTTGAAATCGCCCAGCATCGCCACCGTGAGGGCATTGGGAGCCCACAGGGCGAACTGCACGCCCGCCACACCATTGCGCTCGCACACATGGGCTCCAAGCCGCCGCCAGATGTGGTGGTGGTTGCCTTCGGCGAAGAGATGGCGATCAAGCTCGCCCATCCACTCTTCACGGAAGGCCCATGGGTCGTGCTGCTGGTGCTCGATACCTGCGCGTCGCACCCACAACTGGTAATTCTGGGCGGGATCGTGATCCAGTTCCGCTTCGAACAGCCAGCGGTGATGGGGGCACTCCATCGCCAGCGACTGGCCATTGAGACGCAGTTCCACCCGTTCGGCCTCGGGCATCCAGGCCCGCACCACCCAGTGATCGCCGAGAGGTTGGGGCCCCAGCACCGCAAACGGATGATCGTGACGGCACTCTTCGAGTTTCTGACCGTCTTGGACCATCCAGTCGAGGCTGGCGGGAGCCATGGGCGCACATGCGGGCGAGCCGGGAGCTTAGGCCGCCCACCTGCTCCCCGCCTCAGCGCGGCGGGGTGGTGGGGAAATCGATGCCGATGATGTGGCCGGCGGAATCGAGGATCACGAACAGGTTGTCGGTGAGACGACTGAACTGGGTGGTGACGAGCACCAGCTGCTGGTCACCACCCTGACTGGCCACCAGGGTGCCGCGCACCCGCTGGAAGGGGCCGGTGCGTTTTTCCAGGTTCTGCCAGCGGTTTGTGAGTTCCTGCGCGGAGATCTGCTGCTGCAGCTCCAGCGACAGCATGCTCCGTGCCGTCACCACTTCGCCACGGCTCACTGCGGAAACGAAGCTGCTGGCGATCTGACGGATTGGTGTGCTGCTGCGCTCCCACTCCCAGGCCAGTAACCGGCCCCGTTCGTCGACCACCAGCACGATCTTCTTTGCGCCGCTGGGGGTGGTCAGCTCCGCTTCCACCGTGCTGTCGTCCACCCCACTCACAACCTCGAGCACCTTGCTGCCGAGGATCCTTTCCTGGCCCTGCAGGCGCTGATTGACCTTTTCAACGGTCGTGGATTGGCGCAACTCCGGAGCCAGCTGCTCGTAGATCGCCTGGCTGTTCCTCTGGCCGATGGCCGTGAGCAGGTTTTCTGCTGCACGCTTGGCGTCGGCCTGGGAGAGGCTGGTAGTGGCCAGTGCCGCCGGCCCCGAGAAGCCGGCCAACAGGGCCGCAGCCAGAAGGGCTGAACGTAGAACCATGGCAGTCAGAGGGTTGGGATCAGCAAAGTTTCGCCGACGTGAGCGGCTTGAGGTGCAACTGCGCCTCTTGGAGACTGAACTGGAGGGTGATCACCCGATGGTCGGGACCTGTGCGGCCCCTGGGGTGATAGCCATCGCCGGGATTGACGGCGATCTGCGGCCATGCCGCCGCCGCCAAAGACAGGCGCAGGCATTCGCCGGCGCGAAGCGTGGCCAGCAGGGGCTGGAACTGCAGCCGGCGTCGTTGCACGGTCAGGGCATCGTGGCCGAGCCAGCGACTCACCCCTGTGCAGAGCTGCAGCACCTGACTGCCACCGGCGCGCACCACCGAAAGCGCCCCACACAGGTCGTGGCCGAGCTGATCGGCGGCCAGATCCACCACCAGCTCTGGCCTGCCGCACAGCTGCACATCCTGCGCGAGAGGCGCCGAGGTGAAACAGGCCACATCGCTGCGCTGGTCGATGTCGCCCCTCTCCACCAGGCCGGCCTCCAGGGCCAGATGGCCACCACGGCCGGGGCAGGGCCGCCAGGGGTCGTGCACCAGCCACACCGCACCACCCCCCTTCCCGGCCTCTGTGAGCTGCCCCTCATTTGCATTGATCGCCGCCAGCCCGCCGCTGCGTAGGCCCCACACCAGGGAAGGATGAGGAGCGGCCGGGGCAGGGACCCAGGCCCCGCTGGTGAGGTCGCCTAGTGCGCAGGCAGCCGGCATCTTGGTGGGCTCACGGCCACGCAGATGCCGGTCGAAGAAGGCCAGCTGCAGCTGATCAATTCCGCCGTTCCAGTTCAGATGGGTCCAGGGACCCACCAGCAGTTTCGCTGAGCCGCCGCACGCCCGACTGCGTTCAAGCAGGTCAAGCACGCCGCAAAGATGTGGGTCGAGCCAGCCGCCGATCAGCAGCATGGGCTGGCGCAGCAGGGCCGGCGGAGGGTGGTGGCAACGCCAGCCGTGCGGTTCCCGGGGATCAAGGTGCAGCCAGCCGAGCCCCATGCCGTTGGGGTCGTGGCGCTCCAGTAGCGCCATCCCCTCCATCAGGAACTGCCCGTTCTCCAGGCTGCGGCGGATCGCCTGCCAGGCGTCGTGGTCACCGCGGCGGCGCACGGTTTCTGCGGCCAGCTGCAGTGCCCAGCCCAGCCCCAGCGCCCAGCGGTGTGCGCCCCCGTCGCTAGCCCAGTGAAGCCGTTCATCGAGGCCGGTCATGGCCGGGGCCATGGCATCCGGTGGCGCCGTGTCTGCGCTGCCCAGCACCTGGGTGAGGCCCTGATAGGAAAAGCCGTAGGTGCCCACCTTGCCATCGGCGAACGGCAGGCTGCGCGCCCATTGCACCGCGGTGGCCCCATCCAGGGCCTCCTGGGCGAATCCTTCGAACTGGCCGGCCGAATCGCCCCGACCGCGCACGTCCTGCACCACCACCGCATAGCCCTGCTGGGCATACCAGTGGGGATGGGCGGCGGTGATGGTGGAGGCGATGGCCCGGCCATAGGGCTGGCGCACCAGCAAAACCGGCCAGCGCCCAGGCGTGCTCGGCTTCCAGACGCGGCTGGCCAGCTTCACCCCATCGGCGCAGGGCATCCAGGTGTCGCTGGACTCCACCGGCAGGGCGTCAGGCACCGGTGCGGCTCAGCGCACGTCTGGGCAGTAGAGGCCCACCACGTAAGTCGTCAGCACTTCGGCGTCCTGAGTGCTGACGTTGCGGCTCTGGGCCACCATCGCTACAGCCTGGGGGGAACTGGAGCGGACGCCCTGGGCATTGAGGGCACGCAACTGACTGCAGAGGTTCTGGGCCACCTGCGGATTCTGTTTGACCGATTCGAGCAGGGCGGAAGCGGCACCGGCTGGAGCGGCTGCCAGTACGGCGAACGATGCGAGTGCGGCTGTGAGGGAGCAGAGCGCATGGCTGGTGTCTCCCCAGCGACGGGTGTAAATCAATGCAAGACCAAGGAGGGAGTGCTCCCATTCCAGTGAGATGGAGGGTGGGGCAGGGGCGCGGCGGGTCAGTTTGGGGAGCGACTGGATGCCTTGCGGGCCCGAAGGATCCAGCCGCGCACGGTGTCACGGTCGATTCTGGCAAGAGCTCCTGGCCGCAGGGCCCGCTCCAGCCGGGTGAGCTGCACCTGCAACCGTTCCGGTGAGCATTCCGCCAGAGCGGTGGCTGTGGCAATGCCGGCATGGAGCAACAGGGCCGCATCACCGGCGTCGAGGGCGAGCGCCTCCATCAGCCTTGCCTGGCCGCGCAGACGCGTCAGCCGCTGTTCGGAAGCCCCCTGTCTCGCCAACTGGCGCAGGGCCCCGTCCTGGAGCCGGGCCAGGCTGGCCCACTCCCGCACGCCGGCGGCCTGGAGTTGCTCCTGCTCCAGATGGAAGTGCTGGGGCAGGGGATACATGGGGGCGGGGACGTTCAGGGCTTGATCACCACCACGGTTCCATCGCGGCCGCGGGTGGCTTCCGCCAGCACCACGGGCTTGCTCACGCCTGGTGCCACCGTTTCCACACGCCGCAGGCGCACATGAACGCTGCCGTCGGTGGTGATGCGGCCACTGCCGCGCAGGTTGCGGGCCACCTGCTCCACGGTGGGCCCGTAGGAGGCTGGGCTCAGATCGGCGCCGGTGGTGGCCACCACCAGGTTGGTGCCGTTGTCGAACACGATCGGAGCGTTCACCGCCCCTTCGACCTTCTCACGGGGGTTGTAGCTGATCGCGAAGGCCCAGCAGGAGAGTGACAGCAGCACAGTGAAGCTGGTGACCCCCACCAGCCGGAAGCGGATCCCCCAGCTGGAGATGAACCCCACCAGGGTCGCCACGGCCAGCACCGCGCTCGCCCCCGCGAGCCACTGCCCGGCTTTGAGCAGGATCGGATCGGCAGGCATGGGGGCTGGGCGGCAGGGGATTCAACTTATATATTGCGGCCACCTCAGGCGGTGATAGAAGCGAGCCGATGGGGGACGACGCTGAGCGCAATGCAGGGGCCGTGGCAGAGGCCGTGGGCCGGCGGCGACGGCGCCGCCCATTGGTGGTGGCCACAGTGCTCGGTGCAGGCCTGGTGGCCACGGGCTGGTTCGGCGCCGATCACATCGGCCGCAGCCTCTACGACCGCTGGCGCCCCGACCTTGAACGTCAGTTGACCCGCGCCCTGGGTCATCCCCTTGAACTCGGCCCCTACGACGGGCTGCGGCCCTGGGGCATGGCGATCGGCGCCAGCCGCTTCAGCCCCGGCCCCAATGACGGGTCAAGTGTGAAGGTGCGCTCCCTCACTGTGGGGCTGGATCCGTTGGGAAGCCTGCAGACCTGGACCCCCACCCTCCAGCTCACGGCGAGGGGCGCCGAGATGGATCTCGTCCGCAATGCCGCCGGCCAGTACTGGGTGTTCGGCGGCACCGTCGCCGGCCGACAGCCGCCGCGGCTGAACCTGAACGTGCACCTCGCCGATTCCACGCCGGTCACCATTGCCCCGGCGGGGCTCCACCTGCGGCTGCGGGGCTCGGTGGCGGTGAACCTGCAGAAGCGCCTGGTGAACTGGCGCCTCAACGGCTCGCAACGCCTGCCCCGCAAGCCTGAGCCGGCGGCTCTCGCCGGACGGCCTGCAGCCGGCGACGGGCTGAGGCAAGCCGTTGGCGCTGCTGCCGGCCGCCTGCGCGCCGAGGGCCGCTTCCAGTGGGACCGCCGCGAGCTTGATCTGGCGCTGCGGCTGCGGCAGGTGCAGCTCGGGCCCCTGGCGGGCCTGTTGCCGGCCGGCATCGGTTTCGCGCGGCCAGGGGTTGCCGGAGGGCGCCATCTCAGCGGTCGCGCCGATGGCCGCCTGTCGTTTTCGCTGACACTGCCGCAGCAAGCCGGTCGCTTCCGCTGCGGCGGCAACTTGCGCCTGGGCGGACTGCAGCTGCAGGACCCCCAGCTGCCCGCCCCCTGGCAAGCCGACAGCGCCCAGCTGCGCTGCCGCGACGACCAGATCAGCCTCGATCCCATGCGCTGGAGCATGGCCAACTGGCGCGGCAGCGCCGCTGGTTCGCTGGTGCCGGGCCGTTCCTTCGCCCTCACCGGCGGTGCTGAAGATCCCCGGCGCGGCGATCGCCTGCAACTGCAGGTTCAGGGGCCCTGGCTGCAACCAAGAGTGCAGCTCACCGGCCGGGTTCCGCTCGGCAAAGGCACGCCCACCAGCCCGGCACCGCTGGCGCTCAGCGCCGATCTGCAGGTGGACCGGCGCCGTTCCCTGGCAGTGGACTTGCGGCGTTTACAGCTGACGTCCGGCCGTTCCCAGCTGGTGGCCGACGGTGCGCTCTGGCCCAGGCTGGCGGTGCGCAGTCGATCGGGCTCGCTGCACCCCAGCCTCTGGAGCGCCGCCCCCTGGCTGGGCTCGCTGCTGGGCCGTCAGGAGCCGCTGTCGCTGGAGCTGGAGTCGTCGGGAACGCTGCTGGCCCCACGCCTGCAGGGCTCGCTGGCCCGCCAGGGCCGCCCGCTGCTGAGCCTCGACCTGCTGGCCCGTGCCGCCTCCGCTAGGGCGGGTGGCCGTCCTGCCGTGCCCAACACGCTCACGGCCGTGCTGCGGGCTCCGGCCGGTGTGAGCGTGGAGGGTCGGTCGGTGCTGGGGGCCACCATCGCGCAGCTGGGCTGGAGGGACGGGCTGCTGCGTCTCGACGACCTGACGGCGCCGGGCTTTACCGCCCAGGGGCGCCTGCCGCTGCGCTGGCAGAACCGCCGCGGGCTGGTGGCGGGTGATCTTGACCTGCTGCTCGACCTGCCCGCCTATCCCCTGCAGCGCCTCAGTCCGCTGGTGGGAGTCCGCCTGTTCGGCACGCTGGGGGCCCGCGGCAGCCTGCGCGGTCCGCTGGCGGCCTTGCGGCCCGACCTGCGCCTGGAAGTGGCCGACCTGGGCAGTGGTCCGCTGCAACTGCGGGAACGCTGGACCGGGCGGCTGGTGGCGGCCGGCAGCGGCAGCCAGCTGAGCATGCGCTCCACCGGCACCGCCCTGCCCGGCTCGCTTACCGCCAGCCTCGATACCTCCTGGTTGCCGCGGCAGGTGAGCCTGCAGCGCCAGGGGGGCACGCTCGCGCTCAATGGCAGCCGGGAGCAGTACCGCTGGCAGGCCCGCGGCCTGCCCCTCAACGGCCTGCGCCTAGAGACCACCCGAGGAGGCCGCCGCGAGCCGCTGCAGGGGCTGCTGAGCGGTCAAGGGGTGGTGGGCCTGGCGCCGCTCACGATGAACGGCCGGGTGCAGGTGGAGCGCCCGGCGCTGCTGGGGCTGCTCGCCCGCGAGCTGGTGGCCGAAGGTGACCTCCGCCAGGGCCGCTACCGGCTCCGTGGCCGGGTCGATCCGCTCAGCGGTGGCCAGCTCAGCCTGCGGGCCACCGGCAGTGGCGGTGGCCCGCTCCAGCTCGCCTTTGAAGGCCGTTCGCTCACCAGCGCCTTCTTCGAGCAAGTGCTTCAGCTCCGCGCCCGCACCGGCGGGGTGGTGGGTCCGCCCCATGGACGCGCCAGCGATCTGGGTGTGCTGGCGATCGACACCCTGGGCGGCACCGTGGCCGATCAACTGGCAGCTCTGGCGGCGGCTCGCGCCCGGCTCGAGGACTCCGCCCAGGCCGGCATGGCGCCCAGGCCGAAGTTCCGCACCGATCTGCTGCGCGGCCTGGTGGATCTCGACGGCACCCTGGCCGGACCCAACCTCGCCGCGCTCAGGCTGACCCTCAACGCCAAGGGTCACCTGTGGCTGAAGGGCGACGACCGCGATCAGGCCCTGCAGCTGGAGCCCTTCGTGGTGCGGCTGCAGGGGCCGCTCGGACCCGGCCTGGGCCAGTTCGCGCTGGAAGGTCTTTCGCTGGGGCTGCTGGCTCTGATCACGCCGGTTCCCAATGGGCTGCGCGGCACGATCGATCTGGAAGGCCGCTTCCGGATCGGTGGCGCGGGCCGGCCTGGGTCCGCACCGGAGCCACAGTTCACCACCCGGGTGGCCCTGCGCGACGGCTCGCTCAACGGCATGCCGCTTGTGCTCCAGAACGCCCAGGTGAGCCTCGATGAAGCCGCTGTGTCGGCCCAGGCCTCCCTGCGTGGGGATAGTGCCGCCGACAGCGTGGATCTGAGCGCGCGGGTGCCGCTGGATCCCGCCAGCGACGGCCTGCGGTTGCGGCTCTCCAGCCGCGGCGATGGCCTGCGCTTCCTCACGGCCCTGGGCGGCAAGCAACTGCTCTGGCGTAGGGGCAGCGCCGATCTGGAGCTGCTGGTGCGCGGCAGCCTCGACGACCCCTCCGCCAACGGCTTCCTGCGCGTCCGAGGCGGCGAGCTGCTGCTGGCCGGTCAGGAGGTGACCAGGCTGGAAGCCACCGTGCTGTTCGACTTTGAGCAGCTACTGGTGCAGGAGTTCAGCGGCCAGGTGGGGCAGAAGGGGGCGATCAAGGCCGCCGGCAGCCTGCGGCTGTTCACCCCGTTGCCGGAGGAGAAGCCGCTGCAGGTGGAACTCACCACCGCCCGCCTGAGCGTGCCGCGCCTCAACGCCCAGACCGATGCCTTGCTCACCGTCACCGGCACCCTGCTGCGGCCGCTGGTGGGCGGAGAGGTGAATGTCAGCCGCGGCAAGCTCAACGTGCAGCCCGGTCAATTAGCCCAGTCGGAGCAGATCGAGGGCGGCGAAGGCAAGACCGTGGCCGTGAGGCCTGTGGCGATGCAGACCCTGCTGGAGTCGAACTGGGACTTCCAGCAGCCGCTGGTGCTGATGGGGGCAGGTGTGGACACGGGTTCGGGAGAGGCGCTGCGCAGCTCGGTGCCCGATCTTTCCTATTTCAAGCTGGAGGATCTGCGCCTGAACCTTGGCCCTGATCTGGAGGTGGTGATGCCCCCGGTGGCGGCCTTCCGCACCACTGGTCTGCTCACCCTCAACGGGCCGATCGACAGCAGCCTGCAGGCCCGCGGTGTGGTGCGCCTTAGGGGCGGCCGCCTGACGCTGTTCACCACCACCTTCACGCTCGATCCCGATGCGCCCAACGTGGCGGTGTTCACCCCGTCGCTGGGCCTGGTGCCCTTCCTCGACATCGCCCTGCGCACCCGGGTGTCGAACAGCCTGGAGGTGGGCCGCAGCCCGGGCTTCGTGACTGAACAGGACCTGCGCGGCGGCTTCACCCCGCTGGACCAGCTCAATCTGGTGCGGGTGGTGATGAAGATCAGCGGTCCGGCCGACCGGATCGGTGAATCACTGGAGCTGCGCAGCAATCCGCCGCTGTCCCAGGAGCGGCTGGTGGCCTTGATCGGTGGTAATTCGCTGGCGGGCCTCACCGGGGGCAATGCGGGCGCGGCCCTGGCCACTGTGCTGGGCCAGTCGTTGCTCTCACCCCTGGTGAGCACGCTCACCGATGCGCTTGGCCAGCGTGTGAGCTTCGCGATCTACCCCAGCTACGTGGTGCCAACCGACAGCCAGAATCCCAACAGGGGCAATGGGCGGGTGCCCTCCCAGCTGGTGCTGGCCACCGATTTCGGCCTGGACCTTACCGATCGGATCAACCTCTCGATGCTGGCGGCACCGAACCGCAGCGACATCCCCCCCCAGTTCACCCTGCGCTATCAGGTCAACGACACCTACGGCCTGCAGGGATCGGTGGATGCGGAAGGTCGCTGGCAAACCCAGCTGCAATTCTTCTTCCGGTTCTGAACGCCCCGCCCATGGCCGATGCCCCATCCAAGGCCTCAACGTCCGCCATGGCTGCCAGCGCGCTCGAGGCTTCCGCCCTAAGCCTGGCCTGCACGGCTCCGCGGCCCTCTCCCCTGCCGGCAGCCTCCGCGGCAGATCAGGCCATCGGGGTGGATCTCGGCGGTACGGCCATCAAGCTGGCCCGCGTTGACCGCAAGGGCCAGGCCCTGGCAGAGCTGGAGCTGCCCACCCCCCAGCCACCGATGCCCGGCGCCGTGTCCATGGCGATCGCCGCGGCGATCGAGCAGCTCGACCCAGAGCGGCAGGCGGCCGTTGTGGGCGTGGGCGTGCCCGGCCCGGTCGATGCGTCCGGTCGCGTTGCCCGCATCGCCATCAACCTGCCGGGTTGGCGCCGGGTGCCGCTGGCCGACTGGCTGGAGGCCCGACTCGATCGGCCGCTGGTGCTGGCCAACGATGGCAACTGCGCCCTGCTGGGCGAGGCCTGGTGCGGCGCGGCGCGCGGCGAGGACAACGTGCTGCTGCTGACCCTGGGCACCGGCGTCGGGGGCGGGGTGCTGCTGGGCGGCCAGCTGTTCACCGGGCCCCACGGGGCGGCGGCCGAGCCGGGGCTGATCGGCGTGGATCCGCAAGGTCCCGACTGCCACAGCGGCAACCGGGGCTCGCTGGAACAGTTCTGCAGCATCAATGGCCTGCGGCGCCTGTCGCTGCTGGAGCCCCGCGAGCTCTGCCGCCGTGCCGACGCGGGTGAGGCCGATGCCCTGGCGGTGTGGGACCGCTACGGCCAGCTGCTGGGCACGGGCCTCAGCTCCCTGCTCTATGTGCTCACGCCTGAGCTGGTGCTGCTCGGCGGTGGCCTGAGCGGCGCCAGCCACCACTTCCTGCCGGCGGTCTGGCGGGAGGTGGAGCAACGGGTGATGCCGGAGAGCCGCGAGGGCCTGCGTCTGCGCCGTTGTGCCCTCGGCAACGGGGCGGGCCGGCTCGGCGCCGCCCGGCTGGCCTTCGATCGTCTCGCGCCCCTGCCGCCCACCGATTGAGAAGATGGGGCCATGACCAGCCCCGTTCCTGACCCCTCCCCAGAACTGCTGCAGCGCGCCCTGGCGGTGCGGCGAGCGGCGGGTCAGCTCGCCCAGAGCAGCGACGCCGAGCGCCAGGCGGCGCTGGAGGCGATGGCGGCGGCACTGGAGCAGGCGTCCGCTGAAATCCTGGCCGCCAATGCGGCCGACCGCCAGGCGGCACAGGCCGATGGCCTGCCGGCGGCGCTGGCGGCACGGCTGGTGCTCGATGGCCCGAAGCTGGCGGCGGCCGTGGCGGGGGTGCGTCAGCTGGCGGCCCTGAGCGACCCGCTCGGCCAACGCCAGTTGCACACGGAGCTGGATGAGGGCCTGGTGCTGGAGCGGATCACGGTGCCGCTCGGGGTGGTGGGGGTGATCTTCGAGGCGCGCCCCGATGCGTTGGTGCAGATCGCATCGCTGGCGGTGCGCTCCGGCAATGGCGCCCTGCTCAAGGGGGGCCGGGAAGCCCGCCTGAGCTGCGCCGCCATCCACAGGGCCCTGCAGCAGGGCCTGGCCGCCAGTGCGGTGTCACCGCAGGTGCTCGATCTGCTCACCTCCCGGGAGGAGAGCCTCGCCCTGCTCAAGCTTGAGGGCCTGGTCGATCTGATCATTCCGCGCGGCTCCAATGCCCTGGTGCGCTTCATCCAGGACAACACCCGTCTGCCGGTGCTGGGCCACGCCGACGGCATCTGCCACCTGTACGTGGATGCGGAGGCCAACAGCGAGGAGGCGCTGCGGGTGGCCCTGGATTCCAAGATCCAGTACCCCGCCGCCTGCAACGCGATCGAAACCCTGCTGGTGCATCGCGCCATTGCTGCTGATTTCCTGCCGCCGGCGGTGGCGGCCTTCGCGGCGGCGGGGGTGGAGCTGCGCGGTGATCCCCGCGCCTGCGCCCTCGGCGTGCCGCTCCCCGCCAGCGACGAGGACTGGGGCACGGAGTATTCCGATCTGGTCCTGGCGGTGAAGCTGGTCGACGACCTGGAGGCGGCGCTGGCCCACATCGCCCACTACGGCTCCCGCCACACCGAGGCGATCTGCACCGCCAATCCAGCCACAGCCGAGCAGTTCCTGCGCGCCGTCGACAGTGCCGGGGTGTTCGCCAATTGCTCCACCCGCTTCGCCGATGGCTTCCGCTACGGCCTCGGGGCGGAGGTGGGCATCAGCACCCAGACCCTGCCCCCGCGTGGGCCGGTGGGGCTGGAGGGCCTGGTCACCTACCGCTACCGCCTGCGCGGCCATGGCCAGACCGTGGCGGATTACGCCCGCGGCGATCAGCGCTTCATGCACCGCTCCCTCCCCCTGTGACTGCCGCCTCAAACCCGCCCGGCAAACCCGCCAGCGCCACGCCCAGCCACCCCATCGTTGAGCCTGCCGGCCACCCCGCAGGCTTTGGCGCGGACGCCATCCACGTGCGGGGCCTCCGGCTCTGGGCCCATGTGGGGGTGCTGGAGCGGGAGCGCCTGCTTGGCCAGTGGTTCGAGCTGGATCTCACCCTCTGGTGGCCACTGGCGCGGGCGGGGCGCGCCGATGCTCTGGGTCTAAGCCTTGATTACGGCGTGGCGATCCAGGCCCTGCAGCGGCTGGCCCGGGAGCTGCGCTGCCTCACCCTGGAGGCCTTTGCGGAGCAGACGCTCAACACGATCGAGCGGTTGTACGGCCCGGTGCCGCAGCGGCTGGAGCTGCGCAAGTGCCGGGCCCCTGTGCCGGGCTTCAGCGGCAGCGTGGCGGTGGAGCGCTGGCGGCACGCGGAGCGGATCGGCCAGCCGGCGGGGCTGCCTGCTGCACCTGCCACTTCTGCTTCCAGCGGCCACTGAGCCCCCGGCCATCAGGATGGCCCGATGACGGCGCTTCCCCCCCTTGTTCTCGTCCACGGTCTCTGGGACACCCCACGGCTGTTCGCACGGCTGACCCGCCAGCTGGCCGGCGCCCGCGACCCGCTGCTGATCCCCCACCTGCCCCACCGGCTCGGGGCCACCCGCATGCGGCCTCTGGCGGAGCGGCTCGGAGCGGCCATCGAGGCGGCCTTCGGCCCGGATCAGCCGATTGATCTGCTCGGCTTCTCCATGGGCGGAGTGATCGGTCGCACCTGGATCCAGCTGCTGGGTGGCCATCAGCGCACGCGGCGTTTCATCAGCGTCGGCAGCCCCCAGCAGGGCACGATCGTCGCCCAGCCGTGGCCCTCCTGGCTGGTGGGCGGCATCGCTGAGATGAAGCTGGGCAGCCCGCTGGTGCGCGAGCTCAACGGGGATCTCAGCGGCCTTGAGGGGGTGGAGTGCCAGAGCTACTACTCGCCTCTGGACCAGGTGGTGATACCGGCCTGGCGGGGCGTGCTGCCGGTGGGGCCGTGCACACCGCTGCCGCCCACCCTGCACCAGCACATCCTCAGTGACCCGCGCTCGCTGGAGGCGCTGCGGCAGGTGCTGCTGGCCCCCTGAACAGGCAGGTTCAGGCCACCGCCACCAGGCCCGAGTGCCGGATCAGCGCTTCCGGCGAGGGCTGCCGGCCGCGGAAGGATTCGAACACCTCGGCTGGATGGCGGCTGCCCCCCAGCCCCAGCACCGTGGCGCGGAAGCGGCGACCGGTGGCCTGGATGGCCTCCTCGTTGTCGAGGCCCACATCCTCGAAGGCGCTGAAAGCATCGGCGCTGAGCACCTCAGCCCATTTGTAGGAGTAGTAGCCGGCTGCGTAGCCGCCGGCGAAGATGTGGCCGAAGGAGCAGAGCAGCGCGTCTTCAGGGATCGGGGCGATCACGGTGGTGGTGGCAGCGATCTCACGGCGCAGTGCTTCCGGTGAGCGGCCGTCCTCAGGGGTCCACTGGCTGTGCAGGCGCAGATCGGTGAGCGCCAGGTGCACCTGGCGCAGGGTGGCGGCGCCGGTCATGAAGGTGCGGGCCGCCTGCAGCTTGGCGAACTCCGCTTCGGGCAGGGGCTCGCCGCTCTGCCAGTGGCGGGCCATGCCCAGCAGGGTGGCGCGGTCGTAGCACCAGTTCTCCATGAACTGGCTGGGCAGCTCCACCGCATCCCACTCCACGTTGTTGATGCCTGCCGCCTGAGGCCGCTCCACCGTGGTGAGCATGTGCTGAAGACCATGGCCGAATTCGTGGAAGAGGGTCTCCACGTCCTCGAAGGTCATCAGGCTGGGGGTGTCACCCACCGGCGGGCTCTGGTTGCACACGAGGTAGGCCACCGGCAGCACCGGCCGGCCGTCGTCCGTCACGCTGCGCACCAGGCATTCATCCATCCAGGCACCGCCCCTTTTGCTGCCGGGACGGCTGTAAGGGTCGAGATAGAACGCTGCAATGGCTTCGCCGCTGCCGGCGTCGTCGACGCGGAAGTAGCGCACATCGGGGTGCCAGACCGGCGCCTCGCCATCGGCGGCGTTGATGCGGATGCCGAACAGGCGGTTGCAGAGCCCGAACAGACCATCCAGCACGCGCGGCAGCGGGAACCAGGGGCGCAGCGCCTCGCTGTCGAGCGCGAAGGCTTCCTGCCGGCGGACTTCCGCCCAGAAGCTCACATCCCAGGCCTGGAGGTCCTCGGCTTCAGTGGCGCCGGCGCGGTCAGCACAGGCGCGCAGTTCGGTCAGTTCCTGCAGGGCAACGGGATGGGCGGCGGCACGCAGATCCTCCAGCAGCCGCTCCACCTCCTCCACCGAGCCGGCCATTTTGGCGGCCAGGCTCACATCGGCCCAGTGGGCGTAGCCCAGGCGCTGGGCCTGCTCGCGCCGCAGGGTGAGGATCCGCTCAATCAGCGGCCCGTTGCCGCCGTCTTCGCCGGAGGCCCGGCTCACATGGGCCTTGTAGAGACGCTCGCGCAGATCACGGCGGCGGCTGTATTTGAGAAAAGGGGCATAGCGGGGCATGTCGAGGCCCAGCAGCCAGGGGCCCTCGGCGGCGCTGGCCTCGGGGTGATCGGCCTGGCGTGCCGCCTGAGCCAGCTGCCCGCGCAGGCTTTCGGGCAACCCTTCCACCTCGGCCGCTTCTGTGAGCAGCAGGCTCCAGCCGTTGGTGGCATCGAGCAGTTGGTTGCCGAAGCGGGTGGAGAGCTCGGCCAGCTCCTGGCTGGTGGCGTTGAAGCCAGCCTGGGCGTCGCCTTCCAGCCCCACGCCGCGCAGCTCCATGTCGCGCCGTTCGGCCGCGAGGATGCGCTGCTGGGTGGCATCGAGGTCGTTGCTGGCCTGGAGGGTTTCCAGCGCCCGGTAGAGCACCCTGCTCTGGCCGACGCGATTGCCGAAGGCCACCACGGCGGCCTGCTGGCCGGCATGGGCAGTGCGCAGCTCCGGCCCGTTGCAGACGCCGTTGAGGTGGCTCACCACCCCCCAGCTCCAGCGCAGCCGCTCACCCAGCCTCTGCAGCGGCCCCATCACCTGCTGCCAATTCAGCGGAGCGTCGGCCTCGAGGGCTGCTGAGAGCTCTGCTTCCAGCCGGTCGAGCTGCTGATCGAGCTCGGCCAGCAGGCCGGGCATGTGCGCGCTGACCTGCTCGGGAGTGATCGCTGCGTAGTCAGGCAGTCCCTCGCCGACCAGCAGGGCCACAGGAGCTTCGAGGGTGGATGGCATCGCCGGGGAGCGTTGGGGTGGTGTGGACCCATTTCACCCCAGCGGTGCAGCCGCCGGCGGCTCAGCCCAGGACGGGAAGCCGGCCAAGGGCCAGCTGGGCGTGGGCGCTGAGCTTCTCGGCCAGGGCGTTGGTGCTGGCGCCATAGAGATCAATGGCCAGGCGGGGCCAGAAGCCTATCGCCAGGGTGGGGACCAGCAGCACCAGGCCGATCACCAGTTCGCGGGGCTTCATGTCACCCACCACGGCCAGGGCCGGAATCCTGGGGCCGAAGAACACCCGCCGGCTCATCGACAGCAGATAGACGGGGGTGAGCACCAGGCCGATGGCGGCCAGGATGATGGTGATCACACGGAAGCCGATCGTGAAGCTGTCGTTGCTGGTGACCCCCAGGAACACGGTGATTTCACTGATGAAGCCACTCATTCCAGGCAACGCCAGCGAGGCCAGTGAACTGGCCAGGAAGAAGGCGAAGGTGATCGGAAGCACCTTGGCCAGGCCGCCCATGTTGGGGATCGACAGGGTTTTGGTGCGCTCGTAGAACACACCGGTGACGAAGAACATCGAAGCGGCGATCAGGCCGTGGCTGATCATCTGAAGCATCGCGCCGCTCAGCCCGAGGGTGTCGATGGCGCCGATGCCGAGCAACACGAAGCCCATGTGGCTCACCGAGCTGCAGGCGATCCGCCGTTTGACGTTGTCCTGCGCGAAGGCATTGAGCGCGCCATACACGATGTTGACAATGCCCAGCACGATCAACGCCGGCGCCAGGCGCAGATGGGCGTCGGGGAGCATCTGCACGTTGAAGCGCAGCAGGGCGTAGCCGCCCATCTTGAGCAACACGCCGGCCAGCAGCATCGACACCGGCGCATTGGCTTCGCCGTGGGCATCCGGCAGCCAGGTGTGCAGCGGGAACATCGGCAACTTCACGCCGAAGCCGATCAGGAAGCCGAGGTAACAGAGCAGGGCGAAGCTGCCGCCGTAGGAGCGCTCACTGAGTTCCTGCAGGTTGAGGGTGAAACCGTCACCGCCGAGGGCCAGGGCCAGTCCGCTGATCAGGATCAGCAGGGAGGCGGTGGCGGTGTAGAGGATGAACTTGGTGGCCGCGTACTGGCGCTGGGCGCCGCCCCATATGGCGATCAGCAGGTACACCGGCACCAGCTCCAGTTCCCAGGCCAGGAAGAAGAGCAGGAAATCCTGCGAGAGGAACACCAGCGATTGGGCGGAGGCCTGCAGCAGCAGCAAGCCGAAATAAAGCTGGCACTTGCGGTTGAGGTTCCAGCTGGCGGCCACCGCCAGCAGGGTGACCAGGCCGCTGAGCACCACGAGAGGTGCCGAGAGGCCATCGGCGGCCAGCGACCATTCCAGGCCGAGGGCGGGCAGCCAGGGCACCCGCTCCACCAGTTGCAGGCCGCTGAGGCTGCTGTCGAAGCGCTGGCTGAACACCCAAAGGATCAGCAGGAGGTCGACGAGCAGCACCCCGAGGGCGATGGTGCGGGGAGCGCGCGGATCGGTGCCATCGCCGGGCACCAGGGGCATCAACAGGGCCCCCGCCGCCGGGATCAGGGCGATCAGCGTGAGCCAGGGAAAGTCTGCAGGGAGAGAGGACGCGGCCGTCAGGGGCAGATTGGCGTCCATTTCAGCCTGCGAGGGGAACGTTCGGGCCGCCGCTGGGGCGGTGCAACCCGGAGAATTTATCAGTTACACGCACGGTGCTGAGTAGTTCTACTCAACAGGGCTGTGGACACGGATCGCAGCAGGGATCCGCCGTGGCGTCGGCGGGAATTGTGGCGAACTCCGGGTTCAGTTGCGGTCGGGCAAGGGCTCCCAGCGGCTGCCGCCCAGATGCAGATCCAGCACCTGAAAGCGCGAGGCCACCCCTTCCCGTTCCCAGGCCTGGGTCATCGCCCGGCCCACCGCTGCGGCCTGGTCGCGGTTGCTGAGCGCCAGCAGCGTCGGACCGGCACCGCTGATCACACACCCCCAAGCCCCTGCGTTCAGCGCCGCCTCCCGCACCTGCCGGCCGCCCTGGATCAGGCCCCAGCGGTAGGGCTCATGCAGACGGTCGTGCATGCCATCGGCGATCAGATCGCCGCTGCCGGTGCGCAGGCCCTGCAGCAGCAGGGTGAGCGAGCCGAGGTTCACCACCGCATCGGGGATCGGCACCACCCGCGGCATGGCCCGGCGCGCCTCGCTGGTGGAAAGCCGTATCGCCGGGATCGCCACCACGGCCTTCACCGCTTCATGCCATTCACAGCGCACAACGCGCCAGCGGTGCGACGCCGCCTTGGCCGTCATGCAGAGGCCGCCGAGCAGGGAGGGCACCACGTTGTCGGGGTGGCCTTCGATGTCAATCGCCAGCTCCAGCAGCTTCTCGCGGCTGAGCGGTTCTCCCACCAGCGCATTGGCGCCGATCAGGCCGGCCACGATTGCGGTGGCACTGCTGCCCAGGCCTCGCGCCGGTGGCACCGCCAACCGCACCCGCGCTTCGAGCGCCACCGGCTGTTCGCCCGCCTCTTTCCACACCCGCTGTGCCGAGCGGTACATGAGGTTGTCGGGGCCGCCGCGCAGGTGGGCGCCCTCGCTGCCTTCGATGATCAGCTCGAAGCGCTCACCATCCCCCTCGATGCAGGTGAGCTGGAAGTGGTTGTTGAGATCGAGGGCGGCGCCGAGACAATCGAACCCCGGCCCCAGGTTGGCGGTGGTGGCGGGGACATCCACCGCCACTCCCTGCCCGATGCGGGGCCTGACCATGCGTTCCTTCCCTTCCTGCTGACCGTGATGGGTTCAGTGTCCCATTCGCCGGTGCGCGCCGATACAGGCCCGCTGCTCCACGCCCGCCATTCCGGCCCTGCGCTCAGCCCATCAAGGTGCGGGCGCGGCAGGCGGCGCTGAACAGGCCAGCCCCCGGATCCACCAGCGCCCGCAGCGGAATCGTCTTCAGCACCGGCGAGAGCCGCCCCTTCGCCCCGAAGGCCTCCAGGAAGACGGGAGAACGCAGCTGGGGCAGCAGCTTGGCGGCCGTGCCGCCGCCCACCCACAGGCCGCCGCTGCAGAGCGTCTGCAGGGCCAGGTCGCCGGCGGCGCTGCCGTAGGCCCCAAGCCAGAGATCGAGCGCCGCTGCAGCGAGCGCCTCCCCGGCCAGGGCCGCCTGGGCCACCAGGGCCGGCAGATCCGGCCGCTCCGCCAGCCCCTGCCTCTCCGCCTGCCACCAGGCCTCGGCCGGGGCGTGCAACGGGTGGCTGCCGCCCGGATCGCGCTCCCGCAGCATCCAGCGCGCCACATGGCCGAGCCCGGTGCCGCTCACCACCCGCTCGATCGAGACACGCTCCAGTTCCAGCTCGTTGAGCAGCCATTGGCGCAGGCGCCATTCCTGCTCCTGGCGCGGCGCAAAGGCGGCATGGGCCGCTTCGCTGGCCAGGGCGATCGGGCCGTGCGGGCCGGGCACGCCGATCGCCACCCCCAGGCCGGTGCCGGCGCCGAGCACGGCCACCGGCCCCGTGGCAGCGGCGGCAGCCGGGTGGGCGTTGCCGCGCAGCGGTTGCTGCTGCTCGGGCGAAAGATGGGGCAGGCCATGGATCAGCACGGCGAAGTCGTTCACCAGCTCCACGGCCTCGAACGCGCAGGCCTTGGCCAGGGCGCCGGCATCGAGATGCCAGGCGAGGTTGGTGAGCTTCACCTGGCCGTTCTGCACCGGCCCCGCTACCGCGAAGCAGGCCTGGCGGGGCGGACCTGTTTCTGTGCCCTGGGCACCTTCGGCCAGGAAGTGACGCACCATGGCGCTGAAGTCGCTCCAGGCGGCCGAGGCATAGCGGGCCGAGCGCAGCTGCACCAGCTGACCCTCCCGCACGGCATAGGTGGCGAGCAGGGTTTTGGTGCCGCCGATATCGCCGGCCAGCAGGATGGGCATGGGGAAGGTGCGCCGTGGTGGGATGCTGCCAGGCCCGGTGACGATGCGCCGCAGGGCCCAGGGCTCAGCCGACCGGCAACTCCAGACCCGCCGCACGCACGCTGTTGGCCTGGGCGGCTGCGGCCAGCAGCTCGGCCAGGGCCACCGCGCCAAGATCACCGTTGCGGCGGCTGCGCAGGTTGACGCTGCCCTGCTCAGCTTCCTGGGTGCCGATCACGCCCAGCAGCGGAATCTTCATCTGCTCGCCCTTTCGGATCAGCTTGCCGAGCCGTTCTCCGCTGCGATCCAGCGTGGCTCTCACTCCAGCGGCGTTGAGCTGGGCGAGCACGGTGTGGGCATAGGGCAGCACCTCATCGGTGACCGGCAGCAGACGGATCTGCTCCGGTGCCAGCCAGAACGGGAAATCACCGGCGTAGTTTTCCACCAGGATGCCGAAGAAGCGCTCCAGCGAGCCGAAGATGGCGCGGTGAATCATGATCGGCCGCGCCCGCTGGCCATCGGCGGCCACGTAGTGCAGATCGAAGCGTTCGGGCAGGTTGAAATCCAGCTGAATCGTGGAGCATTGCCATAACCGGCCGATCGCATCCTCGATCTTGATATCGATCTTGGGGCCGTAGAACGCGCCGCCCCCTTCATCGATCTTGTAGGCCCAGCCCTTGCGATCGAGCGCCTCCACCAGGCCGGCGGTGGCCAGCTCCCATACGGCATCTTCGCCGATCGATTTCTCTGGCCGGGTGGAGAGATGAACTTCGTAGTTCTGGAAATCGAAGGTGGAGAGGATGGTTTCGGTGAGGTTGAGCACACCGAGGATTTCATCGCCGATCTGCTCGGGCAGACAGAAGATGTGGGCGTCGTCCTGGGTGAAGCCGCGCACGCGCATCAGACCGTGCATCACCCCTGGCCGCTCGTAGCGGTACACCGTGCCCAGCTCCGCCCAGCGGATCGGCAGTTCCTTGTAGGAGCGCAGGGTGTTGGCGTAGGTGAGCACGTGGAAGGGGCAGTTCATCGGCTTGAGCTGGAACTGCCGCTCATCCACATCCATCGGGCCGAACATGCTCTCCCGGTAGAAATCCAGGTGCCCGGAGGTTTTCCAGAGGCTCAGATCGGCCACATGGGGCGTGTAAAGCAGCTCGTAGCCGGAGGCGAAGTGCGCCTGCCGCCAGAAATCCTCGATCAGCAGCCGCATGCGGGCGCCGCGCGGATGCCAGAACACCAGGCCGGCACCGGCCTCGTCTTCGATGGAGAAGAGGTCGAGGTCGATGCCGAGCCGGCGGTGATCGCGGCGCAGAGCCTCCTGCTTGCGGCGCTGGTGCTCTGCCAGCTGCTCGGCTGTTTCCCAGGCGGTGCCATAGATGCGCTGCAGCTGGGCACGTTTCTCATCGCCGCGCCAGTAGGCGCCGGCCACGCTTTCCAGCTCGAAGGCCTTGGGATTCAACTCGCTGGTGTTGGCCACGTGGGGCCCGGCGCAGAGATCCCACCACTCCTCGCCGAGCGTGTAGAGGGTGATCGGCTCGGTGAGGCCCGCGAGAATTTCCAGCTTGTAGGGCTCGTTCTGGGCCGAGATGCGCGCTTCCGCTTCCGCGCGGCTCACCTCGATGCGCTCCAGCGGCAAGCGGCGGCCGATGATCTTGCCCATCTCCTTCTTGATCGCCTTGAGATCGGCTTCGGTGAAGGGTTCGGGATGGTCGAAGTCGTAATAGAAGCCGGATTCGGTCCAGGGGCCGATCGTGACCTGCGCCCGGGGAAACAGCTTCTGCACCGCCATGGCCAGCACGTGGCTCATCGAGTGGCGAATTTTGAGCAGCTGGGAGCTTTCGCTCGTTTTGGGCAGCAGCACCGGGGTGGTGACCGTTTCCCCAGAGCGGCTGGCGGGCTCGGCGGCAGGGGAAGCGGTAGGCACGGCAACGGGCCAGAAGACCCTCAACTCTAAGCATCGGCTGTTGATCCTCCTAGTGATAGGAACGCTGCCATCCCCTGGGTGCGGCGGTTGCCGCTGGCCGGCCGCTTCGGAGCCCCTGGCGCTAGGAGGCCTGTCTCAGGTGGGACGTTGAGAGAAGGCTAAAAACCTCAGAAGTGTCTGTGCTGCTGGACGAGTGACCGAATCTGCGGGCACTGCCAGGCAGGGCTGGAAGCGGAGAACCCGATTCAGCGACAAGGTGGCTGGATCCAGGGGCGCAGCTGCGTCCAGGACCGTGCTCAGTGGCGTGGCCGGTGCCGCGCCGGCGAATGCATTGCTCTTTGGGCTGAGCTCGTGTAATCGCCTCTACTGGATCACTCGTTCTAGGCAGAAGGAACAGGTGCTTTCTCATTCTCTGGATCCCACCACCCTCTTGGGCCATGGCCTTGCTGTGCATCCCCACAGGTTCAATCTGTTGGTAAGGGATCGCGTCACTAATCTCCGGACTTTGCGTGATGGCACCGACGCGCTGGCGATCGCTGCCACCTCCATGCTTGACAGCGACAATCGGCTGCGCAGGGTAGGAGCCTATTCTTCGCTGGATTGGAGCATGGTGCCGGAGGGAACCATTACGTTTGACCGGAACGATCCACGCCATCCCGATCTGCAGCTGTTACAGACCTGGCAATCATATACTTGCCCATTATTCAGACAAGAACGTTCTCTACGGCGTATCCAGCAATTCTGACCAGTGGTATTGGGTCAGCATCCAGCTTGCCAACAACACAAGCGCTGCCACAGATGTGCCCTCATGGAGCACACACCTGGATTTCTTCGATCGTTCTGATGTGACGCTGACACGTGAGATCAGCCGAAGCGGCCCCATGCCCGTTCTGTTCCTCAGCCGCTGCTGAAAGCTGTAGCGGCCGTTGGCTGGAGCCACAGAATCAAGCGCCGGACTGCGGCAGAGCATGCACGGCCTAAGGCCCCGCCTCGGTCTCCCATCCGAGCCACTCCGCCCGGAGCCGCGCGATCTCGCACGGATGTGGCCGCCGCCTTGGCTGATCCTGCGTTGCACCTGCAAGCGTGGGTCCGGCGCACCACAGTTTGCGCCAGTACGCCAGCCGCCGCTCTGCCGAAAGCGGGCTGTGTTCCTAGGCTGTCCACGAGCTGGAGCACACCGATTCCCGACTCTTCCTCACCGTTTTCGCAGCCTGCGGGAGCTGGCCCGCTGCTCAATCAAGTGCTCGATTCGTTGCTGGATGATTTTCAGCGTTGGTTCGAGCGGGGCCAAGATCTGCTGGCCTATTGCCCGGAAACAGTGCTGGGGCCCACGGAGCAGCGGGATTTTGATGCCATGCTTACGCGCTCGTTGCAGGAGTTGATGGCGGCACGAGCACTGCGCGGCGCCATGAGTGAAACCCTCGCCCTCGACATGCAGGCAATGGCCCCGTGGCACCGCCTTGTGATGAAGGTGTGGGGTTTGTCGGCAGCCTTGCGGGAGGCGGGGGTGACCCTGCCCCCGGACCGCCAGAAACCGGCCCTGTTCCCCCCGCCGCCCCCTGGAGACGGATGACACCACGCCAGGCCGGAGCCCAGCCAGAGCCCCGATAGCATCGGGGATCCGCTGTGAGCATCGCTGGTTTTGAGCATGGCGAGCCCCCTGATCGAGCGACGCCACGTGGCACTCGGCTATCTGTTCTGGGCATGCGGCTTCGTCGGCCTGTGCGGTCTGCATCGCTTTTACGCCCGCAAGCCGCTGAGCGGGGTGTTGTGGCTGCTCACCTTTGGCTTCTGCGGCATCGGCCAACTGATTGATGCGCTGCTGATCAGCTCGATGATCGAGCAGGCCAACCAACCGCTGGTGTTGCAGGAAGCCCTCGCCAAAGCCGACACCAACCGCCCGGAGCCGTTGGCGCGCCAGTTGCTCGTGCTGGCCCGCAGTTCCGGCAGTGTTGGCTTCACCCTCAATGACGCGATCCTCGCGGTAACCCTGCCTGCCGGCACCGACCACGACGCCGTGCGCACCGAAATCGAAGAGCTGCTGCATGAGCATCTGCTCGATGTGGGCAATGATGAACGTGGTCGCGTGGTGTACCGGGAGCCTTGAGCGGCTTACCGCAGCCTGACTGCTCCCGCGCGACCAAGGCGAAGAGGAGCGTGAAGCCATAGGTTGCCCCAGTCAATCCTCACGATTTCCAGTTTGGCTCCGTTGTGTTAATCATGGCGAAAGGTTTATCAGTCGCATCGTGCCACTCACTGCTCAGCAAAGCAGGCACGCCAGGGGCTATGTCTGCATCGGCTTGGGTAAACGCAACGTCAGTCTTCAAGGAACGCGGCATCGCCCTCCTGATCAGGCCGCCGGCAAGAAGCCAAGGGCTGCCTTCACACGCTCCAGCGTGGCAGTGGCCACGGCTGCCGCCCGCTCCTTGCCCTCGCGCAGCACTTCGCTCAGGTAGGCCTCGTCGCGGCGAATCTCGGCATAACGCTCCTGCAGCGGCTGCAGGGCGGCCACAGCGGCTTCCGCCAGCAATGGCTTGAACTGTCCCCAGCCCATCGCGGCGCATTCGGCGGCAGCGGTGTCCCGTGTCTTGCCGCTGAGCAGGGCGAAGAGCCCGAGCAGGTTGTCGGCTTCGGGGCGTTCGGGGTTGCCGAATTCCAGCCCCATCACCGGATCGGTCTTGGCGCGTTTGATCTTTCTGGTGATCAGCTCGGGCGGATCGAGCAGGTGCAGGCGTGAGCCCTCATTCGGTTCGCTCTTGCTCATCTTGCTGCGGCCGTCGATCAGGCTCATCACTCGCGCACCCTCCGCCAGGATCAACGGCTCGGGCACCTTCAGCAGCGGCTGGTCTTCCGGCGCGAAGCGGGCATTGATGCGCTGCTGGGCGATGTCGCGGGCGAGCTCCAGATGCTGCTTCTGGTCTTCGCCCACCGGCACCAGATCGGCGTCATAAAGAAGGATGTCGGCAGCCATCAGCACGGGGTAATCGAGCAGCCCCACCGACACGTTGTCGCCCTGCTTGCGTGCCTTCTCCTTGAACTGGATCATGCGCTCCAGCCAGTTCAGCGGCGTGACGCAGTTCAGCAGCCAGGTGAGCTCACTGTGCGCCGGAACCTGGCTCTGCACGAACACCGTGGAGCGCTGTGGATCAATGCCGCAGGCCAGGTAGAGGGCGGCGGTGCGGCGCGTGGCCTCCGCCAGCAGGGCGGGATCGTGCGGCACCGTGATCGCGTGCAGATCCACCACACAGAAAAATGTGTCGTGGCTGTCCTGCAGTTGCACCCAGTTGCGGATCGCCCCCAGCCAGTTGCCCAGGTGCAGCGATCCGGTGGGTTGCACGCCCGAGAGCACACGTGGCCGAAGCGTCACAGCTGCGTCTCGGCGTCGGTGGGCAGCGCCTCGGCGTCGTTGGTGTGTGGGCTGCTGGTGTCTGCAGCGTCATCGGCCAGGGTGGGTTCCTCAGCGGGGGCGCTGGCTTCGGCCACTGGCTCGGGCTCACGCACCGGCTCCGGCCGGCTCGGGCGGGCGAAGGGATCGGGCCGGCTGATCACGCGGCGCTCGCCGCGCCCCTCCGGACGTCCTTCTCCGGAGCCCTCGCGCCGGCCACGCCGGCCTTCACCGCCTTCGCCATAGCGGCCCGTTTCTGAGCGCCCGCCTTCGGGGCGGCTGCGTTCCGGCCGGTTGCCCGCCTGGGCGCGCATCTCGGCCACCAGTGCATCGAGCGCACCCTGCTCCAGCAGCTGGGCCACGGTGCGGATCGAAAAGCCCAGCGCCGCGATCGTGGAACGCAGCTGGAAGGCCTCCTGCACCACCTTGGCGGCCCGTTGCTCGTTCTCGCTCAGGCGGATGCGCAGGCCGCCACTCTCGCGGTGGCTGCCGGCTTTCCTGCCACCGCCCGGCGGGCGACCACCGCCCCGGCGTTGCACCTGTTGCCCAGCCTCAACGGTCACCACGTCGGTGGTGACCACGTCTGTGGTCACCGCTTCGGTGGTCACAGAGTCGGTGGGCATCGCGTCTGTGGGCACCGATGCGTTCTCCAGGTCGGCCATGGCCGCAAGCCTTCAATCAGGGGGCAAGTGTGCCGCATCAAGGGCTCCGGTCTCCACCAGCCAGTGGATGCGGTGCGGCTCCTGGCTGCCGCGCCGGCCCAGCACCACCAGCGGCAGCGGCCGCTCCTGGCCGGCCGCGAACAGCTCGCGGTAGGTGCGCAGGAAGGCCAGGTAGGCGGCCAGCGTCCAGCCGTGATGAGGGCCCTCCAGGGCCTGCCAGTGGCGGTGCAGGGCGAGCTGGCAGGCCGCGGGTCCGAACTCCTCCCAGCAGCGGCCCTGGGCGGCGCCTTCGCTGAACCCCTGCTGGCGCAGTTCGCGGAAACGCACGAGTTCCGGCGCCTCCGCCGTGCTGTCGGGCGGCAACAGCCGGGCCAGGTGTTCCACCGGTGTGACCCGCAGCCGCAGCCAGCAGCGATCGAGAACCAGCACCGGCACGCCGCCGTGCCAGCTGGCATGGCCCTGCTGCTCCAGCAGCAACTGGCTCACGCGCACCTGCTGGCGGGGCGTGAGCAGTGCGATCAGCTCACGGTTGCGATCAGCCATGGGCTCCGCGAAAGGTGATCTCCGAACGCGCATATTCGCGCGGTTCCAGGTGAATCGTGCAGCGCACTGGTCCGAAGCGTTCCTCCAGCCGTTCCTCCACCCGTTCGGTGATGCGGTGGGCGGTGGGCAGGTCGTCGGCGTCCACCACCATGTGCATGTCGATGAACACCTGCTGGCCGAGCACCCCGCGGCTGGCGATGTCGTGGCAGTTCAACACCCCCGGCACCGCCATGGCCACCGTGTGGATCGCCTCGGGGGCGATGGCGATGTGATCCACCAACCAGGGCAGGTTGGTGCGCACCACCTGCCAGCAGGAGAGCACCAGCAGCAGGGCCAGGGGCGCCGCCACCGCCACATCCAGCCAGTTGAGCCCAAACATCCTGGCGCCGCCGAGGCCGGCCAGCACCATCAAGGTGGTCCAGATGTCACTGGTGGTGTGGTGGGCATCCGCCAGCAGCAGGGCGCTCTTGAGCCGCAGCCCCTGCTGCCGTTCGTAGCTGGCCAGCAGGATATTGCCCAGCAGCGACACCACCAGCAGCACGAAGGCGCCGTTCTCCAGCCGCAGCGGTTCCAGCCCGCCCAGCACCCGTTGCGCCGCCGACTGCAGGATCTCGATGCAGGCGAACAGGATGAACACCGCGATCGCCAGGGCGCCGATGCCTTCGTATTTGTGGTGCCCGTAGGGGTGGTCGCGGTCGGGGAGTGGATCGGAAAGGCTGTTGGTGATCACCCCCAGCAGGCTGGAGAGGCCATCGGTGGCGCTGTGCATCGCATCGGCCAGCACCGCCAGCGAACCGCTCCACAGCCCCACGAACAGTTTCAGGAAGCTCATCGCCACGTTCACGCTCAAGGCGATCAGCAGCACCGTGTTCACCGCTTCGCGGTTGTCGGCCACGGCCGAGCGGGGCGCGTCTCCATGGGCGGCGCCTTCACGGGCCAGCCCCCCGTCGGCCACGTCCTTCGGGGTCTGGGCGCCCGTGTCGGGACGGATCCGCTCAGCCGTCATCGGAGAGGCCCCCGGGCCTGGCTCGGTTGCCCCCAACCTATTGAGCCCCTGGGCAGGGGAGAGGAGCTGAGCTAAAGATGCTGACGTTCGTTCGCAGCGGGCGTTGCTCTCCTTGCCTTCTTCCGCTCGCCCCCTGGAGGCCGCTTCCTGGCGCGGCCTGATTCCCTTCCTGCCGGTGGCGGCCCCTGCCGCGGCCGTGCTCGGCGGTTGGCTGCTGCTCGACAGCCTGCACACCCCCCTCTCGGGCGGCCTCCCCCTGCTTGCGGCAGCCGGTGCCTGGTGGTGGTGGCGGCGCCCACGCGGCCCGATCACGCCCCAGCTGCCCAGCTCCTGGAACGGCTGGATCGAACGCTGTGAGGGGCTGTTGCCCCAGTTCGAGCAGCTGGAGAGCGCCAGCACGACCGCCTCCGACACCTTCCAGGCGGCCCAGCAGCAGCGCCGCGACCAGCTCCAGCAGCTGCGTGGCCGCCAACACCGCCAGGCCCTCGATCTGGGGCTGGTGGGCCTGCGTCCGCTGGAGCGTGCCCTGGAGGGCCCGCTGGTGGAGGGCGTGCGCGCGCCCCTGCCGATCACCCTGCATTGGGGCCATCCGCTGGCGTCCCACAGCCCCGATTGGAGCTGGCCGGCCCCCTTCCCCCGCTGCGACCTGCTGCTTCATGCGGTGCACCCGCCGCTGCAGGCCGCCGATCTGCGCTGGCTGGAGACGCTGCCTGCCGGCCAGCCCGTCTGGCTGCTGGTGGTGGGTGAGGAGCCGCAGCTGGTGGCCGATCTGCAGGCCCAGCTGCTGGCGCCTCTGCGGGAGCGGCTGCTGCCCTGGAGCGGCCAGCCCGAGGCCCTGCCTGCTGCCCTGACGCCCTTGGCCCAGGAGCTCCGCCAGCAGGGCCACGCGCTGCTGCACCGCACCGAGCAGCGCCAGCTCGAACGGCTGCACGGCGAATGGCAGGGTTTACTGGAGCGCCTGCGGCGTGAGCGCTGCAAGGCGCTCGTGCAACGCACCCAGTGGCTGGTGGCCACCGGCGTGTTCGCCGCACCGCTGCCCAGCGTGGATCTGCTGGTGCTGGCCGTGGCCAACGGGCTGATGCTGCAGGAGATGGCCCGGCTGTGGGATTGCCCCTGGGGGATGGAGCAGCTGCGGGCGGCGGCCACCGAACTGGCCCGTGCTGCCCTGGCGCTGGGGGTGGTGGAGTGGACCGGCCAGGCCCTCGCCAGCGTGATGCGGCTGGAGGGCAGCGCCTGGCTGGTGGGCAGCAGCCTGCAGGCGCTCAGCGGTGCCTACCTCACCCGGGTGGTGGCCCGGGCGATGGCCGATGTGCTGGCCCTCAGCAGCGGCGTGGCGGAGGCGGATCTGCAGGCGATCCGTCTGCAGGCCCCCCTGCTGGTGGCACGGGCCGCCGAGAGCGAACGGCTCGACTGGCCGGCGTTCCTCCACCAGGGCCGTCAGTGGGTGCTGCGCCAGGCCACGGCCTAGGGGCCTAGGGATTTTGGCTGAGGGCTTAGGGCTGGGGATTGTTGCGTTTGATCTACTGAATGATGTAGTTGCGTGAAGTTCGGAGCGCTTCTGTTGAACATCTGCGAAGAGATGGAGGCCGCGTGCCTCGCTTCGGCTGCTCTTCCTTAGCGTTTTTGTACGGTGTTTTTTGCTGCTCTCTCGCTGCGGATGCTGGCGGATTTTCCGTTGCTGCCTGAGGCGAGTGGAGGGTGAAGAAGCCGTTTCCTTCCGTCCTCTTACCTCCAATGGCCACGGCTGTTCGCAGCGGACGTCTCAGCTCCTGGGAGAGCTTCTGTCAGTGGGTCACCTCCACCGACAACCGGATTTACATCGGTTGGTTCGGTGTGCTGATGATCCCCTGCCTCCTGGCAGCCACGATCTGCTTCATCATCGCCTTCATCGCCGCTCCTCCCGTCGACATCGACGGCATCCGGGAGCCCGTTGCCGGTTCCTTCCTGTACGGCAACAACATCATCTCCGGCGCCGTTGTTCCTTCCAGCAACGCCATCGGCCTGCACTTCTATCCCATCTGGCAAGCCGTGAGCCTCGATGAGTGGCTCTACAACGGCGGCCCCTATCAGTTGGTGGTGTTCCACTTCCTGATCGGCATCTCCTGCTACATGGGCCGGCAGTGGGAACTCTCCTACCGCCTCGGCATGCGCCCCTGGATCTGCGTCGCCTACAGCGCGCCGCTCTCGGCCGCTTTCGCGGTGTTCCTGATCTACCCCTTCGGTCAGGGTTCCTTCTCTGACGGCATGCCCCTCGGCATCTCCGGCACCTTCAACTTCATGCTGGTGTTCCAGGCGGAGCACAACATCCTGATGCACCCCTTCCACATGCTGGGTGTGGCTGGTGTGTTCGGCGGCTCCCTGTTCTCGGCCATGCACGGTTCGCTCGTTACCAGCTCGCTGGTGCGTGAGACGACCGAAAGCGAGAGCCAGAACTACGGCTACAAGTTCGGCCAAGAAGAAGAGACCTACAACATCGTGGCTGCTCACGGCTACTTCGGTCGCCTGATCTTCCAGTACGCCTCCTTCAACAACAGCCGCAGCCTGCACTTCTTCCTGGCTGCCTGGCCGGTGGTGGGCATCTGGTTCACCGCCCTGGGCGTGAGCACGATGGCCTTCAACCTGAACGGGTTCAACTTCAACCAGTCGGTGCTGGATGCCCAGGGCCGGGTGATCAACACCTGGGCCGATGTGCTCAACCGCGGCAACCTCGGCTTTGAGGTGATGCACGAGCGCAATGCCCACAACTTCCCGCTCGACCTGGCCCTGCTGGAGTCGGTGCCGGTGGCGCTGCAGGCTCCGGCGATCGGCTGAGCCAGCCTCTGTCGCCAGCCGCCGGGGGCCACCTCCCCTGGCACCTGCACCCCTGAAGGCCTCCGCTGCGGCGGGGGCCTTTTCTTCTGGCCCGGCAGCGCCTCCGCTGCCGCAGGCACGTGCCGCACCAGCAACGGTTACGTCAGCGCCGCTTGTGTTCACTTAGACCATTTTCGTGTTTGACGTTGCGCCGTTGATGGCGGCCCGCTCGATTCTCAGGCGTCCTGCCCTGGCCCTTTGTGGCGTGCTGATGCTCACCAGTGGCGCCCTGCTGGGTTGCACGCCGTCGCCGCGTCCGGCCGAGCGGACTCCGGCCCCCGGCACCTCCGCGGCTGGCACGCCAGGGGCCGCAGCGACGCAAGGGAAACCGCGCGTGCTCACCACGTTCACAATCCTGGCCGACATGGCCCGCCAGGTGGCCGGCGACCACCTGCAGGTGGAGTCGATCACCCGGCCGGGCGCCGAGATCCACGGCTACGAACCCACTCCCAGCGATCTGCGGCGGGCTGAGGGGGCCCAGCTGGTGCTGGTCAACGGCTTCGGCCTCGAGCGCTGGGCCGATCGGTTTCTCTCCGGCCTGCCGGACGTGCCGCGGGTGGTGCTCACCGACGGCATCGAGCCCTTGCCGATCGCCGGGGATGCCTACGCCGGCAAGCCCAATCCGCACGCCTGGATGTCGCCCTGGCTGGCGGAGGTTTATGTGGAGAACATGCGCAAGGCCTTCACCCAGCTCGCCCCCGCCCATGCGGCCGATTTCAAGCGCAACGCCGAGGCCTACCGCGCTGAGCTGCGCGCCCTCGACAGGGACCTGCGCCGCGATCTGGCCACCCTGCCGCCCCAGCACCGCCTGCTGGCCACCTGCGAAGGCGCCTTCTCCTACCTCGCCCGCGATTACGGCCTCACCGAGGCCTACCTCTGGCCTGTCAATGCCGAATCCCAGGTCACCCCGCAGCGCATGGCCCGCCTGATCGCCACGGTCCGAGAGCGCCAGGTGCCGGCGGTGTTCTGCGAAAGCACAGTGTCGGCAGAGGCGCAGAAGCAGGTGGCGGCGGAGAGCGGCAGCCGCTTTGCCGGTGTTTTCTTCGTGGATTCCCTGTCGCCTGAAGGTGGCCCGGCCTCCTCCCTGCTGGAGCTGCAGCGGCACAATGTATCCACACTGATCAACGGACTCAAGGGGCGCTGAGCCGATGCAACACCGCCCGCCCCGCCCGCCTAAGCACCGTCCGGCCCAGGAGCGCATCGTCGTCGACAACCTCTGCTACGCCTACAACGGCGTGGTGGCTCTGCATGACGTGTCGCTGCGGGCCTACGCCGGCAGCATCTGCGCCCTCGTCGGCATGAACGGCGCCGGCAAATCCACCCTGTTCAAGGCGCTGATGGGGTTCGTGAACCCTTCGCGCGGCACCATCGCCATCAACGGCGTGCCCCTGCGTGAAGCCCTGCGACAGCAGGCGGTGGCCTATGTGCCGCAGACCGAAAGCGTCGACTGGAACTTCCCGGTGAGCGTGGCGAACGTGGTGATGATGGGCCGCTACGGCACCATGAACCTGCTGCGCATTCCTCGTCGGAGCGACCACCAGGCCGTGCGTGAGAGCCTGGAGCGGGTGGAGCTCTGGCCGTTGCGCCACCGCCAGATCGGTCAGCTCTCGGGGGGCCAGCGCAAGCGGGCTTTCGTCGCCCGAGCCCTTGCCCAGGAGGCGTCAGTGATGCTGCTCGATGAACCCTTCGCCGGCGTGGACATCCGCACCGAGAAGCTGCTGATCCAGCTGTTCCAGCAGTTCCGCCAGGAAGGCCGCACGCTGCTGATCTCCACCCACGATCTGAGCCACGTCACCGGCTTCTGCGACGACGTGGTGCTGATCAATAAGACCGTGCTCGCTTACGGCGACACCTCCGAGGTGTTCACGCAGGAGAACGTGGCCCGCACCTTCGGCGGCGGACCGCTCGATTCGCTCACGATCACCCCGCCGGATCCGTCCGGTGAGGGCGACCTGTGATGGACGCGCTCCCCTGGCTCACCGAACCGTTGCAGCATGCCTTCATGCAGCGGGCCCTGCTGGTGAGCATGCTCGTGGCCTCCGTCTGCGGCCTGCTCTCCTGCTACATGACCCTCAAAGGCTGGGCGCTGATGGGCGATGCGGTGTCCCATGCGGTGATGCCCGGCGTGGTGATCGCCTATGCCCTCAACCTGCCCTTCGCCCTCGGCGCCTTCGTGTTCGGCGTGGGAT
This sequence comes from Synechococcus sp. Lug-A, assembly GCF_024345655.1. Taxonomy (NCBI): domain Bacteria; kingdom Bacillati; phylum Cyanobacteriota; class Cyanophyceae; order Synechococcales; family Synechococcaceae; genus Synechococcus; species Synechococcus sp. Lug-A. The sequence goes on along the minus strand of NZ_JAGQBN010000001.1, from coordinate 150,604 downwards.
CGGTGGCGGTGATCGGCTACATCAAGCAGATGACGCGCATCAAGGAAGACACCGTGATCGGGCTGGTGTTCACCGGATTCTTCGCCTTCGGCCTGATCCTGGTGTCGAAGGTGCGCAGCAGCATCGATCTCACCCACATCCTCTTCGGCAATGTGCTGGGCATCAGCCCCGCTGACATTCAGCAGACGCTCTGGATCTGCGGCCTGGTGCTGGCGGTGCTGCTGCTGCTGCGCCGTGACCTGATTCTGTTCTGCTTCGATCCCACCCACGCCCGTTCGATCGGCATCCACACCGGCGTGCTGCATTACCTGCTGCTGGCGGTGCTGTCATTGGCGGCGGTGGCCGGCCTGCAGACCGTGGGCATCATCCTGGTGGTGGCCATGCTGGTCACCCCGGGGGCCACGGCTCACCTGCTCACCGATCGCTTCGACAGGATGACCTGGATCGCCGTCGGCTCCGCCATGCTCTCCAGTGTGGTCGGCATCTACTGGAGCTACTGGCTGGATGCCTCCACCGGCGGCTGCATCGTGGTGGTCCAGACCTGCCTCTTCCTGGCCAGCTTCCTCTTCGCGCCCCGCCATGGGCTGATGGCGCAGCTGCGGCAGTGAGAGCCTCCAACGGCCTGCCCCCCACGCCGAGGCTGCGGCAGGGGTGGCCCTGGTGGCCGCTGCTGCCGCTCTATCCCTATGGCCGTCGCCGCACCCTGGTGCGCGAGCTTGTGCCTGGCCAGATCTGGAGTTTCGAGCAACTGCAGGGCGTGCTCTACGTGGCGGTGCCGATCCGCATGACCGTGGCACGCCTCACCGATGGGCTGCTGCTCTACGCGCCAGTGGCGCCCACCCAGGAGCTGCTGCACAGCCTGCGCGAGCTCGAAGCCCGCTATGGGCCGGTGCGCACGATCGTGCTGCCCACCAGCTCAGGGCTGGAGCACAAGCTGCCGGTGCCGGCGATGGCCCGGGCCTTTCCTGCCGCCACCGTGTGGGTGAGCCCGTGCCAGTGGAGCTTTCCGCTGCCGCTGCCCCTGCCCTGGCTCGGATTTCCCGCTGGCCGCACCCGGGTGCTGTTCGAGCAGGGCCTGCCCCACGCCGAGCAGCTGCAATGGGAGATGCTTGGCCCGCTGGACCTGGGCCTCGGCACCTTCGTGGAAGTGGCCTGCCTGCACCGGGCCAGCGGCAGCCTGCTCGTCACCGATGCGCTGGTGGCCATCTCCAGCGAACCGCCGGAGATCTTCAGCACCGATCCCACGCCCCTGCTGTTCCATGCCCGCGAGCAGGGCGCCGAGCCGCTCTGCGATGGCCAGGAGCAACGGCGGCGCGGCTGGATGCGGCTGGTGCTGTTCGCCTCCTACCTGCGGCCGTCCGCGCTGGAGGTGCGACCCTGGCCAGAGGTGATCGCCGGCAGCTTCCGGCCGGGGCTGCGCGCCGCAAAGGCCTACTTCGGCCTCTACCCCTTTCGCTGGCAGCCCGGTTGGGAGACTGAATTCGAGGCGCTGCTGGGCGGTGATGCCCATCCTCTGCAGGTGGCGCCGGTGTTGGAGCGGCTGGTGTTTCCCAGGGCCCGCACCGCCCTGGTGGCTTGGCTGCGGCGGCTCGCCCAGCTGCCAAGCATTCGCCAGGTGGTGCCTGCCCACTACGCGGCACCTGTGGCGTCCACCCAGGAGGATCTCCAGCGTCTCGCCGATGCCCTGGAGCAACGCCCGTGGGCGCCCTCCAGCGGATCGTGGGAATTCCTTGCCGGCATCGACAGCGCCCTTGTGCGTTGGGGCGTGGTGCCGGAGGTGCCGGCAGCGGAGCCTCAAGCCGCCGGAAAGGGCTGATCAGCCCGGATCTGGAGAGCCCAGCGGGGCTCTGGGCTCAGAGGCTCAGCTCGCCGGGGTCGGCATCAAGGGTGCCTTCACCGAACAGGCTGCTCTCCAGCTCCATACGCTGCTCCATCTGGCGCAGGAAGTAACCCGTCATCATCGCGGAGGCCAGCAGGCCAGCGAGATTGTCGCGACTGGCCTGGATCTTCACTTCAAACTGCTCGCCCGGCAGCATGCCCAGCAGGCCCTGAACGTTGTGGCGGATGATGTCCTGAATGTCGCCGCTGGCGGATCGGGCCACACGCTGCAAAACGTCCGGAGATTGCTCCTGCAGGTACTGGATCAGCGAGTTGCCGCTGATTGATTCGCTGTCGGTCGTCAGGAACTCCGGGTTGAACATCTCCGGTGTGCTCTGCGTCACGGCCTGCACCATAACGCAGCTCTCCGGGTCAACCCATGGCCGCAGAGGGGGAGAACCGTATGGGTCCGAGTTTGTTCCAGGGCCAGTAGCGGAACACGGCGGTGCCGATCACATGGTCGGCCGGCAGGGGGCCCCAGAGGTGCGAATCGAGGCTGGCATTGCGGTTGTCGCCCATGACCAGCAGGCAATCAGGCGGCACGGCGAGCGGCGCCAGCTCGTAGGCGATCGGCTCGGCCCGCCACGGCTCCGGCACCGGCTGGCCGTTGCGGATCAGCTGGCCGTCATGGACGGCGATCCGATCCCCCGCCGCTCCCACCACCCGCTTGATCAGGGCGGCAGCGGGGTCGTAGCCGGCCGCCAGCAAGGCGTCGGGAGGGTGGAACACGACGATCGTGCCCACCGGCAGGGGCCGGTGCAGGCGAGCCCGCAGTTTCTCCACCAGCACCCGGTCGTTGAGCTGAAGGGTGGGCAGCATGGAGCCGGAGGGGATCCAGCGGGGTTCGATCACCGCCCAGCGCAGCAGCAGCGCCACGCCCACCCACAGCAGCAACAGTCCGACCTGGCGCAGCAGCCCGGCGCGGCCTCCGTCCGGAGAGCTGCCGCCGGTGGGAGTGACGCTCATGTCGGGGGGCTCCGGTCGTGGGCATGATCAGGCCATCCTGAACAGTCATGGGCCCCGGTGAGCGGCAACGACGGCCTCGGCAGCCATGCCCCAGCGGGCACCGACGCTCACGCTGCGGCGAATCTGGGCGCGGCCCATGCGCTGCTGCTCGCCTTCCGGCAGCTGGGACTGGGGCGGCTCGTGCTCTGCCCCGGCAGCCGCTCGGCGCCGCTGGCGATAGCGGCCGGCCTGCTGGAGGCCGAAGACGAAGGCCTGCGGCTGTACACCGCGATCGATGAGCGCTCCGCTGCGTTCTTCGCGCTGGGGCTGAGCCGCGCCGATGGCCTGCCGGCGGCGGTGATCACCACGTCCGGTACGGCGGTGGCCAACCTGCTGCCGGCGGCGGTGGAAGCCGACCATGGCGCGATTCCGCTGCTGCTGCTCAGCGCCGACCGGCCCCAGCGGTTGAAGGGGCGCGGCGCCAACCAGACGGTGAACCAGGAGGACTTTTTGCGCTGCAGCTGCCGCTGGGCCGGTGCTGGCGCTGCCGAGGGACTGGCCGTGATGACGCCCGCCAGCCTGCAGGCGCTCGCGCAGCGGGCCTGGCAGGAGGCCATCGGCCACCCGGCCGGCCCTGTGCACCTCAACCTGGCCTTCGAGGAGCCGCTCCATCCCTCGGCCGCCGCCATCGCGTTGCTGATGGCCCGCACGCCCAGCGACAGGGTGGTGGGGGTTCAGCCGGAGCCGTCCGTGACCTCGGAAGCCTTGCCGCTGCTGGATCCCGATCAGCCCGGCGTGATCGTGGCCGGGCCCTGGCGCGGTGCCCCGGAGCAGTGGCCGGCCCACCTGCAGGCCCTGCAACGCTGGCAGTTGCGCAGCGGCTGGCCCCTGCTCGCTGATGGCCTTTCGGGCCTGCGGGGTCAGCCGCTGCTGGAGCTGGTGGCGGGCTACGACCTGCTGCTGGAGGAGCCCACGGAGCCGTTGCAGGTGTCCCAGTTGCTGCGGCTCGGGCCCCTGCCCGCCAGCCGCCGGCTGCAGCACTGGATCGGGCGCCAGTGCGGTTGCCAGCTGGTGATCAGCGAGAGCGACCCGCGCGATCTCGATCCGCTCGGCACTGCCAGCCACCGCTTCGGCCATGGGCTGGCGGCCTGGTGCCGGGCGCTGCCTGCGGCGCTCTGGGCGGGGGAGCCGCCCGCGGCCAACCGCGCCTGGAAACGGCGCTGGATGGAGCTGGAGCACACGGTGCAGGCCGGGCTCAGTCAGGCCCTGCCGGCCACGGGTGCTGCCAATGAACCCGCCGTCGCCCGGGCCCTGAGCCTGCTGTTGCCGCCGCAGCTGCCGGTGATGCTGGCCAGCAGCAGCCCCGTGCGCGACTGGGAAAGCTTTGCTCCGCAGGCGGGCGCGCCCCGGCCGCTGTTCGGCTTCCGCGGAGCCTCCGGTATCGACGGCACCCTCTCGCTGGCGGCCGGCCTGGCGGAAAGCGCCGGATCCCTGCTGCTCCTCTGCGGCGACCTCGCCCTCCTGCACGACAGCAACGGCTGGCTCTGGCGCCAGCAGCTGCGCGGACGCCTCACCGTGGTGCTGATCGACAACGGCGGTGGCGGCATTTTTGAGCAGCTGCCAATACGCACCTCCGGCGCCTCGCCCGTTCCGCCGGAGGTTGCCGCGCCCTTCGATTTTGAGCGCCTGTTCGCCATGCCGCAGAGCCTCGATCAGGCCGCCCTGGCGGTGTTGCATGGCGTGCCCGTGCGGCGCGTGGCTCAGCTGGAGGAGCTGGAGGAGGCACTGGCCTGGGCGCTGCCCCAGCCCCTGGCCCTGCTGGAGCTGCGCACCGATCGCCAGGCGGATGCCCGCCTGCGCCAGCAGCTGCGGGCCGCGCTGGCGCCTGGCTCCCCAGCATGAGCCGGCCCACGGCTCCGCAGAATGAGCCGAAGCCGCTGCCGTTGTCAGGCCTGATGCGCCCCGATTCCGCCGCACCTCCCTCCCAGCCCGCGCCGGCGGACCCCGTGCTGCCCGGCACAGCTCCGGTGCTCTGGACGCCGGCTGCCACCTACACCGACATCCGCTTCGACACCTGCGCGCAGGGGATGGCCCGCATTGCGATCAACCGGCCGGCCAAGCGCAATGCTTTTCGCCCGCTCACGGTGCAGGAGCTGTGCGATGCCTTCTCGCGCGTACGCGACGATCCCAGCATCGGCGTGGTGCTGTTCACCGGTGTCGGGCCGGCCGCCGATGGCGGCTATGCCTTCTGCTCCGGTGGCGACCAGAGCGTGCGCGGCGATGGCGGCTACCTCGATGCCAGCGGCCTGCCGCGGCTGAATGTGCTCGACCTGCAGCGGCTGATCCGTTCGCTGCCCAAGGTGGTGATCGCCCTGGTGGCGGGCTATGCGATCGGTGGCGGGCAGGTGCTTCATCTGCTCTGCGATCTCAGCCTGGCGGCGGAGAACGCGGTGTTCGGCCAGACGGGCCCGCGGGTGGGCAGCTTCGATGGCGGCTTCGGCGCCGGCTACCTCGCCCGCGTGGTGGGGCAGCGCAAGGCACGCGAAATCTGGTTTCTCTGCCGCCGCTACGACGCCAGCCAGGCCCTGGCCATGGGGCTCGTCAATGCGGTGGTGCCGTTGGAGGAGCTGGAGGCGGAAGGAGTGCGCTGGGGCCTGGAGATCCTGCAGCACAGTCCCACAGCGATTCGCTGCCTCAAGGCAGCCTTCAATGCCGAAACCGACGGCATGGCCGGCATTCAGGAGCTGGCGGGCCAGGCCACCCATCTGTTTTATCGCACGGAAGAAGGGCAGGAAGGGCGCAACGCCTTTCTTGAAAAGCGCGAGCCGGATTTCAGCGAGGCGCCGTGGCTTCCCTGAAGCGCCGCGCGACCAGCCCGGGACGGGACCTCACCAGGACAGGACATACTGCAAGTTGTGGGATAGACGGCCGAACGGCGGCGTCCCGGTCCCCCCTGCGTCCTGCTCTACGCGATGACCGCCTACCCCGTACCGGACAACGAGGCTGAGCGCCAGGCGGCCCTCGACGAGCAACACATTCTGGATGCGGAGTCCGATGAGGACTTCAATCGCATCACACGCCTGGCCAGCCAGATGCTGGGCGTGCCGACGGCCCTGATTTCCCTGGTCGATCGCCAGCGGCAGTGGTTTCTCTCCCGGGTGGGTCTGGAGGCGCGTGAAACGCCCAGGGATGTGGCCTTCTGTGCCCACGCCATCTGCGGCAATGAGGTCCTGGTCGTCAATGACGCCAGTGCGGACGAGCGTTTCAAGGACAATCCCCTGGTGACGGGGAACCCCAACATCCGCTTCTATGCCGGGGTGCCGTTGCGGACCCACTCCGGCTTCAACCTCGGCACCCTGTGCGTGATCAGCCCCCAGCCGAGGCAACTCGCCGGCAACGAACAACAACTGCTGCAGGACCTTGCTGGGATGGTGATCCAGCACATGGAATCGCGGCGCAACAGTTACCTCTGCTCCCTCACGGGCCTCAAGAACCGAAGACCCTTCTTCGATGCAGGTCTGAACGAGTTCCGGCGGCAAAGGGAGTACGGAGAACCGTTGACCCTGATGATCTTCGGTCTGGATGACTTCCATGATTTCTGCACACGATTCGGCCAACAACAGGGCGATCGGTTGCTTCAGGAGCTGGCCAGACAACTGCAATCGGACTTTGGGGAGAGCGCCCTCTTCGGGCGTGTGAGTGATGACGAGTTCGCCGTGTTGCAGACAGGCTTGGTGGGGCAGGAGGCGGTAGCCCAGGCAGAGGGCTTCCGTTCCGGCTTGGCTCTCCAGGGCTGGCTGGTGGGGGGAGTCCGCCATCCTCTTCCCGTCAGCTTGGGCACGGCTTGCGCCAGCAGCGACGACACCAGCTTCAAGGACCTGTTCCAACGGGCTGAAGCGGCCCTGAAGCAGGCCAGGCTGTCCGGAACAAGCCTGCCGGGCTGAGAACCGAGCCACACTCACTTGGCCAGTACAGCCGCGTGGGCCCGGGACAGGGCGGCTTGCAGGGACTCGACCCTGATGGGCTTACCAATGAAATCATTCATGCCGCTGGCCAAGGCCTCGTCACGGTCGCAGTCACGAATGTTGGCGGTGACCGCGACGATCCAGGGCCGCACCGTGTTGCCGGCCTGCTCACGAATTCTGCGGGTGGTCCCAAAGCCATCAACCTTTGGCATGCGCAGATCCATCAGGATGATGTCCGGATCCAGCAGCCGCTGCTGGACAGACCTGAAGAGAGTCCGTTCAGCCACCCAGTAGGTAACAATCAGGGCAGAACCGGTAATGGAAAAGATTCCCAATGCCAGCAGGATGGAAGCCCGGGAGAGCCTGCACCTTGACTCCGATGGACCATCAATGGTGCCCACCCCGCCCCTCATCGCATCACTCAGTATCATTCGGATGCAACCGACTCTGTGGCTCGGCGCCAATCGCGATACCTGCTCAAGGCCACTCGAAGATCCGCTAATCGAAGTGGTTTGGAGAGAAAGTCGTTCATCCCAGCCGCTGCACACTCCTGCCGGTGGGAGTCGAATGAATAGGCTGTCAGGGCAATGATATAGAGATCCGAGTAACCTTCGCTGCGCAGTTGGCGTGAGGCGGCCATGCCATCCAGACCTGGCATGGCCACATCCATGAAGATGAGATCCACGTTCCCATTCCTGACGCACTGAATGGCCGCATTGCCGTCTCCCACCGCATCTGCGCTTAGATGCAATCTGGCCAGCATCAACTCAAGCACCCTGCGGTTGACGCGGTTATCATCAGCAACGAGAATTCTGATTCCAGGCTCCAAGCTCTCTTCGGGATTATTCCTGACAATCTCAGCCTGCTCCTGCGAAGCCAGCGTGAACGGCAGACTGACCGTAAAGCAACTGCCGGATCCGAGACTCGAATCGACGGAAATCTCGCCCCCCATCAATTGGCACAATCTCGAACAGATGGCGAGGCCGAGGCCGGCACTTTGCTGCGTCTGGGCGGGATTGGAATGGCCAATGAACTCCTCAAAGATAAGCGGTAGAGCCTCCCTGGAGATGCCAATACCCGTGTCGGAAACATGGAACATGAAGGATCTCCCGTTAGCCGTGGCCGCCAAGGTATCTACGCTGAGGCGAATCTCCCCCTGATTGGTGTACTTGCAAGCATTCCCCAACAGGTTGAACAGAATCTGGCGCAGCTTGAGATCATCACCAAAGAGCCATCTCGGCGTATCCGGTGGCATGCTGAGGTGTAAGCCGAGGTGTCTTACAGAGGCTTGATACTGAAAGAGATGAATGATGTCATTGAGTAAACCATGAAGGTCGAAGGTTCTGGGGTTGAGTGCAAGTCGCCCGGTTTCAATCTGCGAGATGTCCAGAATGTCGTTGATCAGGCTTAGCAGATACTCGCCGTTTTGATGAATCGTTTCGAGCATCTCCCGTTGCTGCCCCTCCATTGGGCTGCTGAGCAGCACATCCGTCATCCCGATCACAGCGTTCAATGGGGTGCGGATTTCATGGCTCATGTTGGCCAGAAACCGGGTTTTGGATTGGCTGGCTGCCAGGGCCTCATCGCGCGCCAGCTGCAACGCGCGGGTTCGCTCGACCACCTGCACCTCCAGCTGGTCACGGGCATCGATCAACTTGTCCTGGGCCTGAACAATCGCGCTTTTGTCCCTGAAGGTGAACACCAAAGACGGCTTACCAGGGAGATCGACAGTCGCCCAGGACACCTCAATCACCTGGCGGAGAGGCGCACCCAGCAGTTCCCAGGTGCTGGATCCTTCTGATCCCGAGCTCCAGAACGGCAGGCCTGATTGGCTGTCGCTGAGCTCGTGGAGATAGGGCCTCGGGAGGATCTGGCTCAGGCATTGGCCAAGGCTCTGCAAGCGGGACAAACCCACGAACCGATCAAACGATGCATTCGTCCATTCCACGATTCCGTTGAGATCGGTGAAGGCAAGGGCCTCGTCAACGGCTCCCAGGGCCGCCTCCAGCCTCCCGAGAGTGCTGCGAAGCTGGCCGACAAGGGTCTGGTCCGGCATGCACGCCTCAGGTCAACGGTCGCAGGGTTGCCGCGAACACCCAGCTATCGCCACGGCGTTCGGCCACAATGAAATGCTCCGAGTTGATGGCCTGGTTGTCTTTGCAGATGGTCATCAATTGCAGGGGATGGTTGAGAATCTGCGATTCACCAACGATCTGGAAACGGGAGAAGCCGAGATGGTGGGCGTCTTGATAGGCAGCCGGCAGGATCATGGAAAGAGAATGGCCCTTGAGATCGTCCAATGTCCATCCATAGGTCGTCTCAAACAGATCGTTGATCTCTACAATCAAACCTTCCTGGTCGGCAGCGACAAAGGGAAGAGATTGGCGTCGTAACTCTTCAATCGTGACCATGAACCTCGCGGCTGAAGCGGCCTACCTGGTTACGAACTGTAGCGCTGTGCTCCATTGGCTCCCTCCTACCCTCTTAGCGGAATGGGTCTTGTGGTCAGACCCACACCCGCTCGCCACCAGCCGGCGGGCGGGTCTCAACACCCCAGGCCCAGAGGAATGGGCTTTCGGCGATGAGTGGTAAACTCTTAGCAATTTGCCTTTCAATGTGTGGATAATCTGTACATCCTGAAACCCATGGGCCTGCTCGACGCCCAGAGTGGCGCTGAGTTGCGGCAGTCTGTCGGTTCAGTTCTGGCGGAGCAACCCAGGGACATCCTGATTGATTGCCAGGGCGTCGACTTTATGGACAGCAGCGGATTCGGCGCTCTGGTTTCCGTGCTCAAACGGGTCAAGGAACAAGGTCAGCAACTGTTTCTTTGCGGTCTGTGCAGCCAGGTCCGCATCGTTCTGGACCTCACCGGCACCGAAAAAGTGTTCACCACGTTTCCGAACAGTGAGGCATGCATCGCCGCATTGGCTGCCGATCAATCGGGCGGCTCAACCGACACCTGAACAACCAGAAGGCCCGTAACGATCACGACAGCAGCGCCCGGATCAGCGAGTAGTCATCGGTGAATGGCGCATGGCCCGAGACGTGGAGGATCTGGGACAGCAACCGATCCAGGCCATCGTCATCAGCGAGCACGTCTTGGCACTGCTCCACCAGTTGCATGAAGTCGGGCAGTGTCCCCATCAAGCCACCGGGCCTCGGCACTTCATAGAGGCCATCGCTGTAGATGAGAAGACAGGCCCCTTCGCCCACCTCCAGGCTCTCGGTGCCATAGGTCGCGTCGTCGAACAGGCCCACGGCCATGCCCTGACCTTTGAGCCAATGGCAGGGAAAGGCACTGGTGCGGCTCCAGAGAAAGGCTGGGGGATGGCCCGCGCTGGCAAAACTCAGGGTTCGGCTGGAGGGCTGATAAACCCCATACCAAAGCGTCAGATACCGCCCCTGGTGACGCTCCATCGGAAACCCGGAGTTCAGGGTCTGCAGCACAGCGCCCGGATCACGCAGATCAACGGGCAGCGAGCGGGAGCGCAGCTGGTTGTGAACGGAAATCGAGGGGAAGGCCGCCGCCAGGCCATGGCCGGAGCCATCGGCGAGGTAGAGGACGAAGTGGTCGTCATCAAGCCAGAAGAAATCAAACGAATCACCACCCAGTTCATGGCAGGGCTCGAACCGGGAGTCCGCCCGCACGGCACCACCGATGGGCTCGGGCAGCAGGGATCGCACATAACTGGCCGCCTCCTCCAGCTCCTGATCCAGCCGCAACTTCTGCTGATGCAACTCACTCGCCAGGAGCTTCAGCCGTTCATTGGCCTGGTGTAGGCGGATGCCGGAGCGGACCCGGGCCAGCAGCTCCTCCGGATCCACCGGCTTGCTGAGGAAATCATCGGCGCCGCAGTCGAGCCCCTCCACCCGGTCTTCCACCCGGGAGCGTGAGGTCAGCAGGATGAAGTGGGCCGATTCCAGGGCCGGTTCCGCCTTGAACGCCCGGCAGACGTCCAGCCCATTCATGCCGTCCATCAGCCAGTCGCAGACGACAACCGTGGGGGGGCAGACACGGGCCTGCACCAGGGCACTGTCACCCGGATCCGCCACAACAATCTGGTAGCCCTGGGCGCGTAGACGGACCTCGAGGATGCGGGAATGGATGCGATCGTCATCCACCAGCAGAATCGAAATCGGGGCGGGACAACCTTCCATCGGCGTCAGGCGTCCATCGGACGCCGCTGGCGCAGCGCTTCGGTCACCCGTCCAGCCTCGACAAGCAGCTGATCGATTCTGACCTGGGGCCACAGCTCCGAATCGGAGCGCAGGGACTCCTCAACCTGGCCGCACAGCGTGGCCAACCGCAGGGCCCCCAGGCTGGCACTGGGGGAGCGCAGCGAATGGGCAGCGGCGATCATTGCCGGGGGATCGTGGTACTGGTGGGCCATCACCACCGCCGACACGAGTCGCATCGCGTCCTCGAGGTAGAGGTCGATGAGCTCCTGGAGCACGGCCGCCGCCCCGTCTCCCATGGCTTGCTCCAATTCCTCCCAGGCGGCCGCGTCGATCGGGTCGGCCCCTCCACCCGCTGGCGCTTGGGGTTGGTCGCGGGGCTGGTAGTGCTCCAGGGCGTAGGTGAGCTGGGCAGGCACGATCGGCTTGGCCAGAAAGTCGTCCATGCCGGCCTGGAGGCAGGCCTGGCGATCCTCCGGACGGCCATGGGCGGTCATGGCAATGATCCAGGGCTGCACGAAGGGAGCCGGCAGACACCGGATCGCCCGCGTGGTCGCGTAACCATCAAGCTCCGGCATCTGCACGTCCATGAACAGCACGTCGAAGGGGGTCTCCTGCACGGCCGCGAGCGCCTCGGAGCCCGAAGCCACGGCCTCGGCCCGGTAACCCAGCCGCTGCAGCAACTGAAGCGCCAACTGGCGGTTCACGGGGATGTCATCGACGACGAGCAGCCGCAGCGGCAGCCGGTCGGCGAGGCGATGGGGGCCGCCCTGGGGGGCGGATTCGCGCGTCAGCGTTGGCGGCCCGGCCAGCCGCCGCTCCAAAGGGCTCTGCCCTTGCTGAATCAGGGCCAGGCGGAGCTGTTCGAATCGCACAGGCTTGGAAAGCATCACAGCCGGCGTCTTGGCCAGCGCTGCCAGCTCTGACACCTTGCACCTGTCAGCCAGGACGATCCAGGGACGCAGCTGAAGCACGGGGTCCTGCAGAAAGGCTGGCGGGGTTGTCTCCCCTTCGGAGCACAGCAGCCGCCCATCGATGACCACCACGCCAGGGCCGAGGTCGCCGATCTGGGGCTGGGCGGTCGGTATGGGGATCTGGCAGGGATCGGGGGCGATCACCGAGAGCCCTATCCAACCCAGCTGCTTCTGGAGCACGGCGCGCAGGGTGGGATTGCCGACCAGCAGCAGGATGGCGGACGCCGGCGGCACCAGGGGCTCCGGGCTGTTGCTGGCCTGGGGGGCCGGATCAAGATGCAGCAGCACGTTGAAGGTGAAGACACTGCCTTTGCCTTCCTGGCTGGCCAGGTTGATCGAGCCCCCCATCAACTCACACAGGCGCCGTGTGATCGCCAGACCAAGGCCCGTGCCGCCGTAGCGCCGGGCGGTGGAGGGATCGGCCTGGCGGAAGGGTTCGAACAACTGGGGAATCAGCGCGTCGGACACGCCGATGCCGGTGTCGCGGATCTGAAACGTGAACTGGCACGGGGTCGGCTGACCGGCCTCAGCGGCCTGGGGCTCCGCTGACACCGTGACGACGATCTCGCCCTGGGGGGTGAATTTGACCGCATTGCTCAGCAGATTCCAGAGGATCTGGCGCAGACGGGTGAGGTCGCCGATGACAGCCGTGGGCAGGCCGGGCTCGATGTCGAGGATCATTTCCAGCGGCTTGTCCAAGAGGCGGGACACGCTCAGATCGAGGGCCTCTTCGATGCAGATGCGGAGGTTGAAGCGCTGCTCATCCAGCTGCATGTTACCGGATTCGATCTTCGAGAAGTCGAGAATGTCATTGATGATCGTCAGCAGGGAATCGGTGCTGCTGTTGATGATCTCGACATACTCCCTCTCCATGGGCTCCAGCTGGGAGTCCTGAAGTAAACCGGCCATGCCGATGATGGCGTTCATCGGAGTTCTGATCTCATGGCTCATCGTGGCCAGAAACGTATCCTTGGCGGCATTGGCGGCTTCAGCAGCCTGCTTGGCCGCCTCCAGCTCCGCATTGAGCGTCGACAGACGCTGGGTTGACTCGCGCAACTCCCCACGCTGCGCGATGAGAATCTCATTGAGCTTCTGACTTTCTGTGAGCGCCACATTCCTGGCCTGCAGCAGGAAAAGAAAGTCAACCAGGGAGTCATGCAAAGGAAAGTCATTGATCTTTAGACTGAGGGTCTTAAGATCCTCCAGTTGCAGCAAACAGGGCGTACCAACAAACAACAGCTGTTCCCTTTCGTCAAGGCAACAGATCTGGCCCTTCAGTTGCAATGGAATCGCGGCGGACTTGAAAATCACGTGCCGGTCTGTGCAGTCACTCAGACTGGCGAAGTTCATGGGGACATCCGGTCGCAGGAGCAGGAAGTGCTCATCGAGGGGCTGCCCCACCAGCTCCGGGACAGAAAGGATGCGACGCAGAACAGAGCCGACGGACTGGATACGTAGCTCTCGGTCGACGACGAAATGGAAAGGGAACAGGGGATCGAGAAGGTGGTCAGGTAACGGCACGGAAGGCACCTTCAGAAACGACGAACCTTCACTCGCTCGTCATGCCGTCATCCGGCTGACCTGCGACAGATTCGGAAGGCGGAGAAAGACGAACGTGGAACAGGTCCGTGGCATCGCCCCTGTCGCGAGAGGCGACCTGATCGACCGCCAGTGGAGTACGAAAACGCTTGCCCAGGCCATGAAGCAGGCCGGTCACCATGGGGGCAAGGCCGCGCCGCTTTGAACGGTACTCCAGTTGCATGGAGGCGTCAGCACTGTGCTCGCAACGGAAAGAGGGAGGCTGCAGCTCAGGAAAGGCCAGGGCGGCGCGGGCGTGGAGATTATCGAGATGATCCAGGAATTCTGGCAGGGTGTCCCCTGTGCTTTCGAGCAACTGCTCGTAACCTTCCGTGGCTGTGTAGGTGATCCAGTACTCACCAAACGCCTGCATGATCTGATCACCCGTGAGGCCAAGTTCCTCCGTGGCCGCTGCCACCAGCCGATGGGTCACGTCGTCGGGATAGGCCTGGTACGTGGAAAAGAAATCCAGATCCTGGAGATCGGCCCGCTCCTTGATGCGCTGCCACACCTCCTCATCATGGTGGGTGGTGACCATCTGCTGAATGGCCCGGTTGACAAGCCCGTACATCGTTGAACGGCCAGATAGATGAATCTAGCTCAGGGAACCAAGGGGCCAGACGACGACCGTCAGATCACATCGGGGAGTTGATCGAGGCACCACCGGAAATCGCGGCGCACCTGTTCACGCACGTGCTGATGATCAAACCGGCGCCCGCGGCTGGCCAGAATCGCTTCAAGCGCCGACGAAGGAACCAGGCTGGCCAGATCACAGCCGGGTAGATCGAGTCGCCGGCAGAGGTCCCTGCCCTTGTTGGAATAGTGGAGATGGTACGGAACCCGCCCGGCCGCTAGCGAAAGAACGGCCGTGTGAAAACGTACGGCAATCACGCTGTCGACCAGAGCGAACAGGGCCATGGCCAACTGCCAACTCGGCACGGCTGGATCGGCGACGAACGGGTTAAGGATGGCGGTGCCGGGGGCCCGTTCCTGGATGGCGGCGGCCACTTCGAGATCATTATCGGAGCCATAGGCGCCCGATTGGATCAAAATGACGGGCCTGAGTCCGGCCTCGGTGAGTTCAACGCTGAGCTGGGCCATTCTGGAAACGAAGGCCTCATTGTCGTGGCCGTACATGCTGTCGAAACCACGCACAGACAGGACGGCTGCCTGGGATGGATCAATCCCTAGCCGCTCCAGGCATTGCCGCGCCGTGGCCTCCGCCAGGGGGGAGCTCTCCAGCACAAAGGCAATGTCGTAGGACAACCGTGCTTGAACCCCTGCGGCGCAGAGGCGCTGGTGACTTTCGGCATCCCGCACACAGACAGCCGCCAGGCGCTTGAAATACCGCTGCAACAGGAGAAAGCTGAGGCCGTGGCAGGAGCGAGGAATCGACTGGCCGAACAGGATGGTGCGGTTCGGACTGTGCCTCAGTTCAGCCAGGTTCTTGAGGAAGGCTTTGGTGACAAACCATTCACGGGAATTGTTGAAGATGTCCCCCCCCACGCTCACGTAAGCGTCGCAATTCCTGGGCCGTTCGGACAAGAACGTGACCCCAAGGGTGGCATCGGGCCGTTCATCCTGAACGCAACCCACCAGCTCCACATCAGGCAGCAACTGACGAAAGGCGCTGTAGATCGCTGCATCCCCCAGATTCAGGGTGCTGTAGGCGTTGATCAGGCCAATGCGCACGGGAGAGGGCAGAAGTGGAGAACAGTGATGGAAACGGCGCAGAAACGACTAACGCGTTACGCATAGATCCAGAGTGAAGCAGGAGCAAGCCACTGGTTCTTATCCTATCAGCCCTGGCCAGAAGGTAACCACGTGGTGGGTCGGGTAGCTTGTGCAACGACCTGAGCCAGACCTGCCGACCAATCAGATGGCTTGTCCAGATCCCTATGCCCAGGCTGCTGCTCGCCTTAGCGGGGCTGGCAGGCCGTGTGAGCCAGGCCATCAGCGCAGAACACTTCTATCCTGGCGGAAACGATAGAATCAAGTAGACCGAATGAGTCGCCGCAGTTTACCTTTGACCATCTCCAAGGTGGGAACAGTACGGACAAACTTGCGATAGGCGGCTGCTATACCGAGTAGTTTAACGGGCCGCTGACCGGAAAAGGCGGTTCGATCCAGTAGTGCAAACCATCGATCTTGAAAGTTTGCGGCATAATCTGCGTGCCAGGGCTTGACTTTGCCTAAGAAATGAATAATGCCATCTGAAAAATCAGCATCGGCCCTGCCTTTGGATGTATTCCATTTCGGATCGAGCACCAGCCAATCGCCTGCCAAGACGATATTCAGAGCATCTTGATCCATTTGGTCAAGCAAATCATAGTTTTCCTGTGCAACCGCTAGAGCCTTCGATTGGATCTCATGATGCCTCCATGCATCCAGATCCATCACAATCACTCCTGAATTAAAGTACTGGCGAGGATTGTCTAGTTTCAGCTTTTCGCGAAGTCGCTGCTGCTGCTGTGGGGTGTCTATGCCACCATCAATAACACAAGCACTGGATTTGCCATGCAGATCCAGAAGCTGCAGTTCAGTTAGATCCGAGCAAACGATTAAGTCCGTATCTAAATAGATGCAGCGAGATACACCCGCCAAGTATTCGGGTATAAAGAAGCGCGCATAAGGAGATTTACTCTTGACAAGCAGAGTGCTGCGGAAGCTATTGACCCGCTCAAGATTGAAATCAATAAAGCTGATTTCGCCGATGTTGGCAGCTTGCCAGGAATTGGAAAGTTGCCGCTTGTCGTCCTGCGATAGATCGACGCAAATGGCATAGACATTTAGGGTTGTGCTACAGGCTTCCAAAGCGGAACGAACGGTGACCGCCGCACCCCAAAGATAGTTAGCCGTTGCCACAATTACAATGTTAACCATCATACCTTCAGGGACCTTGCCACACGAATTTAGCTCAGCTTTGTGATTGGGACCTGGCAGGGTGGCCATCTCCCCAGCTCCATTGCCCAGCAGCCGTGAGCATCCCAACGGCAGTGAGGGGCATGGATCCAGTTCCCGCCTGCATGCTCCATCAGGCCCCTACCAGTAGGAACGGCGTCTGAGGTGGTGCCCAGCTCTCCGGTGGGGGCATGGGGCGCTCCTTGACAAGGCCTGGTGGACCAGGACGGCGCCAAGGCCCCAGGCTGTACCGGTTCCTGGGGGACGACCGGTTCTCACGAGCCTCAGCCTCGCGACAACTAGCCGCAACACTGGCGGAGACAGCACTCCGCGCCGGCAGCGACCATTTGGGAAGAGCCTTGCGGTAGCTCAATTGATTAGCCGCCACCCACTGATTGGCTGCGCAGGGCTAGTCTTCGCGGTAGGGAGCAGAGCGATACACCGACTCAGCCGAAGACGGATAGGCAAGCCAGGGGCCATACAGACACACGTTGCACCGGACCTGCCTCCAGGTGACGGGAATCATCAGGCGATTGAGTGATCACTCGTCAAACTCGCCCAGGCTGAAAGCCCGTAGCCCGCAGTCTACGGATACGCTAAGATTGTCTGAGCAAGCCGAAAAGCGAACTCTCCCAGATCGACACAGATGTCGAAACTTCTTTTTTGGCTTGTTGGGCTCGCTTGCTTTGTTGGCACTCCAGGATCGTCCTTGGCATTACCGATCTCCCCAGGAGATCGAGTCAAGGTGACAATCCCTGAAGGGGAAGAATTCAGTGGCATCTTTGAAATCAATCTGAACGGAGAGCTTGAAATTCCCTTTTCCAAGGGAATCTACGCTGTGGGTCTTGAGCCGGAACAGCTTCAGAAGCGGGTCTATCAAGCCCTGGTGCAACAAGGCTTTTTTCAGCCATCTTTTCTCAGGGTCAGTCTGAGTGTCATTCAATGGGCACCTGTACCGGTCTTTGTCATTGGATCTGCTTTTCAGCCTGGAAGGTTATTAATCAACGAGTTAAGTGACGTTGAACAGACACAGACTCCTGTTCAACTTTCTGGGCAAGCCCCGCTCAATCGTATGCTCACAACGGCACTCCGTCGTGCAGGAGGCATTACTCCCACGGCCGATGTCGCCGCGATACAGGTGAAACGAGGTTCAAAAAGGCAGGTGATTGACATGTCCGGTGCTTTCACGGGAGAACCTTTTAACGACATCCCACTCATTGCTGGTGATCAAGTCATTGTTCCGGACACTGGTACCGTTAATCCACTAATCGTTCGCCCTTCTCAGATTACGCCCGCTGAAGTTGAGATTAACATTTCAAATCTTACTGTTCCTGCGGCTGGAAACTCTGTTGCTGGCATTGGCTCTCAGGCTAGGAACTTTCCCTATGGATCTCGCTTGTCCCATGCGGTTGTCTCGGCCAACTGTGCTGGTGGAACCATGGTCACCAATGCGCGACGCCGAGCCATCCTGGTGAGAACTGAAAGGATCTCGGGGAAGACGACTGTCTACGAACGAGGAGTAGAAGATCTTCTTCGCGCGTCTACAAGCAACGCCAACAACCCCTATCTCATGGCAGACGATGGTGTTGCCTGTTATGATTCGAAGATGACCAACTTCCAGGCTGTTCTTAGCATCTTTACTCAGTTTCTGAATCCATCTGTTTTGATTTATGATCGCAGTATTCCCTAGAATCTAGTGAAGGACTCTCCGCCGATCATCAGACGACTCAAGCCTAAGGTACAGGCCGTGCAAGAACCTTTGGGAAAGGCGGCGCGATTGTTTGCCGAACAGTTTCGAAATATTCCTGGGTTGAAGGCACCCGATCCAAAGGGATGGTGGAAAAAACTTAGTCGAACCGACAAGCTTCGCTGGAGTCGCTATCTATTCGTATCCACTTGTACGAACGGATTGATTTGGAGCACCAGTATTCTCTATCTTGCACTTGCAAAGCCTGTCTATACAAGCTCTTGGGCTTTGGTTTTGCCCGGAAGCGCTAATGCTGTTAACTTAAGCCTGCCTGAAATTGGTCAAGCCACGGCATCAAACGAATCCCTTGGCCTGGCTACGTTTGATCCTCGTGCAAACTATGAATACATCTTCGTTAGCGAGCAAGTCATTGCGCGGGCTGCCAAGATTGCCAATATTCCTAAGGCAGATTTCGCCAAGCCTCGCATTAAGAACATTGATAATACAACGCTGATGCAGATTGATACCACCGGTCCATCGCCTGTAGATGCACGAAAGCGTGCCTATGCGTTGCATGACGCCATGGTAGAGCGTCTCCATGAGCTGCGTGTCAGCGAGATCGAGCAACGGCAAGGCCCAGCACAGGAGATTCTGCTGGAAACGCAGCAGAAGCTTGAGACTGCACAAAAGCAAGTTTCCGCATACAAGCGCAAGTCTGGCCTCACTTCTGTAGAACAGGTTGAAATCCTTTCGGCTAACATTGAACAGCTACGCAAACAGAGAGCCGAGCTTGCTGCGCTGCAATCGCAGGCAGAGAGTCGATTGCAGAAGTTGAGTCGTAGCTTGGGGCTGTCTCCTTCAGAGGCAACAGATGCGTTCAAGTTGCAGGTTGATCAGATCTTCCAGCAGAATGTGAAGGACTACAGCGAGGCCACGTCTATACTCAAGGTCCAACTGTCTAAGTTCGGCCGGAATAATCCTCGCATTCTTAAAGAGATCAAGCGGCAAGAGGCTGCTAGGCAGGCAATGAATCAGCGTGCCAACGAGTTACTCGGTCGCTCTCCATCGGCCCAGGCTCTCACCAGACTGGCGTTGACTGGTGCCAGTTCTGGTCGCGATTCACTCTTCCAGAACTTGGTGAACTACCAGTCAGATGCTTCAGGTGCAGCAGCACAGGTTCGCAAGCTTGATCAACAGATCAGCTCCTTGGAGGGGCGCCTCAGGTTGATGTCCCAGAAACAGTCTTCTTTGGAGAACCTTAAGCGGAATGAACAGATAGCAGAAGCTGTCTTTGCATCCACATTGGCCAAACTGGATCTTGGCCAGGCCAATATCTTTGCAGCATTCCCACTGATTCAAATAGCTGTGGAGCCATCCTTGCCAGAAACAGCTACGTCACCAAAGCGAACATTGGTGCTTGCTGGCTCAGCATTTGGTTCCATCCTGACGACTGTAGGTCTTTGGATCCTATGGATCCGCAAGCCCTGGATTAAACGGGTCGCCAATTGGATTTCTACATAACAAGGGGTCTTCATTGGGACTTAAAACGCTTCTTTCAAGGGCCTTCCAGTCTGAGGATGATCTTCAGCCGAGAAACTGGCCAGAGCGTTTGGTCTGGTGGTCGATTGTTTGCACCTACCCTATCTGGCTATTCGGTGGACTCTACGTTGTGGGGTCTATTCTCTGCTGGCTGCTTCTGGGCTGCCTATTGATCAAGATTCTGGCCCGAATGGATCACCCAGAGGAAAATGAAGAAATTTCCATATCACCCGTGATTTGGCTTTGGATCATCGGCATGATCATCATGGAAGTTGCCTTGATTGCAGGACATGTGAACTTCAACCTCGGGACTGGAGCTATCATCAAGTCCACGATTGGTTGGGCCAAAGGGTGGGCCGCCCTAGCGCTCTATCCGTTGGCAGGAGCTCTGCCGATTCGGAGCAGCATCCCCACGCGTGCCATTTGCATCGTGGGCTTTCATACGCTCCTCATCATGCCGCTCCTTCTGCTAACCCCGCATCTGGGCCTGCCAGAAGTGCTCTATGTCTCGCCATTGAGAGCCGTCGGTGGTCCAGGAAATGAATTCTTTGACGTTCCACTCTACGAGATTGACGGTAGCACCGGTGACCTTCGCTGGCGGCTCTTCGCTCCATGGGGGCCTGCTCTTGGGTTTGTCGGCAATATCAACTTCATGATCTGTCTGCTGGAAAAAGATCGGAAATGGAAGGTTCTGGGCATCATTGGCTCCATCCTCATGTGCTTCGTCTGCAAGTCGCGTCTTGCCCAGCTCTGCATCATCCTGATTCCAGCCGTTACGGCAGTGGTATCCAGGCTGCGTCAACCATTCATGCTGATTTCTCTTGGGGTTGTTTCCTATCTTGGAGGAATCTTTGCTACGTCTATTCTTACCGCCATCAGTGACTACTGGGAAGGGTTCAAAGGTGCTCGGGCTGGCTCTACGCGTGTTCGCTTTGCCTTAAAGCGCATCGCCTTCCATCGCTGGGAGACAGAGGCTCCGATTTGGGGACATGGTGTCGTAGAGGGCGGCCCCCATCTGGTTGAGTACATGGCCATTGGTTCCCATCACACCTGGGCCGGAGTGCTTTTTGTGAAGGGTATTGTTGGCTTCGTCGCTCTGGCTGTTCCCATGTTGGTTACAGCGCTTGATCTATTGCGCCGTGCTGCCAGTCCCCGCTATCAACTTGGCTCAGCCGGGCTGGGAATCATTATTCTCTTGTTCATGTATACATTTGGCGAGAATCTGGAGATTCTAGTCTACCTCTTTTGGCCTGGAATGCTTATCATGGGAATGGCTCTACAGGAGAGCAAAGGCCCGCTCCAGTCAGAAATACTTCCTGTACCGTGATTCACACCCAATCCGACAGCCGTGAGACACCTTGATGCCATGACGAGCATTCTGAAGGCAACAGCATGGCCAGTGTCGTTGCGGTCTCGACCGCTCTGCCTGTGGGGACACAGTCTGTGGCCGTTGCTTTGCCACTCGAGTCTTAAGCGTGGGGCAGACCTTTGATGCGTCTGCTCAGCCAGCTGAAGGGTTTCATCCCGAAGGATCGATTCATCCGCAACATCGGCTGGATGGGGGTGGGGGAGGTGGGGATTCGCGTCTCGCGTCTCGTGGCCACAGTGCTGTTGGCCAGGCTGCTGAGCCCCAGGGACTATGGCCTGGCCGCCATCGTGTTGACGTCCGGCGAGCTTGTCAAGGTCTTCACACGCAACGGCATCGGGGACAAGATCGTGCAGGCCGATGCGGAGGATGTCCAAGAAATCTGCCAGACGGCATGGAGCCTGAACTGGCTGATCGGCTTTAGCCTCTTTGTCGTGCAGATCATTGGTTCGTTTATCTTTGCCCGCGTTTACAGCGACAACGCACTGATCCTGCCAATCATTGTGGTGAGTTTCAGCTATCTGATCTACCCACTCGCCATGGTCCAGACGGCCTTGGTACGCAGGCAAAACAGGCTCAAGTTCTACAGCTTGACCAATCTCACGGCGGTCGTCACCGACAATCTGCTGACCGGTATCTTTGCGCTGTTTGGGATGGGCATGTGGGCGATTGTACTGCCCAAGTTGCTGGTGGCTCCAGTCTGGGTCGCGATGATGCTGCGGTTTGAACCCTGGCGTCCCGTCATGACGTTCACCCTCAAACGTTGGAAATCCGTGCTGGGATTTGGCAGTCGCATCCTGGGTGTGGAGATGCTCAACACGTTCCGCGAGAATGTTGATTATCTTTTGATCGGTCGCTTCATCGGCGTCAAAGCACTTGGGGTGTACTACTTCGCCTTCAACGCTGGATTGGGTCTGAGCCTGAGTGTGATCAATGCCCTGTCCGTCTCCATCTACTCCGATTTCTGTGACGTCAGAGGCCAACCCGCCGAACTCAAGCAGCGCTTCAGCAAGAACTTGCTCACCATCACCAAGGTGATCGTGCCCGTTGTGGCGTTGCAATGCAGCCTGGCCCCTCTCTATGTACCGATCGTTTTTGGTCAGAAGTGGGTGACGGAGGGTGCCGTGCCGATCTTGATGCTGATCTGCCTGTCGGCCCTGTCCCGACCCTTCGCCAACGCCTCCTCGATGCTGTTCCGCGCCGTTGGCCTGCCCCAGGTGGATCTGCTCTGGAATCTGGCCTTCACGGTGGCACTTACCGTCGCCATCCTGATCGGCACGTCCTGGGGATCCCTGGGTGTGGCCGTGTCCGTGGCAGCGGCCCATCTCACGCTTCAGCCGATCTACCTGATGATGGGGCAACGGCTGCTGCGAAGGATTCAGGTGGCCCAGCCGGCCAGCCTTTGACGCACCTTCACAGGCCTGAGGCCCAAGCCCTTTGCCCATGGAGGGCGCTGCCAGCGCGCGGTTAGGGTGATGGAAATGTTTCAAGCCTCGCTGGCCCCGCCCCAGTCCCGGGTCACGTCGGTGGTGCCATGGGTGCCATCGGAGCAAGCCGTACCGTCCTCCCGCCCGATTCACGCGTGAAGATCTACGCCATCTGTCTGATCAAGAATGAGGGCGACGTCATTGCGGATTGTCTGATTCATGCGCTGACGTTCTGTGATCGCATCTTCGTCCTCGATAACGGCAGCACCGATGGAACCTGGGAAACCGTGAATGCCCTGGCACAGCACTATCCGACGATTGTGATCGAGGACCAGCTCCTGATCCCATTCCGCGATGGGATGCGCTCGATCGTCTACAACAAATACAACCACGAACTGGCTGATCAGGATTGGTGGCTACGGCTCGATGGGGATGAGTTCCTCGAAGGGGACCCCAGAGAGGTTCTGGCCACGGCCAACCGTGAGAAAGCCGATTTCGTGACGGCCTGGAATCTGCAGTTCTACTACACGGATGCCGATTACAAGAATTGGGCGGCTGAGAAGCTTGAACCCCACCGTCCCATCACCGAACGGCGCCTGTACTACTCGGCCAATTGGCGAGAGTACCGCTTCTTCCGCAACCAACCCCATCAGCCCTGGAACGAAGCGGTGGCCCCACAGTGGCCCAACGGACTCACCAAAGCCTGCTCGCAGCGTCTCTACAATCGCCACTACCCCTACCGCACGCCTGACCAGATCAAGGAGAAGCTTCAGGCCCGCTACGGCCACGAACAGTTTCGCCATATCGACTCCGTCGACTGGACATCCAAGTTGCTGCCTGCGCGCCAGCTGAACCACTTCCAGGAGGGGCAGCCGCCCATCATCAACCAGTTCGATTACTACGCCAAACGCCTGCGGATGATCCGGATCACCCTGATGGCACGGATCAGGGCCGTCCTGCGTCGTCTTCTGGGTGGCCACCGCTCCAGCCATACGTCGTAGCTGTCTCGATGGTGGACCTTCATCACCACGGGACGGCTGCGGTGGTTCCAGACCCTGAACAACTGGACGAACCGGCCATTTCCGTGGTGGTACCGATCTACAACGCGGCGCCACACATCGAGCAAACCCTGCGCTCCGTGCAGAACCAGAGCCTGAGCAACTGGGAACTGATCGCTGTTGATGACGGATCCACTGACGACAGCCTCGCCATCGTGTCGCGCCTGTTTGGGGAGGATCCCCGAGTGCACCTGGTAAGCCAGCCCAACGCGGGAGTCTCGATCGCCCGCAATCGCGGGGTGGCCCTCAGCCGTGCGCCCCTGATCGCCTTTCTCGATGCCGATGACCTCTGGCATGCCGACAAACTGCGCCTGCATGTGGCCTACCACGCCAACCATCCTGATGTCGGCGTGAGTTTCGCCCGCATCGCGTTCCTGTCCCCTGGGGGAACGCCCACCGGCCTGCTGGCGGCCCTGCCCCGGGAATCGCATCGGCCGGTGGATTTTCTCTGTGAGAACCCCACCAACACCACGTCGAACTGGGTGCTGCGGCGGCAGGTGTTCCACGCAGTGGGCGGATTCGTCACCGACATGAGTTATTCGGAGGATCTGGAATGGCTGCTGCGGGTGGCCTGCGATGGCCGCTGGCAGATCGCCGGCTTGCCCCAGGTGCTCACCTACTACCGCACCTCGGCCGGGGGACTCTCCTCAAGCCTGCAACGCATGGAACAGGGCTGGCTGCGGCTGATCAGCGAAGCCCGTG
Organism: Synechococcus sp. Lug-A; assembly: GCF_024345655.1. Lineage (NCBI taxonomy): Bacteria > Bacillati > Cyanobacteriota > Cyanophyceae > Synechococcales > Synechococcaceae > Synechococcus > Synechococcus sp. Lug-A. The sequence goes on along the minus strand of NZ_JAGQBN010000001.1, from coordinate 126,408 downwards.
GCTATGCGCCTGAGCTGGTGGCAAACCACTTCGCCACAGCCCAGGCCATCCACCTGCGCTACCTGGCCCGGCGCTCCCTGCGCCTCGGAGGAGCCCCCGCCATCGGCACCGATTTCATGCTGCGCTCCCTGCGCTCGGATTGGCGGATCCTGCTGCGGGAGCCGCGCCGTACCGTGCTCACGGCCCTGGCCGTCTTCGCCCGACAGCTGCTGGCCCCCTTCCGCCGCCCGGGTGGCCGCCACGACGAGGCACGGCCATGATGACCCTCGCCAATGCCCCTCTGCCTGTGAGCGCACTGACATGAGCCAATCCCCTCTGGTCTCAGTGGTGATGCCGCTCTACAACTCCGCCGCCACGGTGAGGGAAAGCCTGGAATCCGTTCTCAGCCAGACCTACTCCAACCTGGAGATCCTGGTGGTGAACGATGGCTCCACCGATGACGGGGTGGCGATCTGCCAGGGGTATGGGGACGGGCGCGTTCGGGTGGTGCATCAGCAGAACCGGGGCCTGGCCGGGGCGCGGAACACAGGCATCCGGCAGGCCAAAGGGGAGTTCCTCGGATTTCTGGACAGCGACGATCTGTGGCTTCCCACCAAGGTGGAGCGGCATGTGGCTCATCTGCAAGCGCGGCCGGAGGTGGGTGTCAGCTTTTCCCGCTCCGGATTCATCGATGAGAACTCCAGGCCGATCGGGATCTACCAGATGCCGAGGCTGCAGGGCATCACGCCGGAGATCGTCTTCTGCCGCAATCCGATCGGCAATGGCTCAGCTGTGGTGATCCGCCGAGACGTCTTTGATGCCATTCGCTTTGAGGCGAATCTCTATGGCGAAGTGGAAGACTTCTTCTTTGACGACACCTTTCGACAGTCCGAAGATATTGAGTGCTGGCTGCGGATTGCGCTGCAGACCCATTGGCGGATCGAGGGAATCCCCGAGGCACTGACGCTTTACCGCATCAGCGACGGCGGACTCTCGGCCAATCTGATGAAGCAGTACGCCTCCTGGGAGCGGGTTCTGCTCAAGACCCAAGCCACCCACCCCGATTTCGTCGCCCAATGGGGCTCCAGGGCCCGCGCCTATCAGCTGCGCTACCTGGCCCGCCGGGCCACCCGCCAGCGGGACGGCGCCCTGGCCGTGCGTCTGCTGCACCAATCCCTGGCCACCGACTGGAGGGTGCTGCTCGAGGAACCGCGACGTACCTTGATCACGCTGCTGGCCGCCTACCTGCTGCGGCTGTTGCCGGAGGCTCCCTATCGCTGGCTGGAGGGTCTGATGCTGCGCTCCACGGGGGCCAGTCAGCAGCGGCGCATGCGTGGGGAACTGAGCCGATGAAGATCCTGCTGGTCTGCTCTTCAGGGGGGCATTTCAAGGCGCTGCAGCAGCTGGCCGATTTCTGGGGGCGCCATCCCCATCTCTGGGTCACGTTTCGAACGCCCACGACGGAAACCGCCCTGGCCGATGAACAGGTGCTCTGGGCCCACAGCCCCACGAATCGCAACCTGCCGAATCTGCTGCGCAACCTGGGGCTGGCGTTGCAGGTGATCCGCAGAGAGCAGCCAGACGTGATTCTTTCCACCGGCGCCGGTGTGGCTGTTCCCTTTCTTCTTCTCGGTAAGCTGTTTCGATGCAAGACCGTGTTCATCGAGTCCGTGACCCGCATTGAGACGCTCAGCCTGTCGGCGCGGCTGGTGCGACCCTTCCTGGACATCCTCTATGTGCACTGGCCCCAGCTGCAGCGTCGTTATCCCCGGGCCGAACTTGTCCAGGGCAAGCTCGGATCATGATTCTCGTTAGTGTCGGAACAGAGCAGTTCCCCTTCAATCGGCTGATGCAGTGGGTGGAGCTGCTGATCCAACAAGAGCTCATCGATGAAGAGATCGTCGTTCAATACGGCACCTGTACGTTTCTCCCCAGTGGCACCACCGTGTATCGGCTGTTGAAGGAGGAGTCGTTTCGGGCCCTCGTGCAGAGGGCCCGGGTGGTGATTGCCCACTGCGGAGAGGGCACGGTGCTGTTGCTCGATGAGATGCAGCAGCCTTTCATTCTTGTTCCCCGCAGTGTGCGTTATCAGGAGCATGTGGATGATCATCAGGTGGAACTCGCCCTGGCACTGACGGAAATGGGGGTGCCGATCGCCTGGAGCCCGGGCGATCTGGTTCGCTTTCTTCTGGCGCCTTTCAAGACCTCGATCAGCGACGTGACCGATAGCTCCGCCCAGTCCCTGTGTCGCAGTCTGCAGAGCCACTTTTCTCCGGTATGACGGCTCACCCTTCTCCCGACGCGACTGTGGTCAGAACCGTTCAGAACGGGGTGCTGATTCTCCAGCTGCCCCCACGGCTGACCGTCACTGAGGCCGTGGCTTTCCGCGCCGGTTTCTGCGGCTGGCTTGAGGAGGTGGAGGACCTGCGCGAAGTGATCCTGGATTTCGGCAGGACGGCCAGCATCGACAGCAGCGGCATCGGTGCCCTGGTCGGCGCCATCAAGGCCGTCCAGGAGCGGGCTGTTCCCCTCTGCGCCTGGAGCCTGCACCGGCAGGTGTTCCTGGCCCTGCAGCTGACAGGGCTGGAGAAGCTGTTGCCGATGGCAGCCCACTCCGAGGGCCTGCTCCCCCAGCTCTCCCACGTTGAGGACCAGCGCCCCCCCCTCACCCACCCTTCGGTGCGCTCCGGGATCAAGCGGTTCATGGACATCTGTGGCGCACTCATCGGCCTGGGGATCACGGCGCTGCTGTTCCTGCCCCTGGCCGTGGCCATCCGCCTGGACAGCCCGGGGCCCATTCTGTTCAGTCAGGTGCGCTGCGGCTGGATGGGCCGTCATTTCCGCATCTGGAAGTTCCGCTCGATGGTGAGCGATGCCGAGACCCTCAAAGGCAGTGTGGCGAACCAGGCCAAGGGCGCTTTCTTCAAGAATGACAATGACCCCAGGATCACCAAAGTGGGCCGCATCCTGCGCAAGACCAGCCTCGATGAACTGCCCCAGTTCTGGAACGTGCTGATCGGCGACATGAGCCTGATCGGAACGCGGCCAGCCACCCCGGATGAGGTGCGTCGCTACGCCATTCCCAGCTGGCAGCGGTTTGATGTGCGCCCCGGGCTGAGTGGGGAATGGCAGGTGAATGGCCGCTCTTCCATCCGTGATTTCGAAGATGTGATCAAGCTCGACCTCCGCTACCAGCAGAACTGGAGTCTGGGCTACGACCTCCGACTGATCGCCAGAACATTCCTTGTGCTGCTCAGCAAGGATTCGGGGGCAGCATGAGTCTGCCCATGGCGGCAGATTTCGTGCCGGATGGGCAGCTTGCGGTCAGCAGTGATCTCAATCAGCTTGAGCTTGTCCTCAGCTGGTTCGAGGGACTGGGCCACCCCGACGTGCCCGCCGATGTCTGGATGCAGGCCCAGCTGGCTCTTGTGGAAGGGTTCACCAACGCCGTGCGCCATGCCCATGCCCACCTGGTGTCGCCACCACGGGTGCAGCTCGCGCTGCAGCGGAGCAGCCGCCTGGTGCGCCTTCGGATTGTCGACCACGGCGAAGCCTTTGATCTGGCGTCGGCACTGGTCAGGGTGGAAGCCGAGATCGCCGCCAGTGGTTCGGACCCCCTGGCCAGGGAGGCCCATTGGGGGCTGGTGATGTTTCTGAAGCTTCAGAAGGAGTATGGCTGGACGATCAGCTACTGCAGGGCGGACGACGGCATCAATGTCCTGTGCCTGAGCCACGCCCTGACGACGGATGCAGGGGCCGGTGGGTCATGCTGAAGGACTCAGGATGGCATCGGGCAGGTTGAAAGATCGACCACCGCGTCCAGAGGTGAAGGTAGTAATTGGTTCCCTCCGGTCCCCGCCCCCAACCATTGGCCAGGTGCTGGCCCCAGATGATGCTGGTGGCTTCCAGTGACCTCCGGCTCTCCTTCGGAAGACTCCCCAGATCACCGCTGTAGAGAATCCTCCGGCCTCGGTAGTAAAAGGCTGTCTCCAGGGGCAGCTCCCTGAGCTTGTCATCCAACCTGAACCAGACTTTCTTACTCTTGTGCAGCAACCAGAAACTCCTCGAGCAGGTGGCCGGCACTGTGTTGTCCTTGTAGCTGTAGAGAACTCCGGGGTGGTGCTCAGGGGAGCCGAGCGATGCAGCCGTGATCTCCAGACCCATGAACAGAGCAGCAGACGTCAGGGAAGCGATGCGATGCAACCGTCCTCACCGTTCGGATCGCCAGCGTCAACGTAGCTTGACCTTCTGCGTGGCCATCACTCCTGGAAGGCCCCGGGGCCCTTGCGCTGGCTAGCCTGCAGAGCCTGCCCACGCCGTCCGCCCTTCCGACCGTGGATCCGGACCGCCGCTCCGCCTCCCTGCCCCAGTCGCGCTGGCGGCCCGCCGCCGGGTTGCTGCTGGCCGCCGCCTTGCTGTTGCCGGCCATCTCGTTGCCGTCTCCGGCGGCTCTTGCGGCCCCGGCTGCGTCGAGCAGGGCCTCCTCCAGCCAAAGCCTGCTGGCGGGGGTGCCCGTGGCACTGGTGCAGCGGCCCGATCGCCATCTGGTGCTGCAACGCCGCCAGCGGCGCCTGCTGGTGCTGGAGGCGGGCGAGCTGATCCGCACCTATCCCGTGGCGGTGGGCATGCCGGGCTGGGAAACCCCGCTGGGTCGCTTCGAGGTGTTGAACATGCACAAGAATCCGGTGTGGGAGCACCCGGCCAAAGGCACCCGCATCGGCCCGGGGCCCGCTAACCCGCTCGGCAGCCGCTGGATCGGCTTCCAGAAAGATTGTGCGGGCCGCCGCGGCTTCAGCGGTGATCAGGTGCTGGATCTGCAGGGTTGTCTGATGACCGGCTTTCACGGCACCCCACACCGTTGGACCGTGGGCCGGGCCGTGTCCCACGGCTGCGTGCGCCTTCACGACGAAAGCGTGCAGGAGCTGTTCGAGCTGGTGGAGGTGGGCACCTCGGTCACGGTGCTGCCCTGAGCCCGATGCCCTCGGGGTCACACAGGCAGGCCCTTCAGGCAGCCCGATCAGCCAGACCCGTCAGGCAGCCCCCGTAGAGTTCGGCCCTGCCGACCGGATCTTCTGATGCGTGTGCTGTTCGCCGCCGCCGAATGTGCTCCGATGGTGAAGGTGGGCGGCATGGGGGATGTGGTGGGATCGCTTCCCCCGGCCCTTGCCGCACTCGGCCACGACGTGCGTCTGATTCTTCCTGGTTACGGCCGGCTCTGGAGCCAGCTGTCGATTCCCAGTGAGCCGATCTGGCGGGGCTGGGCGATGGGCACGGAGTTTGCGATCTATGCCACCACCCATCCCACCAATGGCCTGCCGCTGTATCTGGTGGGGCATCCGGTGTTCGACCCGGAGCGCATCTACGGCGGTGACGACGAGGACTGGCGGTTCACCTTTTTTGCCAACGCCATCTCCGAGTTCGCCTGGAACCACTGGAAGCCGGATGTGCTGCACTGCCACGACTGGCACACCGGCATGATTCCGGTGTGGATGCATCAGGACCCGGAGATCAGCACGGTCTTCACCATCCACAACCTGCGCTATCAGGGCCCCTGGCGCTGGAAGCTCGACCGCATGACCTGGTGCCCCTGGTACATGCAGGGGGATCACACGATGGCGGCGGCCCTGCTCTACGCCGATCGGGTGAATGCGGTGTCTCCCACCTACGCGATGGAGATCCGCACGCCCGAATATGGCGAGCGCCTCGATGGCCTGCTCAACTACATCAGCGGCAAGCTGCGCGGCATCCTCAACGGCATTGATATCGCCGACTGGAATCCCGCCACCGACAAGACCCTGCCTGCCACGTTCAGCGCCGACGACCTGGCACCGCGGGCGACCAACAAGCGGATGCTGCAGGAACGCATGGGCCTCCGGGTGGACCCTGACACCTACGTGATGGGCATGGTGAGCCGCCTGGTGGATCAGAAGGGGGTGGACCTGCTGCTGCAGGTGGCCGATCGCGTGCTCGCTTACACCGACAGCCAGATCGTGGTGCTGGGTACCGGTGATCGCAACTACGAGGCGGGGCTCTGGCAGATGGCCCTGGCCCATCCCGGCCGGTTCGCGGTGTTTCTCACCTACGACGACGCCCTCTCCCGCCTGATCTATGCCGGCGCCGATGCCTTCCTGATGCCCAGCCGCTTCGAGCCGTGCGGCATCAGCCAGCTGCTGGCGATGCGCTACGGCTGCATTCCGGTTGTGCGCAAGGTGGGCGGCCTGGTGGACACCGTGCCGGCCCACGTGCCAGCCACTCACACCGGCACCGGCTTCTGCTTCGATCGCTATGAAGCGATCGATTTCTACACGGCGATCGTGCGCTCGTGGGAGGCCTATCGGCACACCGCCAGCTGGCAGGAACTGCAGCAGCGCGCCATGCGCGCCGATCACAGCTGGACCCGCTCCGCCCTGGAATACGACGCGATGTACCGCGAAGTGAAGGGCGTCAAGGAGCCCTCGCCGAACCGCGAGGCTGTCGAGCAATTCTCGTTGGGTCAGGAGGCCGACCCGGCTCTCGCCGACGGTGCGGCCCTCCCGGAGCGTCCCCCGGTCGCGCCCCGGCCCACCCCGGCGGTGTCGCGCAACCCGTTCTCGGCCCTGCTGCGGCGCGGCAACAGCTGAGCGGGTAGAGCTGCCTTGATCCGTGCGGATCCGCCCTGATCCCACCGTCTGCTTCTGAACCTGGCCCATGACGGACCCGGACCCCGGCCGCTCCCAGCTCCCTGCGCTCTACACCAGCCCCTGGAGTGCCCTCGGCCGGGATCTGATCGCCGTGCTCGCCAGCCTGCGCCTGAAGGCGCAGGAACTGTGGCGTCGCAACCGCCAGGCCGATCTGATCGTGCCCGGCTTCTGGCCACGCGCGCTGGCGCCGCTGTTCTGGCCGCTGTTGCTCCTGCTGGCATTGCTGGGGCTGACGGGCGTTGTGGTGGGGCTTAGGGCGCTGGCGCCCCGTGCGGTTCCCCCTGCTGCCCCCGTAGCGGCCCCTTTGCAGCCGCCCATCACCTCCGCCGGCAGTCCCGGCCAGGCTCCCGGCCTCCCGCATTCCCCGGCCGCTGGCTCAACAGACTCCCCGAGCTCCCGGACCGTCGCCTCTGAGCCGGCAGGGGAGCGGCGGGGAGCGCGATCCCCTGCCACTCCTTCACCAGCCACACCCTCCACGAGAGCACGCTCCGCCGGCACCCCTTCGCCGTCGCCAGCGCCGCCGCCGTCGCGGCCGCCTTCTGCGCCGTCACCTGCGCCGTCATCTGCGCCGCCTGGGGCCGCCCCGCCTGATTCGGCCCTGAGCGAACCCTCCCCGCCGGCGATCGAACCGCTGCTGGAGCTGTTGGCCGACCTTGACCCGCAGCAGCTGATCCGCGTTGCCCGCCCCCATCCCGCCAGCGGCACTCTGGAACTGGAGCTGGACGTCAGGCTCGATCGGCTCAACGCTCAGGAGCGCCAGCAGCAGGCGAACCTCTGGCTGGAGCGGGCCCGCGCCCTTGGCTACGACAACCTGGAGCTCAGCGATGGCGACGGGCTGCTGCTCGGCCGGCCTGCCTGGGTGGGAGGGGGCATGATCCTTCTCGATCACCAGGCTGGGGGCTGAGCGGATGCGGCTGGAGCAACTCGTGGCGCTCTGGGGCGACCCCATCGGTCCGGCCCTCGATCCCGCTGTGCCGCTGCCCCGCGTCTGCACCGATAGCCGGCGTCTGCAGCCGGGTGATCTGTTTGTGCCGCTCACGGGTGAACAGCACGATGGCCACCGGTTCCTCTCCCAGGCGGCCGAAGCCGGCGCCCTGGCGGCACTGATCGCGCGCACGCGTGCCGCGGAGCGCCCTGCCTCCCTGCCCGCCTGGCTCGTGGACGACACCCAGCTGGCCTACCAGCAGCTGGCACGGGCCTGGCGCCAGACGCTGGCGGCACCGTTGATCGCCGTGACGGGTTCCGCTGGCAAGACCACCACCCGCGAACTGGTGCGCGCCGTGCTGGCGCCGCTGGGGCCGGTGCTGGCCACCAGCGGCAATGAGAACAACGATGTGGGCGTGCCGCTCACCCTGCTCAAGGCCAGCCCCAGTGAGGCGGCCGTGGTGGTGGAAATGGGCATGCGCGGTCTGGGGGAGATCGAGCGGCTCTCCCGCTGTGCGCTGCCCGATGTGGTGGTGATCACCAACATCGGCACGGCCCACATCGGCCGGCTCGGCAGCCGTGAAGCCATTGCCCAGGCCAAGTGTGAGATCACAGCCTCGCTCAGCCCGGCCGGTCTGGTGGTGATTCCCGCCGGCGATCCTCTGCTCGAGCAGGCGCTGGGCGCCGTGTGGAGCGGGCGGGTGCGCCGCGTGGCGCTCACAGGCGATGACGTCGCCGTGGGCCCGCACGTGCCAGCCCCTGACCTGCTCGGCCAGATCGAGGGGGATCCCGGCGCGGCCGGCGGCGCCTGGCTGCAGCTGCTTGCCGGCCCCGGCGCCGCTGCAAGCACTGCCGCTCCCGCTCCTGCTCCTGCTCCTGTTGCTTCAGCTGAGGGAGCTTCCACTGGCGAGGCTTCCACAGACCCTTCTCCAACGGAGTTTCGGGTGCCGCTGCCCCTGCCCGGGCGCCACAATGCCCGCAACCTGCTGCTTGCCCTGGCGGTGGCACTGGAGCTCGGCGTGCGGGCCGATCAGCTGCAGGTCCTCCGGGTGGAGGTGCCCGGTGGCCGCAGCCGCCGTCTGCAGCTCGGCGCTGTACAGGTGCTCGACGAGACCTACAACGCCTCCCCCGAAGCGGTGCTGGCGGCCCTCGATCTGCTGGCGGCCCAGCCGGGACGCCGCTTTGCTGCTCTCGGCACGATGCTGGAGTTGGGCGAGCAGAGCGAGGCGCTCCACCGCGCCGTGGCACGCCGTGCCGCGGATCTGCAGCTGGATGGGCTGGTGATCGTGGATGGTGGTGCCATCGGCGCCGCCATGCAGGAAGCGGCCAGTGGCCTGCCGCGGCTGGCTCGCGTGCAGAGCCCGGCTGAGGCGGCCGAGGCGCTGCTGGGGTGGCTGCAACCGGGCGATCAGTTGCTGCTCAAGGCCAGCCGTGGCGTGGCCCTGGAGCGGGCGATCCCGCTGCTGGCGGCTCAGCTGCCCGGCGCCGCCGGCGTGGCGCCGGCCTGAGGCCCCGGCCAGTTCTCGCGCACCAGCTGGCGGGCCCGGCCCAGAGCCAGGGAGCCGGCGGGAACATCGCGGGTAAGGGTGGAGCCGGCCCCCACGGTGACGCCCTCACCCAGGCGGATCGGGGCCACCAACACGGAATTGGCACCGGTTTTGCTGCCGGCGCCGATCACGGTGCGGTGCTTGCGCACGCCGTCGTAGTTGGCGGTGATCGTGCCGGCTCCCACATTCACGTTCTCGCCCAGCTCCGCATCGCCGATGTAGCTGAGGTGGTTCACTTTGCAGCCGGCGCCCAGCCTGCTCTGCTTGATCTCCACGAAGTTCCCCACCCGGCAGCCCGCCGCCAACTCGGTACCGGGCCGCAGCTGGGCGTAGGGCCCGATGGCGCAGCCATCAGCGACGCTGGCCTCGCGTACCACCGAAAGCAGCACCTCCACTCCGTTGCCGAGTGTGGCGTTCTCCAGCAGGGAGCCTGGCCCGAGCCGGCAGCCATCGCCGATCCGGCAGGCGCCGCGCAGGTGGGTCTGAGGCTCCACCACCACGTCGCGCCCGAAGCGGGTGGCGTCGCTGAGCGTGCAGCTGGCCGGATCGATGAAGGTGACACCCTCCACCATCCAGTGCCGCCGCAGCCGCTCCTGCAGCACCTGCTCGCACTGGGCCAGCTGCAGGCGGTCGTTGATGCCGTTGGTCTCGGCGCTGTCCTCCACCTCCAGGTGCTGGGCGGAGCCGAGCAGGGCCACGGTGTCGGTCAGGTAGAGCTCGCCCTGGTCGTTGTCGCTGGAGAGCTGGGGCAGCACCGCCGCCAGGCGGCTCCAGTCGAAGCAGTAGATGCCGGCGTTCACGAGCGGGTTGTCCCGCTGGGCGGCATTGCAGTCGCGGTGTTCCACGATCGCGCTCACCTGTGCATCCTCGTCCGCGAACACCCGGCCGTAGCCGCTCGGATCCTCCAGCCGGGCTGTCAGCAGGGTCACGGCGGCGCCACCGCGCCGGTGGCTGTCGAGCAGCTGGCGCAGCGTTTGCGGACGCAGCAGCGGCACGTCTCCATTGAGCACCAGCAGATCACCCGTGAAGCCCTGCAGCGGCTCCAGCAGCTGCTGCACGGCATGGCCGGTGCCGTTCTGCGGCTGCTGCAGCACGAACTCCAGCCCGTGGTGGGCCGCCAGCGACGCCTCCACACGCTCGGCCTGGTGCCCCACGATCAGCAGGCGCCGATCGGGTTCGAGGCTGTCGCAGCAGCGGAGCACCCGCTCCACCAGCGTGGCACCGGCCAGCGGCTGCAGCACCTTGGGAAGGTCGCTGCGCATGCGGGTTCCCTTCCCGGCGGCCAGAACGGCAACGGCAAGCATGCGGGGGGCGGCAATTGGCGGGAATCTATCCGGCGCCCCGCTGCCCTTTCGCCGGTGGGCTTCAGGCCTGCAGACGTGCCAGATCGTCCCAGAAGCCGGGGTACGACACCGCCGCAGCTTCGCTGCGGTGCAGCCGCGTGGGACCGATGGCCACCTGGGCCGCCACCGCCAGGCTCATCGCCACCCGGTGGTCGGTTTCGCTGTCCACCTCGGCGCCGTGCAGCTCCACCCCTCCGGTGATGTCGAGCCCGTCGGGGTGCTCCACCAGCCGTGCCCCCATCGCGCCCAGCTGGCGGCACATCACGGCGAGCCGATCGGTTTCCTTGACGCGCAGCTCAGCTGCTTCCCGGATCCGGCTGGTGCCCTCGGCCCGGCAGGCGGCCACCACCAGCACAGGGATTTCATCCACCAGGCGCGGAATCAGCTCGCCGCCGATGTCAAAGGCCTGCAACGGCCCATAGCGCACCCGCAGATCCCCCACCGGCTCGCCCGCCACCAGGCGCTGCTCCAGCCGCTCGATGCGGGCGCCCATGGCTTCGAGCACCTCCAGCACCCCCGTGCGGGTGGGGTTGAGGCCCACGTTGCGCACGGTCAGGTCGGCGCCTGGGGTGATCGCCCCGGCCACCAGCCAGAAGGCCGCCGAGCTGATGTCGCCCGGCACTTCCACCGGCTGCCCCACCAGCTCCCGGCCCGGCGTCAGCCGCACGTGCCGGCCGGAGTCGCCGCCGATCTCGATGTCGGCGCCGAAGCCACGCAGCATCCGCTCGCTGTGATCGCGGGAGCGGGCCGGTTCGATCACGCTGGTGGGACCGGTGGCGGTGAGACCCGCCAGCAGGATCGCCGACTTCACCTGGGCCGAGGCGATCGGGGTGCCCAGCAAGGCCCCATGCAGCGCGCTTCCCTGGATCGAGAGCGGCGCCAGCTTGCCGCCGGCGCGGCCGCGGATCTGGGCGCCCATGGCGGCCAGCGGTTCGGCCACCCTTCCCATCGGCCGCTGGCGCAGGGACGCATCGCCGTTCAGCACGAAGTGGCAGCCGCTGCGTCCCGCCAGCAGCCCCATGATCAGCCGCATGGTGGTGCCGGAATTGCCGCAATCCAGCACGTCGTCGGGTTCCCGCAGGCCTTCGAGGCCCACCCCCTGCACGATCACCGGCTGCCCTGCCGCGATCGGGCTGATGGTCACCCCCATGGCGCGCAGGCAGGCGGCGGTGCTGAGCGGATCCTCCGCAGGCAGCAGGCCATCGATGCGGGTTTCGCCGGTGGCGATTGCCCCGAACAGCAGCGCGCGGTGGGAGATCGACTTATCGCCCGGCACCTGCACGGTGCCGCTCAACGAACGCGAACCTTCCTGCCCGAGGGCACGGGCCGGGGGCGGTGAAGCGGCGACAGCCAGTCCCATGCCAGGGGAGCAATGGCCCGTGAGCCTAGGTCTGGGCCTGGGCGCCACGGTCTGGCCGAGCACGACAGAGGAGGGCTGGAGCCGCGCCTGCTGCAGGCATCAGGGAATGGCCGCCGCCGGGGTGCCGAACAGACGATCACCGGCATCGCCGAGGCCCGGGACGATGCGGAAGTCGGCATCCAGGTCAGCGTCGATGCAGGCGGTGTAGAGGGTGAGGTGGGGGAAGCGCTGCCCCAGGGTGTTGAGCCCGGGCCGGGCCGCCAGGGCCGTGATCACCCGCAGCCGGTCACCGCTCACCCCTTTGCTCTCGAGCCGTTCCAGCACCTGCACCAGGCTGCCGGCGGTGGCCACCATCGGATCGAACACCAGCACCCCCACCTGGGGGCCGATTGTTTCGGGCAGCGCGTCGTAGTACCAGGAGGCCCTGGCATCAGCTTCATTGCGGCGCAGGCCGACGTGGGCGACCCGGGCCGTGGGCAGCACGGCCTGGGCCCCCTGCCACAGCCCCAGGCCCGCCCGCAGGATCGGCACCGCCAGCAGGGGCACGCTGCCGTCCACCACGCTGCCTTCGGTGCTGGCCAGCGGTGTCTGCACCGTCACCCGCTGATGGGGCAGCCAGTCGCGCACGGCTTCATAGGTGAGCCAGCGGCCCAGCTCGGCCATGGCGGTGCCGAACAGAGAGGGGGGCGTGTCCTGATCACGCAGCAGGGTCAACCAGTGACCGATCAGGGGATGGGGCGGCACCACCACCCGCAGGGACATGCTCATGTCGATCGCGCCGCGGCCGTGGCTGCCATAACTTGAGGGCCCACGGTACGTGTGTTCTTGCCCCCCTTCACTCGCCCCGGTTGGCTCAGCTCCCTGCTTGCCCTGCTGGTGGTCACGGTCGCCTGGCTGGGTCTGGTGGGCCCCCTGGCGCCGGCCCTGGCGATCACGGCACCGGAGCTGCGCGGCCAGCGGGCGCTGAAGGATCTGCAGCCCGCTATGCATGGCCGCAACCTGCAGCAGCAGGAGTTTCTGAAGGCGTCGATGCAGGGCTTCGACCTCAGTGACACCAACCTGCGCGGTGCCGTGTTCAATTCCAGCGATCTGCAGGGCAGCAATCTCAGCGGCGCCGACCTCGAAGACGCCGTGGCCTTCGCCACCCGCTTCGACAACGCCGACCTCAGCGGTGCGGTGCTCCGCAACGCCATGCTCATGCAGAGCCGCTTCACCGGGGCCACGATCGAGGGGGCCGATTTCAGCGACGCCGTGCTCGATCTGACCCAGCAGAAAGCCCTCTGCGCCAGGGCCGCAGGCGTCAATCCCCGCACCGGCGTCAGCACGGTTGAAAGCCTCGGCTGCCGGTAGATTGGCTCGCCGGTTCCAGGGGATCCATCCCTTGGAGGCAAGGGGGAAAGTCCGGTGCAATTCCGGCGCTGTCCCGCAACTGTGAAGCCTGTTCCGCGAGTCCTCGTGGCAGGGCCAGTCAGAACACCCGCCGGCGTTTCAACCCATCCAGTTCCGGCGAGGACCGGTCGAGCCATGTTTCTTCAACCCCGGGCTGCTGGCCCAGGCCGTCGTGCGGCCCAGCCAGCCAGCCCTCTGCTGTTGTCTGGCGCCCTGCAGCTCGCGCCACTCCTGGTCGTGCCGCTGCTGCTCGTGCCACTGCTGGCCACCCCCGCAGCTGCCCACCACCTGATGGAAACCTTCGCCCTGAAGGAGGGCCCGCTGGCGGGTCTGCTCAGCGGCATCGGTCATCCGCTGCTGGGTCCGGATCACCTGCTGTTTCTGCTGGCGCTCGGCCTGGTGGGCCTGGTGCAGCGCCTGCGCTGGGTGCTCGCTCTGCTTGCCGTGGGGCTTACGGCCACCGGCCTTGGCCTGCTGCTGCCCGCCCTGCCTGGCGCCGAAGCGCTGGTGGCGTTGTCGCTGGTGGTGGTGGGGCTGGTGGTGATCCAACGGTTGCCTGTCTGGACCCTGCTGCCCGCTTTCGCCCTGCACGGCTATGTGCTCAGTGATGCCGTGAGCGGCTGGCAGCCCGCCTCCGTGGTTTGGTATCTGCTGGGCCTGCTGATCAGCCAGGGCGCCCTGCTGTGGCTGGCGCTCACGTTGGTGCAGCGCTGGCGCGCGGGCCTCGCTCCGGCGCGGTTGATGCTGGCGGCCGGCGTGCTGATCGGCGTGGGCTCCACGTTCGCCTGGTCCGCGTTGGTGCCCTGAGATGACAGCCTCCATGCAACGGCGTCTCCCCGTCACCGTGGTGACGGGCTTCCTCGGCGCGGGCAAAACCACCTTGCTGCGCCATCTGCTCACCACCAGCGGTCTGCGCCTGGCGGTGCTGGTGAATGAATTCGGCGAAGTCGGCATCGACGGTGACCTGCTGCGCAGCTGCGGCTTCTGCCCGGAGGAGGAGCTCGATGGCCGGCTGGTGGAGCTCGCCAATGGCTGCCTCTGCTGCACCGTCCAGGACGATTTTCTGCCGACGATGCAGAAGCTGCTGGCGTCCGCTGATCGTCTTGACGGCATCGTGGTGGAAACCAGCGGCCTGGCGCTGCCCGAGCCCCTGGTGCAGGCCTTCAAGTGGCCCGACATCCGCACCCGCACCCGCGTCAACGGCGTGGTGACGGTGGTGGATGGTGAAGCGCTGGCCGGCGGCAGTGTGGTGGCCGACCCCGCCGCGCTTGAGCGGCAGCGGGCTGCCGACCCCAGCCTTGATCATCTCTCCGACCTGGAGGAGTTGTTCGAGGACCAGTTGCGGGCGGCTGATCTGGTGCTGGTGAGCCGCGGCGACCGCCTCACGCCTGCAGAGCTGGACCGGGTGCGCGGGCGCCTTCAGGCCTCCTGCCGCCCCGGCGCCCAGGTGTTGCCAATGCAGCGCGGTCAGGTGCCGCCCGAGCTGCTGCTGGGCCTGGATCGCCCAGCCGTCGCGCCGGCTCCTGGCCCCCATGGCGAGGCCTCCCACGACCACCATCACGACCACGATCACGGTCATCACGACCACGAGCATCACGACCACACCCACGTGCCCATGCAATCGGTGGCGATTCAGCTCGCTGGCTCCTTCGATCGTGAGGCCCTTGAAGCCACGCTCCTGGAGCAGATCCAGCACCAGGCCCTGCTGCGCCTCAAGGGCTGGCTGATTCAGCCCGGCAAACGACGGCCTCTGCAGATCCAGGCGGTTGGTCCGCGGCTCGATTGCTGGTACGAGGACCACGACGCACAGAGGGCAGCCCCCGCAGGCCCGATAGCCCCCGCACCCAGGGAGATTGGCTCCCCTGGCAGCCCCCACGAGGGTCGGCTTGAGCTGGTGGCGCTCGGGCTGCGTGTCGAGCGCAGCTTGCTGCTGCAGGCGATCGAAGGCACCCGACGCAGGCAGGCCGCCTGAGCAGGCTCGCAGCCAAGCTCAGGCGGCCTGCCTGCGATCCATTCGATGGCGGCTTGTCTGTGATCCATTCACAGCCTTCCCAGGTGTGCCATCCACTTCCAGCCGACCAAATCTTCCAGCCGACTAAATCCGATGGTCGGTTCAGTCCAGGGGGATGTCCCCCTGGGCACAGATGCCGTCCCAGCAGAGGGCCTGATCCTCGCTCCAGCGGGCCTTCACCGTCTCCCAGCTGCCGGCTGGTCGCTGCATCTCCACCACACCCTTGCCATCGTGGCGGAAGCTCAGCTGTGTGTTGTCGAAGCGCAACCTCCAGCGCTCACCCACCGCTTCCACCGTCATCACGCAGGGAAGCCAGGGGCCATCGGCCAGCCGGCAGCGCAGGGGCACCCGCTGCACCTGTGCCAGGGCCGGAGCAAGCAGAGCGGTGCCTGCCATCGCGATCAACACCGCCACCATCCCCGCCCGGGCCAGCCGGGCTCCCAGGCAGGGTTGGCTGGCGCCTGTCGCTTGCATCGCTTCCAACGCCCACCTCTGTTTTGACCATGCTTCGGCGCTGGTCCCGAGGGGGAGGCAAGCTGCCAAGATTTAACAAACGACATCCCTGCCGGTGCCCCGCTTTCAAGCCCGTGTGCTGGTCTCCCTGAGACCATCGGTTCTCGATCCGGCAGGAGAAGCCACCAGAGCCGCCGCCCAGCGGCTCGGCGTCGATGGCATCACGCGTCTGCGCATTGGCAAGGCGATGGAGGTGGAACTCGATGCGCCGGATCTCGACGCCGCGCGCAGCACGATCGAGCGGCTCAGCGATCGCCTGCTGGCCAATCCGGTGATCGAGAACTGGTGCCTCGAGCAGCTCAAGCCCGTGGAGGGCGCCGGGTCATGACGATCGGAGTGGTGGTGTTTCCCGGTTCGAACTGCGATCGGGATGTGCGCTGGGCGGCGGAAGGATGCCTCGGCATTCCCACCCGCTTCCTCTGGCACGAGGAGTCGAGCCTGGAGGGCATCGATGCGGTGGTGCTGCCCGGCGGGTTCAGCTATGGCGACTATCTCCGTTGCGGCGCCATTGCCCATGTCTCGCCGCTGTTGAGCGAACTGGCCAGCTTCGCGGCCCGTGGCGGCCCGGTGCTGGGCATCTGCAACGGCTTCCAGGTGCTCACAGAAATGGGCCTGTTGCCCGGAGCGCTCACGCGCAACCGCCAGCTGCACTTTCTCTGTGAAGCGGCTCCGCTCACGGTGCACCCGGGCGCCTCCCAGTGGCTGCGCCACTACAGCGAAGGTGAGCAGATCAGCCTGCCGATCGCCCACGGCGAAGGTTGCTTCCAGGCCGACGCTGACACGCTGGCGGAGCTGGAGGGGGAAGGCCGGGTGGTGCTGCGTTACGCCGCCAACCCCAACGGTTCGGTGGGGAATGTCGCCGGCCTCTGCAACGCCCAAGGCAATGTGCTGGGTCTGATGCCCCACCCGGAGCGGGCCTGCGACCCGATCACCGGCGGCACAGACGGCACCCGCCTGCTGGCCTCGCTGCTGGGCTGACCGCCAAGGCGGTGGCAGGGGGTAGCTCAGCCGTGGGCGGCGAAGTACTCCTTGCTGCCGACCGGGTCGGGCTTCATGGTCGCAGCGCCCGGCATCCAGTTGGCGGGGCACACCTCACCGGGATGCCCCTGCACGTGCTGGAAGGCCTTGAGCACGCGCAGGGTTTCCTCCACGCTGCGACCCACCGAGAGATTGTTGATGGTGGCGTGCTGAACGATGCCGTCCGGATCGATCAGGAACAGGCCCCGCAGCGCCACACCGACCTCCTCGTCGAGCACGCCGTAGGCGCGGGCGATCTCCTTCCTGAGATCGGCCACCAGCGGATAGGCGATTTCGCCGACACCACCGTCCTGGCGCGAGGTCTGGATCCAGGCCAGGTGGCTGTACTGGCTGTCGACTGAGACGCCCAGCACCTCAGCGCCAAGTGCGGCGAACTCTGCGTGCCGATCGCTGAAGGCTGTCACCTCCGTGGGGCAGACGAAGGTGAAATCGAGCGGATAGAAAAACAGCACCACATACCGGCCGCGGTACTGCGACAGCTGGATTTCGCTGAAGTCCTGGTCCACCACGGCGGTGGCGGTGAAGTCGGGCGCCTGCTGACCCACGCGCAGGGAGGCGTTGATCGTCATGGCGGAGAGATGCTCAGGGACGGGAAGGTTGGGGAGGCTATGGCCGCCGGCGACAGCATCACGCCGGAAGCCGGAGATTGCAGCTGCGATAGGAGGTGTGCCGCGATGTTCCTGCCGTCTCTATCACTGTATCCAGCGCTGTCTGTCTGCAGCGGCCGTGGCGCGGATCAGCGGCGCTCGCAGCCGATCAGCAGGGGCC
Source organism: Synechococcus sp. Lug-A (assembly GCF_024345655.1). Classification (NCBI taxonomy): domain Bacteria; kingdom Bacillati; phylum Cyanobacteriota; class Cyanophyceae; order Synechococcales; family Synechococcaceae; genus Synechococcus; species Synechococcus sp. Lug-A. The sequence continues at coordinate 108,856 of NZ_JAGQBN010000001.1, read as the reverse complement.
TCAGCCAGACGGATCAGGGCAGCCCTTGCCGGCCAAGCGCAGCGGGTCAAGAACTTTTGTCATAAAACACTGGCTGCATGCCTGAATGGGGTCGTTGGCGCGGTAGGCAGGTGAGGTGGCAGGCTGCTTCGTCAGCTCCTGTCCGCAGCACCGAACGCCAGCCTGGAGCGCACCCGGTTTCGGTGGTCCTTTTCTTTTGCCTGCCCTGATGTCCTGGGATCCCGTCCTGCTTCGCAAGTACAACGCCACCGGGCATTTCCGTCTGCTCAGCCAGCTGCGCAGCGAAATCGTCTCCCACCCGATTCAGCGTCCCCAGGCCGATGGCAGCCCGGCACGCCGTGGCCGTGGTTCCTCATCCTCCTCAAGGCGCTCCGGTGCCCGTGGTGGCGCCAGCGAGGCTGCGAACACCACCTCGGATTACGGAGCCGCTTCAGCCAATTCCGCCCCCAGCTTTCGTGAGCGCCTGAACGCCATCGAAATGCGCTGAGATCACGCGGCGATGCGCGATGGTGACTCAGATAGCGAGAGCCTGAATCAGAAAGCGAGACGCTGAGTCAGAAAGCGGCAGGTTGATTCAGGAAGCGAGAGAGACGATCACGTTCACCCCGCATGGAACCCACCCAACATTGATCCCCCGCGGATTGAACGCACCCCACAGTCAATCCACCGCGGATGGAACCAACCCCGGATGGGACCCATCCCGTTTTCATGCGGACCCAACTTGAGTGCTGGCTGATTCGCACGCCCCGGCACGCAGGGCCGGGATTGAGTCATTGGCCGAGCCGTGCAGAGCGCTCAGCAGAGCTCGCCAGCTTCAGGCGCCAACAAAGTCTCGCCAACGTCAGCTGTCAACCCATTGAGGTGACAAGGATGTCAAACCATCAATGTCAAAGAATTGAAGTGCCACCGGATCTACCACTGGGTTGGATCGATTTTCAGGGCAATGGCTCGGGGGAGACTTGAACTCCCGACCTTGGGGTTATGAATCCCACGCTCTAACCAGCTGAGCTACCGAGCCTTGTGTGGAGAGCTTAAACGACGGCCCGACGCCTCCCGTGCGGCGCGTCTCAGGCGCGGCCGGGGAGGAACTCCAGGGGATTCACGGCACCACGGCCGGGAGGATGGATCTCGAAGTGGAGGTGAGGCCCGGTGCTGCGTCCGGTGCTGCCCATCGAGCTGATCACGGTTCCCTGGCCCACCATCTGGCCGACTCTCACCATCAGGCGGCTGTTGTGGGCATAGAGCGACTTGCTGCCGTCGCTGTGCTGGATCTCCACCAGGTAGCCGTAGCCCCCGTCATGCCAGCCGGCAAAGACCACCTGGCCGGAGCGGGCGGCCACAATCGGCGTGCCGACGTTGTTGGCGATGTCGACGCCTTTGTGCATGCGCCCCCAGCGCCAGCCGAAGCCGGAGCTGAACACCCCTCTGGTGGGCCAGATCCAGGTGGCGTCGCCCTGGGTGGGGCCTTGCTCCACCTCTGGACGGCCACCGAAGGAGGGGAGATCCGGCCAGCTGAGCCCGCCGCTGCCCACGGGATTGAGCCCGAGCACCATCCGGGTGCGGCCGGGGGCGGAACGGGCCAGCCGCACCTGGGTACCGGCCACGAGCCGGGCGGCCTCTAGGCCGGGGTTCAGCCGCAGCAGCTCCTGAATCGTGAGGTTGTAGCGCTTGGCGAGCTTCATCAGGCTGTCGCCGAAGCGCACCACTCCGGTGGATTCCAGGGGTGGCAGCTCGGAGAGCGGGGCGGAGCGCCGGATCTGCTCGGGATCGAGGGCGGCCACGCTGCGGGCCCGGTTGGTGTCCCGTCCAGGGATCACCAGCCAGTCGCCCTGGCTGAACCTGTGGTCTTCGGTCACATCATTCATGCGGGCCAGGGGCGTTTCCTGGATGCGCAGCTGCTGAGCGAGCTCATCCAGGGTGACCTCTGCGCGCACCTGGATCCACACCCTGTCGCTGGCCTTGGGGAGCGAGGCGAGCTGCTGGACCGCTTTGGGTTCGGCCGTCAGCCCCAGAGCATCCCCGAAGCCGGCAGACAGCTCATCAACCCCGCTGGAGCGGGAGTCGGCGATGCCAGGGATGGCCGCAGCAGCCACCAGAGAGAGAACCGGGAGGGCTCCCATCAGAGGCAGGATCAGTTGCGAAGGCTTCATGCAAATTCACCCATTGGACAAAACCCGGTGGAGAAGCCGCCACCCCCCGGGTCGCGCCGACAGTAGCGGCCTGAACTCCTTTAGACAACCTGAAGGCCGGAGCGAACGGGGTTCAAGCGTCCCTGGCGGTGCTGGAGATCCCTGTCCCCAACTGGCGAATGGCCTCAAACAACACCACGGCGGCGGCCACGGAGAGGTTGAGGCTGCGCACCCCACCACCGCTGCGCACCGAGCCCGGCATCGGCACGGTGAGCCTGGCATCGGCGGCGGCCAGCACATCCGGCGGCAGGCCGCTCGATTCACGCCCATGCAGCAGCCAGTCGTCGTCTCGGAAGGCGAAGGAGGTGTAGGGCTGGTCCACCTGGCTGCTGAAGGCCACCAGGCGCCCACCGCACCTGCGGCGGTGCTGCTCGAAGCTCACCAGGTTGGCGTGGCGGTGCAGCTGCACCCAGGGCCAATAGTCCAGGCCCGCCCGCTTCAGCTGCCGGTCATCGATCTGGAAGCCCAGCGGTTCGATCAGGTGAAGCTCGCAGCCGGTGGCCGCACAGGTGCGCGCCACATTGCCGGTGTTCGGCGGGATCTCCGGCTCAAACAGCACCACGCGCGGCATGGCTCAGAGCTCCGGCACCGGCCTGCTCAGCCGCAGCAGATCGATCGCCCGCCCGTGCACCACCAGCCAGGCCTCGTTGCAGCGGGGCAGCAGCTCTTGCTGCAGCGCCCCGAGCCGATCCCGGAAGCGCCCGCCGATCGCCGTGGGGGGCACCACACCCCAGCCAGTCTCCTCAGACACGATCAGCGCGGCGGCGCGGCAACGCTGCAACGCCGACAGCAGATGCTGCTGTTCCTGCTCCCAGGCGCCTGTGTCCAGTTCGAGGTGGTGCGCCAGCCAGGTGCCGAGCGAGTCGATCAGCAGCAGTCGCTCAGCGGGCGCCCGCTCCAGCGCGGCGCTGAGCTGCCCTTCCACCTCCCAGGTAGGCCAGTCGGCCGGCCGGCGGCGGCGGTGCAGGGCCAGCCGCTCGCTCCAGTTGGCATCGTCCTCGAGGCGGGGGCCGGTGGCGATGTAGGTGACCGGCCGGCCCGAATGCAGGGCCAGGTGCTCGGCCCAGCGGCTCTTGCCGCTCCGGCTCGGACCGGTCACCAGGGTGAGCATGGCGTCAGCCCCCGCCATTCATGTTGCGCAGCGTGGCCACAGAAGATGGGGACACACGGTTGAGATAGCGGAAAATCCAATACTTGAAGATCGTGGCCAGAATCACCGGGAAGGTGGCGATGAAGAGCATCACGAAGTTCTCTCTCACCGGTAGTCCCAGGTGGGTGGCTACACCATCGAGCAACACAGTCCAGCCTTCCGGGCTGTGAAATCCCACGAAGATGTCGGTAAAAAGAATGATTGCAAAGGCCTTGGCACTGTCGCTCAGGCCATACACTTGTTCGTCCAGAAAGCCGCGCAGCACCCGGATGTCCTCACGGGCCAGCAGGCAGACCAGCCCGAAACTGAGCAGCCCGAAGGCATCGGAGAGCACGTTCTTGATCGCCAGGGTGCTCTGTCCATCCGCTTCTTCCTTCAGTTCGGCGGCGCGGCTGGCCAGGGCCTTGTGCATCGCCGCCGGATCGGGGAGGTCTTCGCCCTTGAGCAGGGCATCGAATTCCAGCTCCGCTTTGTACACACGCAGCTTCTCCACAGCCGCCTCTTCAAGCTGCGGCTTGGGGTAAGTGAGGAAGGGCACGTCGGGCGCGAAGCGATCCACCAAGGGCGAAATCACGAAGGTGCGGCTGGCCTGCTGCATCAGCAGCGGCACCAGCACCAGCAGCAGCAGGATGCGCAGCGACACCAGCGTGGAATCGCGGCGCCGGCGAAAGCCAGCCACCACGGTGGCCTCCGCCTGGGGATCCAGCTGGCGGCGCACCTTCTCCATCAACCCCATCAGGCTGCGGGGCAACAACTCCGGCGAGCGGGTGAGGGTGGAGAGCGGCTTGCGGTTGGAGTAGCGCCCCTCGACTGTTTCAATCAGCTGGAACTGCCGCAGCTCCTGGGGATCGAGTTCGTGGCGGCGGGGCTGGAGTTCCTCCACCACCTGCCGGCACAGCTCCAGTGAACTGCGAAACCGCCGCATCATCTGCGCCTGCACCGACGCCGGCATGCTCAGCTCAAGCTCCGGCCGCACAGGGCGGTCGTTGAAGTATTCGAGCTCAATGTTCTGGATCAGCAGGGCGGCCTCATAGGCGCGCTCCAGATTGCTGCGCAGATCCTTGGTGCGGGCCTTCCCGAAGGTTCCCATCCAGTCGTTCAGACCCATGGGTGCTCAGCGGGAGAAAACCCACCAGGTGAGCATCGGCACCACCGTGCCCACCACCAACAGCACGACGATCCAGGTGAAACCATTGCTGGAGGCCGTTTCCTCCTGGGTGGGGATGTTCGACTCCACTGGCACGATCACCTGCTCCAGCGGCGGGCCAGGGTCTTCGCCGCCTGCCAGCACGGCCGTGATGCGGTCGAGGGCATCGAGTGAGGCCTGTCGGTAGCGTGATCCCAACCGGATTGGAATCGCCATGGTGCGATCGGCGGTGTTGCGCAGCAGGGATTCAGGAAGCTGGTCCAGCAGGGTGTCACTGGCCACCACGGCGGCAGTGTTCGTCTGAGAATCGATCAGCAGGATCAGCTGGGAGGAGTCGTCGCTGGAAGCGGTGGACCAGCGGTCGATCAATTGCTGGCCGAGGGTCTCGAGATCGAGGCCGTAGTCGAGGCGCTGCACCGTGACCAGGCGGGCTTCGATGTGATCGGCCTGCAGCTCCTTGAGCCGGCGTTCCAGCTCCACCGCCGTGGCCCTGCTGAACAGCTCGGCGGGATCGATCAGGTGCTGCTGGGGCAGAGCGGGATAGGCGCTGGCTCCGACGGCCCAGGCCGCCGCTACGGGCAGGAACTGGAGCAGCAACACGGTGATGGCAGCCAGTAGACGCAGCGGCAGACGCAAAGACCGGGCCTCACAGTTGTGATTGTCAGTCTGCCGCCCGCAGGCCCTGCTGTCGCGCCCTGATGTGTCAGCGTTCGTATTCCAATCGCCAGAATCCCATGGCCGGTCTCCCGCCGCCGGCACGGCTCTGCCTGGCTGCCGGAGTGCTCGGCCTGCTGCTCTGCCTGCTCAACCAGCTCACGGCACCCGACCTTTCTCCCGCTCTGGAGCGGGCAGCCGTGCTCGCCAGCCTGATGGCGGTGGGCCTGATGCTGGTGGCCGTGCTATGGACGCGGGCCCTGCCGGCGGCACCGGAGCGGGTGGAGTTGCCCGGGCCCCAGGGGCTGGAACTTGATGAGGCCCTCCCGCCCCTGGCCCGGCAGGAACTCGCCTGGGGCAGCCACATGCTGCTCACCGCCACGCCCGCCGCCAGCGTGCTGCTGTTCTGGCAGGGCCGGGTGGTTCTGCGCCGCGGGGTGCTGGCCGAAGAGCCCTTCTTCCCGGGCGCAATCTGCGAGCGGGCCCGACGGACGGAGCGCTGCGTTTCGCTGGTGGACCTGCGCCTTTATCCCGGCCGCCAGGAGTTCACCGGCCTGCCGCTGGGCACGCCAGCCGTGATCGTGCAACCCATCGGTGCGGTGGGCTGGTTGCTGGTGGGGGGCTGGTCGCCACGATGCTTCTGCCGCGCCGATGAACTGTGGCTGGAGGGCTGGGCTCGCAAGCTCAGAACGACACTGGAGGACGCTTCCGCGCCGGGCCCGGCGCCCGTGGCGGCACCGTGAGCTCGGTGAACACCCGCGCCCCCGGACTGACAAACTCAACGGTGCCGTCTTTGCCCACCTGGCCGCTGAGCGCCTCGCTGCGGGTGATCTGCCGGTTCGCCTCGCGTTCCAGCCGCACGGCCCCCTGGGCCTGAACCTCTTTCGAGGTCCAGTTCCACCGGCAGACGTTGGCCTGCAACCACTCGCCTGGTTGGCGCACATCGCAGCCGGCGGGGATGAAGGCCGTGGTGTCCGCCAGATTCGCTTCCAGTGCCTTGCCGCGCACCGTGAGCTGATCGAAGCGGCCCGTGAAGGGTTCGGCGCTGGAAATCCATTGCTTCTCGAGGTTCCAGCGGGTTCGCCCAGCGGCGATCTCCGTCTTGGCGGCGGGGTCGAGGAACTGCACCGGCGCGATCCCGTCGAACACCTGCTCGCGCGTGTTGCCCTCCAGTGCTGATGCGGTGAGGCGCTGGGCGGGCTTGCCGGGCTGCTGCCTCAGCGCCAGCACCGGCCCGGCCGCCTTCAGATTGCCGCTCGGCGGATACCAGTCGGCTTCGCGGGTGAGCAGGTTGAGGCCCGGCTGGAGCAGACGGGGAGATCCGCGCAGTTCCAACTTGTCTTCGGCGATCAGGAAACGGGCGCGATCCGCCGTCAGGCGGGTGGAGCGGTCGGTGGCAACGGGCCTCCCGCTGATCTCAATCAGGGAGCGGGATGGCGTCCAACGGACGCGATCGCCCGTGATCGTGGCGCCCTGGGGGCCGATCACCACGATGCTCACCTTCCCCTCCAGCTGGATCACCTCGCCGTCGTTGATCACGGTGCCGCTGCCGGCCTGGATGCGGTAGCGCGGCTTGCCGGCCGCATAGATCACACCGCGCGGTTGCCTGGCGGTGGCCACGCGGCGCTGCAGGTCGTAGCGGGCTTCAGGGCTGGTCAGCTCCCAGCTGGGTCGTCCCTTGGCATCCTGCTGGCGGAGGTTGAGGGCGCGGAACACGAACGGCTGCGGTTTGGCCGGCGTTCTGGCGCTGCGCGCACAACCGAACAACGGCACCCCCAGCAGCAGCACCAGCAGCAGAAGGCCGCTGCGGCGTGTGGAGCGGGAAGCGATCAAAGCGCTTCCTCCAGCTCGAGGCGGGCCATCACCGGCGCCGGCTCAGGCAGGGGTGTACCCGCCACTAAGCCACCCCAGCGCAGCCGTTCGCTCCATGGCGGATTGGCGGGGTTGCCGGCGGGGGCCGGCTCAGGCGCACCGCTGAGCACGGGGGCCTGCGCCAGCTGGACCAGCATGCGCCCGGCCAGATCCGGCAGCAAAGGGGCGATCAGCAGGGCCACGATCCGGGCAGCCTCCAGCACGGCGTAGAGATCATCCGCCACTAGCTCCACCCCCTCCTGCCGTTTCATGCGACTCCAGGGGGCCTGCTCGTTGAGGTAGCCGTTGGCGGCCACCGCCAGCTGCAGCGCCGCCTCCGCCCCCGCGCGGAAATCAAGCCGTTCCAGTGCCGCCATCACCCGCTGCGTGGCCTCCGCGCTGGCCAGGGCCAGCGGATGCTGATCGGTGACGGCGCTGCTCACCGGCGGCACAGCCTCGGCGAACCAGCGACGCGCCATGGAGGAGGTGCGGTTGAGCAGGTTGCCGATCGTGTTGGCCAGGTCGTTGTTGACCAGGTCAGTGAAGCGCTGCTGCTGAAAGTCGCCGTCGTCGCCGAAGCCGATGTCCCGCAGCAGATACCAGCGCACCGCATCGGGCCCACAGCGCTCCAGCAAGGTGGCGGGATCCAGCACGTTGCCCAGCGACTTGCCCATCTTCTGCCCTTCACGGGTGAGAAAGCCGTGGCCGAACACCCGCTCGGGCAGCGGCAGGCCAGCCGACAGCAGCATCGCTGGCCAGTAGACGGCATGAAAACGCAGGATGTCCTTGCCGATCACATGCACCGACGCCGGCCAGCCCCGCTGGCTGAGGAGATCGAGATCGGGGGCATCACCCGGCTCCAGCAGGGCGGTGAGGTAGCCCAGCAGCGCATCGAACCACACATAGAACGTCTGCGGTTCATGGCCCGGCACCGGCAGCCCCCAGGGCACGTTCAGGCGGGAGATCGAGAAATCGCGCAGGCCCTGCTGCACGAAGTTCTCCACCTCCTTCTGCCGGCCGGGCGGGGCGATGAAGCCAGGACGGCGGATCAGCTCCTCGATCGGCTGCTGGTAGCGCGAGAGCCGGAAGAAGAGATTGGTTTCATCGCGCCACTCGAGCGGGCGGTGGTGAATGCTGCAGTTGGGTGAATCGGCGCCGGCGGCCTCGTCCTTGAATTCCTCGCAGGCCACGCAGTACCAGCCCTGCTGGCGGCCCTCCACCACGTCGCCGGCGGCCTCGACCCGCCGGAAGAACTGATCCACGAGTTGGCGATGGCGTGGATCGGTGGTGCGGATGAAGCGGTCGTTGCTGATCTCCCACGCCTGCCACAGCTCTCGGTACTGGGCGCTGACGCGGTCGCAGTGGGCCTGGGGGGTGAGCCCGGCCTGCTCGGCGGTGCGTTGGATCTTCAGGCCGTGCTCGTCGCAGCCGGTGATGAAGATCACCCGTTCCCCCTGGAGGCGCTGGAAACGGGCCAGGGCGTCACAGGCCAGGGTCGTGTAAGCGCTGCCGAGGTGCGGCTTGTCGTTGACGTAGTAAAGGGGGGTGGTGAGCGTGTAAGTCATTCGGCGGGGATCAAGGGCTCGCTGGCCCGCCAAAGCGGCCCTGCGCCGGCGACGGATCCTACCGAGCGTCTCTTGGCGCAGGCCTTTCTGCCAGCGGTGCCTCAGCACTTTCGGGCACTCTGACAACCTTTCCCCACCAGCCGCCCTGCCGCCGATGGCCTTGCTTCTGTGTGACCGCCTTCCGCTGCCCGGTTGCCGCTGATGGGCGCCGCAGCGGAACAAGCCCAGGTGGTGGTCTGGGGCGGTGGCAGTGGCGGCGTGGCAGCGGCGCTGCAGGCGGCCCGCGCCGGCGCCGACACCCTGCTGCTCACCCCCGGCGGCTGGCTGGGGGGAATGGTGAGCGCTGCAGGGGTCTGCGCGCCCGACGGCAATGAGCTCACCCCCTGGCAGACCGGTCTCTGGGGGGCGCTGCTGCGGGCCTTGCAGCAGGCGGAAGCCGAAGGGCTCGATCACAACTGGGTGAGCTGCTTCGGTTGGCGGCCGGCCACGGCCGAACGGATCCTGCGCGGCTGGGTGGCGGCAGAACCGCGCCTGCGCTGGTGGCCGTGCTGCACGCTGCGCGGCGTACGGCGCCAGGGACGGCGGGTCACCGCCGTGGAGATCGAGCGGGAGCACGAGCCCCAGTCGATCGCTCTGGAGGTGCTGATCGATGGCAGCGACCGAGGCGATCTGCTGCCCCTGGCGGAGGTGCCGTTCCGCTGCGGCTGGGAACCCCGCGAACAGTGGGGAGAACCCAGCGCTCCGCCACAGCAACAGCTGGAAAACGACGCCTTCTTCCAACGGCAGCCGGTGCAGTCGCCCACCTGGGTGGTGCTGGGCCAGCTCGGGCAGGGCCCCTGCCCCTCCGGCCGGCCGCCGGCCCCACCCTTCGCGCGCTCCACCGAGGCCCACGGCCTGCTGCGCACGCTCACCTATGGGCGCCTGCCGGGCGGGCTGGTGATGCTGAACTGGCCCTTGCACGGCAATGACTGGCACGACGGGCTGGAGCGGGCCTTCAGCGCCGATCCGCAGCAGCAGCAGGCGCTGCAGGCGGAGATGCGGGCCCACAGCCTCGCGTTTGCGGCGGCCCTGGGCGAAGCCAGTGACGGCTGGGTAAAGACGGCGGCGGTGTTCCCGGAGGCGGCGGCAGCGGCGGCCCTGCAGGGCTCCTCGGCCTTGGCGTTGATGCCCTACTGGCGCGAGGGCCGTCGCCTGCACGGTCTGGCCACTGTCACTGAAGGGGATCTGTTGCCCCAGGCCTGCGCCGGCGGCACAGCCGAGGCACGCCTGGCCCCGCTGGCCACAGGCCCAGACGGGACGATCAGCTCCATTGCCGTGGGCAATTACCCCAACGATCACCACTACCCCGGCCCTGACTGGCCCCTGGCCCCGAAGAGCTGCCGTTGGGGCGGACGCTGGAGCGGCACCCCCTTCACGATTCCCTATGGCGCACTGGTGTGCGCCGACCTCGACAACCTGCTGGCCGCCGACAAGTCCTTCAGCACCAGCCACATGGCCAACGGCGCTACCCGGCTGCAGCCGCTGATCCTCAACATCGGCCAGGCGGCGGGAGCGGCGGCGGCGTTGTGCGTGGCCCACGCACTGCTGCCGGCCGAGCTGCCGGTGCGCCAGCTGCAGGAGGCCCTGATCAACGACCCGCAGGCGCCTGCCGGGCCGCTACCGCTCTGGGACACCCCCTGGCATCACCCCGAGTGGCGCCTGCGCCAGCACGCGGCGCTGGCCGCGCCCGAGCGCCTGTCGCCGGGCGGCGAGCTGCTTGGCGCCGCGCCAACGGATCCCGGTGTTGCCCCAGCGGAGCCCCACGAACGCCTGTTCCAGGGCAGCCTGCAGAGCGATGGCAACGGCGGCTTTTTCCTCGACACCGGCAAGCGCCCCTGGCCTGTGATCACGCTCGAACCCGGTCTGCACCACTGGCTGGCCGCTGTTGAGCGACCTCGCACGGTGCAGCTGATCGGCTGCGCCAATCCCTGGGGGCCCTGGCTGCGGGTGTCACGGCTCGTCGCAGACTGACGCCTGCGCTGGCCATCGCCTGAGGCCCCCTCAGCGCGCCTCGAGGCGCAGCAGATCCGACAGCGAATCCACCATCTGCACGTGCACGGTGAGGGTGGTGCCAGGTTCGGCGGCGGCGGGGCAGCGGGCAGCCACGTCCAGCGCCAGCGCTTCGAGATGCACGAGGCCCAGCCGGTCCTGCTCCCGCAGCCAGCGCAGGAACACCCCCTCCAGGCGTTCCTGGGGGTGCTGCTCAAACCACACCTGCTGCCAGTGGCGCTGGTCTTCGCGGCTGATCTGCACCCCCTCCCGCAGCGGCGGATCGAGTTGATCGAGCAGGGCGCCGAGGTCGGTTCCATCCAGGGGCGGCTGGTGCTGCTGATGGGCCGCCAGCTGGCGTTGCACCACCAGATCGGCGTAGCGACGGATCGGTGAGGTGGCCTGCACGTAGGCGCTCAGCCCGAGGCTGAAGTGATGGCAGGGCTGCACACCGGTGACACCTCGGGTGAGGCAGCGGCGCAGGGCCATGTGTCGCACCGGACCAGGGGGCAGGGCCTCCAACTGGGCAGCGGGCGGCAGCTCGGCGCTGGGCTGGCCCCGGTAAGGAAGGGCCAGACCCTCGCTCACGCCATAGGCGGCGATCACGGCGCCGTTGAGGATCATCGCTTCGGCCACCAGCGCCCGGGCCGGGCTCGGGTCGGTGATCTCCACGCTTGTCTGCCCGTCCACCGCGCGGATGCGGCCCTCCGGTTGCTCCATCTGCAGGGCACCCTGGGCCACACGCCAGCTGCGACGGCGCTCCAGCAGGGCGTCGATGCTGGCCAGATCCGGTTCTTCCTTTGGAGCCAGTTCGATCAGGGCATCGCCGTCGGCGTAGGAGAGGCGATAGGTGGGCAGCACCCAGCTGCGCACAATCTCCACGGCAGCCACTGCACCTTCGTCATCCAGCTCGATCGCGGTGCTCCAGGCGGCACAACGGTGACCCTGGCGCAGGCTGAAGGGGCCGGTGGCCAGAGGAAAGGGAAACATCGGCACCACCCGGTCGGCCAGGTAGAGGCTGGAGGCGCGGCGTCGTGCCTCCAGATCCAGGGGCGACTCCGGTGGCACCAGCCGCCCAGGATCGGCGATGTGCACCCACAGACGCTGACGGCCATCGCCCAGCTGCTCCAGGGAGAGGGCGTCGTCGATCTCCAGGGTGTCGGGATCGTCGAGGGTGTAGGTGCGCAGGGTGGTGAGGTCGCGGCGCTGGTCGTCGCCGGGTTGCGGGTCAGCGGCGGCAGCGATCAACCGCTCGGCCTCGGCCAGCAGCTCGGGCACGAAGCCCTGTTCCCACACGGTGCGCTGCAGCGAGGGGAGTGCGTGGGGCTCCCACTGGCCCAGATCCACCAGCAGGCGTCGCACCGCCCCCGGCTCCGCACTGCAGTGGGCGCCGTGCAGGGCCTGGCGCAGGGCCACCGGCAATGGCGTGGTGGTATCCCCGCCGGCCAGGGCCAGCAGGTGGTCGAGCTGGGCACGGGCCTGGGCGTCGAGGCTGCTCGGATCGAGCGGCTGACGTTGCTGCAGCAAGGCTTGCCAGCGCTGTTCGTGCAGCCGGCTCAGGCGTTCGAGGTGACGCTCACGGCGCAGCTGGCGGAGATCCCGCAGCGTGCGGGGCTGAACCGCGCCGTGGCGCCAGCGAAAAAAGTGCTGCTCCTGGTGCTGCAGGACCAACCAGCAGGCGGCTCGAGCCGCCGGTGTGTCGGCAGGGGCCACCAGGGCCACGAGCTCCTCCAGTGGCATGGCCGCAGGAGGTGCGCCATGGGAAGAAGCCCCGGCGGCGGCAGGCGACGCCGGCTCACTGAGCAGCAGCCAAGCGGCGCCGAGATCACGGCTGGAGGGCCGCTGCTGTTGCAGCAGCTCCGCTGTGAGCCCCCAGGGGGGGGCGACCATAGAGGCGGGCGGGTTGAAGGTGCCTGGCAACGACACCAGGGGATCAAGCTCACGCAACGGCACCTGTTGGCGTCTGGCCTCAAAGCCGACCCGCAGGGCCGCTTTGCTGCCGGACAGGGTGTCGATGACGGCAAGCTCAGGCCCCCTGGAGCCGTTCAGACCGACCAGGTCGCCGGGCTGAAACGCCAAGGCGAACTCAGCCCTCGGGGTTCACGAAGGGAAGCAGCGCCAGGATGCGGGCGCGCTTCACGGAATTGGTGAGGTCGCGTTGCTGCTGGGCGGTGAGCCCGGTGAGCCGGCGGGGCAGGATCTTGCCGCGTTCGGTGATGAACTTCTTGAGCAGATCGACGTCTTTGTAGTCGATCGGATCGCCGGGTTTGATGGGCGAAAGACGCTTCTTGAAGAAGGAGCTGGACATGGGGAAGGGCAGAAAGGAAGAAGACGTGGGGAGAGGAAAAGCTGTGGGGCTGGCGGTCATCACCGCCAGCCCTCACTCACTTGATCTCCTTGTGGTTCGTGCTCTTGTTGCAGTGAGGGCAGAACTTCTTCAATTCGAGCCGTTCGGTGGTGTTGCGGCGGTTCTTCTGGGTGGTGTAACGAGACACACCAGGAGACCGCTTGGCGGGGTTGGACCGGCATTCGGTGCACTCAAGAGTGATCACGAGCCGGACGCCCTTGTTCTTTGCCATGGAAGGACGTGCGCCGCTGAAGCGAGGCGAGCTGACAGCTGAACAACATACTCTCCGGCCTGCACCGGGCCGGTCATTAGGATCTCGGCGACTCGACGCCGTGGATTCGATGCAGGTCTCGCTCCAATGGCTGCGGGAGCTGGTGGCCTGCTCCATGCCCGCCGCTGAACTGGCCGAACGTCTATCGATGGCCGGCTTTGAAGTCGATGCGATCGAGGATCTTGCTGCCCGCGCCGCCGGCGTGGTGGTGGGCTTCGTGGAGGAGCGCAGCCCCCATCCCAACGCCGACAAACTCAGCGTCTGCCGGGTGCGTTTCTCGGCCGCTCCAGGCGACGACCTGCTGCAGATCGTCTGCGGCGCCCCCAATGTGCGGGCCGGAATCCATGTGCCCGTGGCGTTGGTGGGCGCCCACCTGCCGGCGGTGGATCTCACCATCAAACCCGCCGAACTGCGTGGCGTGGCCAGCAGCGGCATGATCTGCTCGCTGCGGGAGCTGGGACTGCCCGAAAGCAGCGATGGCATCGCCGTGCTCGACGATTTGCTCAGCGACGTGCCGCCCCTGGGCACCCCGGTGGGACCCAGCCTCGGTCTTGACGATCAGGTGCTGGAGCTGGCGATCACCGCCAACCGCCCCGATGGGCTTTCGATGCAGGGCATCGCCCGCGAGGTGGCGGCCCTCACCGGCGCAGCGCTCACGCTCACAGCGCCGGCTCCGCAGGTCTCCGCCGTGCCGTTGCCGGTGGCGGCTGCTGACGCCGCCGCGATCGAAGCCGGTGGGCTCTACAGCCTCACGGCCATCACCGGCGTGAAGGTCGGGCCTTCGCCGGACTGGCTGCAGCAGCGCCTGGAGCGGGCCGGCCTGCGGGCGATCAACAACGTGGTCGATGTCACCAATCTGGTGATGCTGGAATTTGGCCAGCCCCTGCACGCCTTTGACAGCGAGCGGCTCGCCCTGCTCGGCCCGGCAGGCTCTGCCAGCGCCGATCCCGGCGCCATCGGCGTGCGTCAGGCCGGCGACGGCGAGCCCTTCGAGGCGCTTGATGGCAGCAGCCATCGCCTCACCCCCGAAGCGCTGTTGATCACCTACGCCAACCAGCCGGTGGCCCTGGCGGGGGTGATCGGTGGTAGCAACGCCTCGGTGCACCCCGGCACCGGCGCCATCTGGCTGGAAGCCGCTGTGTTCGCGCCCCAGGCGGTGCGCCGCAGCGCCCGCAGCGTGGGCCTGCGCACCGATGCCAGCCATCGGTTCGAGAAAGGCCTGCCGCGGGAGGTCACCCTGGCGGCGGCGGATCGTGCCGCTGCCCTGCTGGTGGAGCTGGCCGGCGGCGAGATCCAGGGCCGCTGGCTGCACCAGGTGCCTGTGGATCCCCGCCCACCGCTGGCCTTGCGCCGCGATGCCCTGCACCAGCTGCTGGGTCCCGTGCTCGTCGATGGCGTGGCGGACGACCTGGCTGATGAACGCATCACGGCCACCCTGGAGGCCCTGGGCTGCCAGCTGGAGGACAGCGAGGAGGGCTGGTGGGTCACCGTGCCCCCGTCGCGGGCGATGGATCTGCAGCGGGAGGTGGATCTGATCGAGGAGGTGGCCCGGCTCGTGGGTTACGACCATTTCGCCAGCCATCTGCCGGACCCGATCTGCCCTGGCGGTCTGGAGCCTGCCCAGAAGGCCGAGCGTCTGTTGCGCCGTGCCCTTTGCGCTGCCGGACTGCAGGAATGCTGCTCGCTGTCGCTCGGGCCGGCCCAGGCCCCGGTGAGCAGGGGCATTGGGCTGACGACGGCAGAGCGGGTGGCGCTGGCCAATCCTCTTCTGGCGGAATACGGCCACCTGCGTGATTCGCTGATCGACGACCTGCTGCTGGCGGCACGCCGCAACCTGCAGGCCTCACAGCCAGGCTTCTGGGCCTTCGAGATCGGCCATGTGTTCCGTGCCAACGGCGATGCCGCCGACACCGATGTGATCAGCGAGGCAAAGCTGGCGGGGGTGATCTGCGGGGAACGGCGCTCCGAGCTGTGGAGCAGCGCCGGCAAGCCCCGGCCGTTGGGGTACTACGAAGCGCGGGGTGTCCTGCAGCAGGCTCTCGGCCAGTTGTCGCTGACCTGCGACGACCGCCCCCTGCAGGGCCATGCGCTGCTGCACCCGGGCCGGGCGGCGGAGCTGGTGCTCGAAGGCCGCGCGGTGGGCTGGTTTGCACAACTGCACCCGGCCCAGGCCGAAGCCCTCGACCTGCCGGAAGCCACCCATCTGTTTGAGCTCTCGCTGGAGCCGCTGCTGCGCGCGGCCACCCGCAGCAACCGCTGGCAGCCCAGCTTCAGCCCCTATCCCACCGTTCCCGCCTCTGAACGTGACCTGGCCGTGGTGATCCCTGCCAGCGTTACGGCTGCCCAGCTGCTCACGGTGATGCGCAAGGCCGGCCGGCCGTTGCTGGAGTCGGCGGAACTGATCGACCGCTATGCCGGCAGCCAGGTGGCCGAGGGAGCGGCCAGCCAGGCCTTCCGCCTGCGCTACCGCGATGCGCGCCGCACCCTCACCGAAGCGGAGGTGGAGCAGGCCCACGCGGCGGTGCGCCAGGCCGTCGAGAAGCAGTTCGACGCCCAGCTGCGAGCCTGATCCCCAGCAGCGGGCCTGACACTCAGCTGGCGGTCAGCACCGCCAGCGCCTCCACGTGGCTCGTCTGAGGGAAGAAGTCGACGGGTTGCACGCTCTGCAGCGTCAGCCCCCCGTCCTGTGTGAGGCGGGCCAGGTCGCGGGCAAGTGTGGCGGGGTTACAGCTGAGGTAGGCGACCCGTCGGGGCGGGCAGGCACGGATCACGGCCGTGACCTGCTCGGGAAGGCCTTTGCGCGGTGGATCGAGCAGCAGCCCATCCGCCTCCGGCAGCAGCTCCACCAGCGCAGTGGCCACGTCGGCGCTCTCCACCGACAACCCATTGAGACCGTTGAGCGCCGCATTGAGCCGGGCCTGCTCAACGCTGGGCAGGTGCAGCTCCAGCCCCCGCACGCTTGCCCCGGCGGCCGCCAGAGGCAAGCCGAAGGTGCCGATGCCGCAGTAGGCCTCCACCAGCGTGCGTCCGGCGCGTGGTTCAAGCGCGTCCAGCAGCAGCGGCACCAGCCGCTCGGCCTGGGGGGTGTGCACCTGAAAGAAGGTGTCCGGCGCGATGCGCAGCTCGTGCCCGCAGAAGCGTTCGCTCAGCCAGCCCCGCCCGGCGATCACCTCGGTGCGCGGACCCATCAAGGTGTTGGTGGGCAGGGGCTGGAGGTTCAGGCACACGCCCACCAGTTCAGGCCAGCGCTCCATCCAGGCGTCTGCACGTTCGCTCAGCCCGGGCAGCTGGCTGTGGCTGCTGATCAGGGTCACCAGCACCTCGCCGCTGTGATGCCCGACGCGCAGGCCCAGATGGCGAAGACCACCGCCTTCGCTCAGGTCCGCGTCCACGGGCCAGCCGCTGGCTTCCAGCACCTGCTTCAGTGGCGCGATCAGCGAGTCGATGCGCGCATCGAGCACCGGACAGCGGTTCATATTGACGATCTTGTGGCTGCCGCTGCGGTAGAAGCCTGCTCTCAGGGTGCCGTCGGGCCCTCGCTCCAGCGGAATCACGGCCCGGTTGCGATAGGCAAGCGGCTCAGCCGCCGCCAGGATCGGCTGCACCGCCAGGGAAAAGCCACCGATCCGCTGCAAGGCCTGCTGGACCAGATCCTGTTTCCAGCGGGCTTGGGCCTCATCGACGAGATGCTGGACGCTGCAGCCGCCGCAGCGCTCGGCAAGGATGCAGGGAGGACGCCGGCGCTCTGCCGCCGTGTTGTGCCGCTCGATCAGCTCCGCCACCACGTGGCCTTTGGCCTGGTAGGTCACGCGGGCCGTCACCGCCTCACCGGGCAGGGCCTGTGGCACAAACACCACCACGCCCCGCTCGCCTCCCCCTTCCGTGGCTGCGCCCCAGCGACCGACACCCTCGCCGAGGTGGTTCAACCCGGTGATGCTCAGCTCCAGGGCCGTGCCGGAGGGGGGCAAGAGAAGGGCCATCCAAAGACCTGCGACACAACGGGCAGCCCCTGACCCTAAAGGCCCCCCCGGATGCAAAGGGCCGTTACACAAAGGCGCTTGCGGCCATCGCGAGGGACTCTTCTCGGTAAGATCGGCCCCAGCGTGGTGCTTTCGATGAGCGTCGTCAGGGACCTGATCCTGCAAGCCGATGATCAGTTGCGCTACCCCAGCGGCGGTGAATTGCGCTCCATGGCGGAGTACCTCTCCGGCGGAAACCAGCGCATTCGTGTCGCCCGCGTGCTCACGGAAAACGAGAAAAAGATCGTCAATGAGGCGGCGCGGCAGCTGTTTCTGCGCAAGCCCGAATACGTGGCCCAGGGCGGCAATGCCTATGGCCAGCGCCAACGGGCCCAGTGCCTGCGCGATTTCAGCTGGTACCTCCGCCTGGTCACCTACGGTGTGCTTGCCGGCAGCACCGAAAAGATCCAGGACATCGGCCTGATCGGAGCCCGCGAGATGTACAACAGCCTCGGGGTGCCGATGGCGGGCATGGTCGAAAGCATGCGCACACTCAAAGAGGCGTCACTGGCGCTGCTTGCCACCGAGGATGCCGTCATGGCTGGCCCCTACTTCGACTTCCTGATCCAGGGGATGCAGACGCCCGGCTGATCTGCCTGCCCTGTCGGATCTGATCGTGTCTGGCCTGGCTTGATCTTCTGCTATTGAGCCAGCAACCCAGCTTGCGTTGAGGCGTTTCTTTGTCTCGTCTGCTTCGGTTGCGCCACCCTCATCGACAGGTGAAGGCCCTTCGCAAGCCCTCTGTCATCTAGGCAACTGTTCAGCTGGCTGCGCACACCTCTGACAGGGAGTGCAGCGTCTGCACCTGCCCTGGGGTGAGATCAAAGCTGAGGTCTTCCAGGGAACTGGGCAGCACGATTTGAAGGCTCATCCCAGCTGCAGGGATCGGATCCAGGCAACCGGCCTCGAACTGGGACGACCTCATCGCAACCAAGGCGCCCAGCCTTTGGCTCGCACCGTTGTCAAGGTTCCAGTTGCCGGGCTCGTCCTCTTGAACGGCTGCCGAGAAGACAAACGCAGTGCAGAACAGAAGCGCCGTGCCTGCCATCCCTGTGCCGAATCAGGCCAAGCAGGATCGCCATTGCCTCTGTCCTGCAAGAGGGAATGAATCCATTGGCTTCTGCGCTGAGGACAGTCGTGGAGTCGTCTCTTCTCCACTGTCTCACTCTGGACATGTAGTAGGTCCCGAGCTGGTTCTGTCTTGAGGCACATGAGATCCAATGAAAGCCACAGCAGGATCGCCCTAAGCAGCGGTTAAGCGAACGATCGAGCCTCGCCTCATGGATCGGTGAGGTGAGGCAAGGGCGTCATTTCCAACTGTGTCTCGCTCATCGGGAATCTTTCAGGTGCGCAGAAGAGGTTCGGTGGGAACAATTCACCCAGAAGTTCCCTCATCGCGCAGGCTTTGTCGGCACTCACCTCGTCATGGCTTGGCTGCGTTGTTTCCTGGGTCGCCTGGCGCTGGACGCCCGGTGTTTACTGAAGGCCGCACTCTCCCAGCTGTCCCATGTGCGACCAGCTACGGGTCCAGTACTGAGTCTTGTCTGCGCAGCTTGAAAGCCAGATTTTCCTGCAATTCCACCTGTGCAGATCGACCTTTTCCCCACTGAGCCTGCAGAGATGGTCAGCCCGGTCATGGGGCTGGCTGGAGTTGCTTCCTGTTCATCTGTGCCGCCTTGGACGTTCAGTGCTGATCGCCGTCGACCGTGACCCACACAACCCCCGGCTCTCTGCGAGCCTGGCGGATCCTGAGCTGGTCCAGCCAGCAACATGGCACTCCACCACAGAGTCTTTGAGCCGGCTCACCCCTTCGCTGCCTGTGGCTTCATGCCACGCCATCGTGATTTCGCTCGCGCTCACTCCGGTGCAGCCTGTCGAAGCTGCGCCTTGGTCAACCCTCTGCGTACCTGTGTCTCACGCAGGTACGCAGCTGGACTTTTGCGCGAAGCTCCCCTGTCCTGCTTGGGTTTTCAGGTCCTCCCGATTCCATGTCCACCTGCTGGACACCTGCCCCGTTGGCTGGTGGACAAGCCGCTGCAGGACAAAGGTGTCATTGGCGCGGTGATCCCTAGCCAGACGATTGCGGAACTGATGGTCAGTGGTTGCCTCTCCTCGTCAGCGATCCGCCCGGGGCTTTGGCTGGGTACCGAGTGCATGGCGCTCTGATGGTTTTCGATCTGGAGGGTGTTGTGTCTGTGTTGGGACGCTGCGGCTGCATCGTTTTGCGGCTGGGGGTGTTCCCCTTCAGGGGCGACAGAATTGCCACAATGTGCCACTAATCTCATACGGGTCCTGTCACGAGACTCTTACCGCGTCTCACCGTGGACAGATGAGCGAAGCCTTTCAGGCGGAGGCTGGCAGAGGTCTCCGCCTGAAAGGACCATGAGCCAAGCAGGAGCTCTGGCCTGGCCAGAGGGTCAGCTGGATTTGCGATAAAGCTCCTTGAGCAGTTGGTAGGCCTCATTCAGGCGGCGCATCGTGTCGGCGCTGCCGCCGGAATCGGGGTGGTGCCGTTGGGCCTGCTCTCGATAGGCCTCGCGGATCCGTTTCAACGTGAGCCGTTCGCCGACCTCGAAGGGAATCTCCAGCACCTTGAGGGCTCCCTGCAGCGTCATCGTGTGCTCAAGGGTCTGGAAGGACGTGCCCTGCCGGCGGCGGCGGAAGCGGTGCACGAACCGCCTGATCAAGGTGGGCAGGCGCACGCTCAACGTGGCAGCGCTGAAGGGATCCTCCAGCAGTCCGGCGGCCACCATCACCCGCTCAAAGCTGGGCGGGCCAGACGGCCAGCTCGGAGCACAGCCAACGATCCAGTGTTCCAGCGCCGACCAGGTGAAGGGTCGACCTTCCGCCTGGTCGGACTGGGGCCAGATCTCCTGACCGAGCCACACCATCGCCGCTTCCAGCACGGCTTCGTTGGCGGCTGTGCCGTAGAGGCCCACCCAGTGGGCACTGGCGGCGCTGAGGGCGGCGCTCAGATCGTGCTCGCAGATTTCCGGAAACGGATCACTGGGCCGTGTTGGCGTGCTCGGCTGCGGGTGGAGGCTCTGGCGTAACCGCGCCGATCGTTGCTGCACGAATCCCGGCAGATCGATTCCGCCTCCCGGGCCTCGGCTTCCGGAGCCGCCGCTGCCTGCTGCGGCCGTGGACCGCCCCTTGCGCAGACCCGGCAGAGTCCGAGGATGTCCACTGATCTCATTCGAGACTTGCCCTGTGTCCTGCGACGGGTCTTGTACGAATTCAATGAGACCGTCTTCCCCGGCGAACACCAGTTGCGTGCTCTCGCCGCTGGACGTCAGCACCAGGGCTCCCCGTTCGAGCAGTACCTCAGTCTCTTGATCGTCGCCATCGTCCTGCTCCGCCTCCTCGTCAGGGGAATCAGGCAACAGCAACTCCAGCAGGTGCTCCATGACCTGCCCGTGGGTGGAGAAACCCCACTCCCGCTGAAGTTGCTTGAACTGCGCGATCCTTTCGGTCGGCAGCGTCATCGACAGAGTTTTGCGCTCCTTTCGTACCGGCTCAGCCACGTCGGAACCGATGGGAGTGGACCTAGCGCCCCATCATCTCCCTGAGGAACCGCTGTTGGGCCTCGGCCGCTTCCCGATAACGGCCAAGCAGCACGGTCTGGGTGCCGTCGTTGGGGCCCTCACCCGGCAGCTGGTTGAGCAGGGGGAGCGGGATGGCCGGCAGCGGGCGGATCCAGGCCGGCACCAAGGTGGGCAGAAAACGGGGGGCGGCAGCCGGTGCCGGGGGTGGCGGCGTGGGACGCGCGGGTGCTGGTGCCGGGGGCGGTGCGCTGGCGGTGCGGCCGGAGGCGGGACGGGTAACCGGCACTGGGGCCGCCAGGGTGGGGGGAGCTTTGGGAGCGGGCCGTTGGCGGGCGGCTTCCGCGGCGGCGGCACGGGCCATGGCGATGCGCTGTTCCCGCTCGCGCAGCTGAGCCAGCTGGTAGCTGGGCACCACGCTCAGCAGGTGTCCGGGCGTGGCATCGGCTGGGTACACCATGCTCACCCGCACAGGGTTGTTCACACCGGGGACCAGGTTCAACGAGGCCAGAGAAAGACTCTCGCCTGAACGCAGGCCTACGTGCACGTCGTTGTAGCCCTCCTTGGTACGGATGCCGATCGAGCCGCGGAAGGCCGTGAACTGGCGGCCGTTCGCGGTGGGATGGCTCATCACCAGCTCATGGGGCCCGTTGCCTTTGAGATTCAGATCCACATCGAAACGCACGCCATAGGTGCCCACGTTGTCGAGGGAGGAATCAATCATGCGGCTGGCCAGCGGGTTCACCTGCACTTCGCGGGTGCCGAAGGTGTGGCGGTTCGTGCTTGTGAAGGGCACGTGCAATGGGCCCTGACTGAGATCGTGCACCAGGCTCGCCTGGTACTCATCGCCGATCGCCACGCCACCGACCCGTGAGAACACCTGGCCGTAGTGGATCTTTGAGAGCATGTCGAGGTAGATGCGGCCTGGTGCGAGCATCCCTTGATCCAGCACTGCGAACAGATCGGCATCAGTTTCCGGATCCTCCGCTGCCACCACCGCCATCTGGAATGGCCCGTCACTGCGGCCTTTCAGTAGGCCATTGGCGATGCCCCGGGCGGGCAGACGGGTGTGGAACAGTACCCGGCGGCTATAGGGAGGAACCACCAGGGTTTCCGGCATCTTGGGATCCAGCTCCCCGCGCAACATGATCACGGAGGTGGCATCGCCCGGTCCGGTGTTCCAGGGGCGCCGCCCCAGTGGTTTCACGCCCATCAGGTGGTTGCCTAGATAAGGCGCTTCAAAGCTGTTGCGAACGGCGCCGCGCTCCATCTCAAGGGTGACAGGACGCGAGCCCGGGTTCATCACGATCGTGGCGATCGTGAGCTTGCCGCGCACATAACGGCCGCCGAGACGGCTGGCATTTTCTGGGAAATACTTGTGATGAACGTGGAGCCCGAAATCTCCGTTGAAAGTGTAAGTAGCGTTGTTGAGATATTGACGGGTTTCCGTGGCGATAGCCTGGCCAGGCGCTGTGTTCACCAGAATTCCCGGGCCGAAGACCTCCTCAGGCTGGTTGGAATGCAGCACCGGCACGGTGTTGAACGCGCCGTTGAGTGGACGGGCTGACTGGCCCGCCATCAAGGCCACGTAGGCGTGGGCGGCAGGCGCCTGCAGCACGAGCGTGCCGGCGATCACCACCAGACAGGGGCGAAGAAACCTTGTGGGAATCATGGGTCCCATTTGATTGATCTGGCGGGGGGACAACGGCAAAACGGTGGCGGTGCGGGGGTGGATGTGGTGGGCCAGTATCCCTGCCTGCCTTTGGTTTCGACGCTTGAAGGCCGAGTTCACCAACGGGTGGGGCAGGGAACGCATGGGCACCAGAGCACTGGCTAGAACCTTCAGGCACTGTGAAATTTTCCCATGTTCCCGCCCTTTGCCTGTTACGGATCCAGCAGCGGTGATCATGAAGCGATGCGCCGCCATCATCAGCAGCGCAAGATGCGCATGCTTACCTACTGGCGCGACGGAGTGGAGCGTCAGCTCGCTGCCGTGAATGCGGCGATCAGCACCCTGGAGAAGCAGATGCAGCGTGATGGGGTCCAGCCGGCGGAGTAACCACCTGCTGAAGGCCGCGGTCCAGTTCCTGCCTGAGCTGCTCCAGACCTTTGTGCAGGGCCCTGTGCACGGTCATCGGGCTGAGCTGAAGCCGGCGGGCCGCCTCCCGCAGGCTCCGCCCCTCCAGCACCACCTGCTCCACCACTTGACGCTGCCGGTTCTCCAGCTGCGTCAGCAGGGCCATTGCCTGGGCGGTTCCGCCATCGACGCAGTCGTCGTCGTCATGGTCTGCCGCAATGCCCTCCATCGAGGCTTCGAGCGGTGCCAGGCGGCGCAGCCGCTCCAGCCGCTCGAACGTGCACCATTGGGCCACGGACAGCTCCAGGCCGCTGCGCAGTTCGGCCTCACTCGGGCTCTGCCCGAATCGCGTCTGCCAGTCACGGGTGAACTGCCGCATCCGGTCCTGAAGCTCCTGCTGACGCCGCGGCAGCCGGATGGGCGGGGCCTGATCCCGCAGGTAGTGCAGGATCGCGCCCCGGACGTGCTGGCGAGCAAAGGCGGAAAACGGCGTTCCGGTGCATGGTTCGAACCGCTCCGCGGCGCGGATGAGGCCCAGCAGGCCCACCTGGATCAGATCATCCGCCCCTTCCCGACAAAGGGCGGCGTAGTGGAGAGCGATCGGCCGTACCAGCTCCCTGTAGGCCTCCACCCGCTGGTTGCGTTGTCGCACGGTGGCGTGCTGGCTGGCATGAGTGCCGGCATTCGTGTTCGTCCTGCGCTTCGTGGTCGGCGTGGTCGGCGTGTTCGCCTTGGTGGCGTTTGTGGCCGTATGGACGGCGCTCAGGCGGCTTGCTGAAGCAGCGGTCTTGCTGCTGGTCGATCGGCCAGGCAAGAGCAACGCCGATGCCGACGCTGCAGCCGAAGCGTTGGTGGGTGGAGTGTTGGTGGGTGGAGCGCTGATGGGTGGAGCGCTGGTTGGCGGGACACGTGTTGGTGCGACGCTCAGCGGGGTGGTGGAGCGCTGGGCCGCCAGTGGGGAGCAGGTCATGAACAGGGAAGCGGAGATGAGAAGGAAGCTGTAGGGAGAACCGCCGGTCGTTCCGTCCGGTTCCTTTTCCAGAAAGATCCCTTGCTGCCACCATGTGCAACCGTGCTTTCACTGAACTTTTTTGAAGAGGGTTCAGGACGAGACCGAGTTCTTCACCCCCAGAGCACCAACTGGAGGGTGCTGCAGGCTCCTCGTCCACAGGCTCCAAGGCGCTGAGGGTCCTTGGTCAGCCTCATCCAGACCGTTGCCTTTGCGCCTCCCGGAATCAGCCGCGGCGCACAGGGCTCGGCGAAGATCGGAGCCCACCTCCATGCCCAATCACTGGCCCACTGCCTCGCTCAGTGCCTCGTCTGAGGCGGGCCTTCTGCAGGCTCCTACGCGGCGTCCATGGCCGGCGCCACGGCGCGTAGCAGCTGCCACGGTCCATGCTCCTTCAGCCACGGCAGATCCGACTGTTCTGTCAGCAGCAGGTAGCCAGCGAAGCCCAGCGCATTGAGGCTGAACCCGGCGGCATGTTCGCGGGTTCGCAGGATGGTGAGAAACCAGGAGCTGGTGAACAGCAGGTTGTAGGGATAGCTGGGCTCCCCACCATCCGCCGGATCACCCAGGCCGAGCTCCAGGGCATGGCGGCGGTAGAGCATCGCCAGGTCGGCGGGTCCGCCGCCCTCGGGGCGCGGGCTGAGCCGGTAGCGCCAGGGCCAGGTTGGCGCCTGGCCCTGCAGCTGGGCGCGTAGGGCGGGCTCCAGCGGGCAGTTGGGTTCCCCGCGATGGCGGGGCAACAGCTGCAGATGCCGGTGAGGCTGGCTGGCGCCGGCCCGCCCGCTGCTGTTGAAGAACCACAGACCGGTGGTGTCCGCATCGACATGGGCCACCGCCTGCCAGTCGGCCGCTCTCAGCCAGCCGCTCTGAGGCGCCCAGCCCTGGGTGATCAGCAGCAGATGGCCGGCTTGCACCGGGTACTTGTTCAGGATCACCGCATGGCTGTCGCCCAGTCGCGTCACCTCCAGTTGCCGCTCCCAGGGGAGAAACGGGTTAGGCCGGGGCCCACCGCTGCGCAGGTGGCGCGGCACGGGCGAGTCGAGCTGGCGGAGCTGGAAGGGTGCCCAGGCTCCCGGCGGCAGCACCCTGGTGACGAGCGGCACCAGGGCACCGCGTTCGCGCGCGGCCTGGCTCTGCTGCAAGGCCGTTCGCCACAGGCGCTCAGTTCGCTCCACCGATCTGCAGGCGTGCCAGCGAGGCCCCACGGTAGTAGTGGCCCAGGATCTCGTTGTAACGCCGGCCCGCGAGGGCCAGTTCCTGGGCGCCTTCCTGGCTCATGCTCGCTCCCAGGTGCCCGTGCGCTTCCAGCGTGATCTGGCTGTTGGCCGCATACAGGCTTTCCACAATGCCCCCCTGGTAGCTGAGGATTAAGCCGTTGGTGCGCGCGGCAGCTTCGGTGGTGCGGCCATTCACCGTGGTGAGGCCCCGGTAGGCCTGCCAGCGGGTGGTGTCCCCCAGATGCCAGAACTTGTTGGCCGGTCGGGCCAGGTGGGCCAGGGCGTAGGAGCGGGCCGCCACCGCCTGGGCCTTGAGGGCCTCCATCGACCAGGACGTGGGCATTTCCGCCCCCACCACCGAGGCGATGTAGGCCTCTAGTGGCAGGTGATTGATCGGTGTGATGCCTCCCCGCTCCGCCAGCAGACGCAGGCGACCGGTGTACGGCTGGCCGTTCACCAGCAACGCTTCTCCGGGTGCGGTGTCCAGCCAGAGATCGTTGGCGCCGTTGCCGGCGCTGAGATCGACAGGGCTGCGGGCCTGACCCTGGGCCAGCACCTGCCCGTCGCCGTTGCGCAGCCACCAGGGGCCGGTGGCCGAAAAGCTGGGCTGGCCGGCCTGACGCAGCAGGGCCACCCGCACCTCAAGCGGAACCGGGCGGCCGGCGGCCGGTTCCACCAGGGAGGCGGGGGCATCCGGCAGCTGGGCCGGAGCGGGAGGCTGCTGGGCGCGGCGCGCTTCGATCGCCCGCAGGCGGCTCTCCTCACCCGCCGGGTCGGTGGCTTCACCGGTGGTGCTGGCCGGCAGCAGCGCCTCCATCACCCGTGCGTCAAGGTCGGGCTTCGGCTGGCTGAACGATTGGGCATAGAAGCCGATGCCCAGAGCCACCACGCTCAAGGGTGTGGTGAGCAGCAGCGTGGTGCGGCGTTGAGGGCTGAGAGTCCGCTGCAGGCGTCGCGCCAGCCGCTCGCTGCCGAGCTTCAACGGACGCAGGGCACGTGCGCCCTGTGCCACCAACTGCTGCCCTGCCGGCCAGTTCATGAACCTTTCCCTCTGTTCACATCCCTGTC
Organism: Synechococcus sp. Lug-A; assembly: GCF_024345655.1. Lineage (NCBI taxonomy): Bacteria > Bacillati > Cyanobacteriota > Cyanophyceae > Synechococcales > Synechococcaceae > Synechococcus > Synechococcus sp. Lug-A. The sequence continues at coordinate 82,722 of NZ_JAGQBN010000001.1, read as the reverse complement.
CCACTAGTCGTTGGAGCGATCATGGCTGAGAACGGCCGCGAACATACGGTTGTCGCGCAGACGTGGGCCCTGGATGGGCGCTGGTAGGAGCTGTGGGGCCTCTGGATGTGGCCCTGCGACTCACACCCATTCCCGGCGCAGATCGCGCTCCATCAGCGCCCGCACGGCTTCCTGCGGGGTTTTGCGCCGCTGCAGCAGGCCCACCACCTGCTCACAGATCGGCAGGTGCAGGGCATGCCGATGGGCCAGCACCAGCGCGGCTTCGGCCGTGGCGGGTCCCTCCACCGTGGCGCCGATGCGGGTGAAGGCCGCCGCTGCAGAGTCACCTTCGGCCAGATGCAGCCCGAAGCGGTAGTTGCGGCTCAGGGGGCTGTTGGCGGTGGCCAGGAGGTCGCCAAGGCCGGCCAGGCCGTAGAGGGTGGCGGGATCGCCGCCCAGCAGCTGGCTGAGCCGCCCCATTTCGGCCAGCCCGCGGGTCAGCAGGGAGGCCTTGGCATTGGCCCCCAGCCCGAGACCATCGCAGATGCCGGCCGCCACCGCCATGACGTTCTTGAGCGCGCCGGCCAGTTCGGTGCCGATCGGATCGGCGTTGGTGTATAGCCTCAGCCGCTGGCTGCTGAGCTGGCGTTGCAGCTCGCTGGCCAGTTCGGTGTGGATGGAGGCCAGCACGCTGGCGGCCGGCAGGCCCTGATCCAGCTCAGCCGCCAGGTTGGGCCCGCTCAGCACCAGGCACGCCAACGACGGAATGGCCTGCTGCCACAACTGGCTCGCTGTGCAGTGCTGCTGAAGGTCGATGCCCTTGCTGCAGCTCACCAGGGGCACAGCCCCGGGCCAGCCGGCGCTCAGCTGCTGCGCCAGCGCCGGCACCCCGGCCATGGCCACCGCTGAGAGCACCAGGTCCTGCTGCTGGAGCACCGCGGCTGGATCGCTGCCGTGGGAGCGCGACCACACCGCGAGCTCATGGCCCTGCTGGCGCAGCACGCTGGCCAGGGTGCGCCCCCAGGCCCCTTGCCCCAGAACGGCGATCCTCATTGCCATCGCGCCATCATGCGCCATCCCCTCCACCGCTTCGCCCCAGGTGTTGCCCCCGCTCCCGTCCCAGCCGTCCCTCAGCAGCTGGAACGGCCATGCCCTGGTGGTGGGTGCCGGCGGCATCGGCCGCGCCCTGGTGCAGGCCCTGGCCGAGCGGGCCCCCGGGCTCTGCCTCTGGGGCGCCAGCCGCCGCGGCTGGCCTGCCCGGCCGGGAGAGCCGCAGCTGGGCGCGCGCGCCCTGCAGCTCGACCTCTGCGCGGACGCCAGTCTGCAGGCCGCTGCCGCCACGCTGCAGGCCCAGGCCGGCACCTTGCGCCTCGTGATCAACACGGCGGGCCTCCTGCACGACGGCCCGGCTCTGCAACCGGAAAAGCGGCTCAGCCAGCTGAACCGCGCCGCCCTGGAGCGAGTGTTCGCGGTGAATGCCTACGGCCCGATTCTGCTGGCCCAGGCCCTGGAGCCGCTGCTGCCGGCCGCAGAGCCGGCGCTGTTCGCCAGCCTGTCGGCACGGGTCGGCAGCATCGGCGACAACGGCCTGGGGGGCTGGTACGGCTACCGCAGTGCCAAGGCCGCCCAGAATCAGTTGCTGCGTTGCCTGGCCCTGGAGTGGCGCCGCCGCCGACCCCTCGCCACCGTGACCCTGCTGCATCCCGGCACCACGGCCACCGATCTCTCAGCGCCTTTCCGCAGCGGCGTGCCGCCGGAGCGCCTGTTCAGCCCCGAGCGAACCGCCCACCACCTCCTGGACGTGCTGGAACTGCAGGGGCCGGAGCAGAGCGGCAGCTTCCTGGCCTGGGACGGGAGCCCGGTTCCGTGGTGAAGGCGGGGTTTGAAGACGGTGGAGTGTTCGGCTGACGCGGGCTGATGTGACCGGGGTGACGTGAAGGGTGGTGCAGGTGGTGGGAGAGAGGTGATGCCGCTGCTGCGGCGCGGCGCTCACCCCACGTGGGCCAGCTCCTTCAGCAACTCCAGCGGGATCACCTCAAGTGCAGACGCTTCCGTGGCCTCCAGCCGCACCGGCGGCGCCACCCCGTCCTGGTAGGCCTCCAGCCAGCGGGCGGCACAGATGCACCAGTGATTTCCGGGCTGAAGACCCGGAAAGCCGTAGGCCGGCATCGGTGTGGAAAGGTCGTTGCCGCGGGAACGGCTGTAGCGCAGGAAGACATCGTTCACCACACAGCAGACGGTGTGGCGTCCCGTGTCGCTGCTGTCGGTACGGCAGAAACCATCGCGGTACCAGCCGGTGCGGGGTGTGCATCCGCAGATCTCAAGCGTCTCACCGAGCACATTGCGGGCCACCACTGGCGCTGAAGAAGAACGCGGTTCCACGGATCGTGCCGAAATCATCCCAAAGTCTGCAGGACCAATGGCGGGAATGGCCCTGGGAGGTTGACGGAATCGGGGGGGCAGGCGTTAAAGGTCATTGTGCAGTGGTGCTGGAAGGCTCCCTTCTGCCGCCCTTACGACTTGCGATACCCCCTTCATGAGCTGGGATTTCACCGAAGATGCTGCCTTCATGGCGCTGCTCGACGCCTTCAAGGAAAGCGGTGAAAGCTCCGCGATGGAGTTTCTTGCCCACGGTGAAGGCGCTTTCCATTTCCAGGAGCTCACCCAGAATGCCGCTGGTGAGGGGGTTGACCTGAGTGATTCGACCGATCTCCAGGCGTTTCAACAAGAGGTGATCGACACCCTCGAAGATCTCTGATCCGGCTATGGCGCTGAAACCTCTCCGTTCAGTGCGTTGCCTTGATGGCTCGCTGACGGAGCTTCGGTGTTGGAGGTTCTGTGTCGAACCCGCATGGCTGAATGCTGAGGGCCAGTGGCTCCCGGCCAAAGGCTTGGGGCTGAGATAAACGCATCGCTTGAACTGCCGCCTGCTGGTTGCGCTGACGCGGCGGAATCAAGCGCTGACGCAACGCAGGGCACGTCAGCGGCCCGGTTCCTCCAGTGGCTGATTGAACCCAAGCGATTCAGCCGTAGAAGAAGGCGATTTCCTTGTCCTTGAGGCCATCCCAGCCGGCGGCCTTGAGGCGGGCATCAAGGCTGGCCTGATCGAAATGCTTGGCCCCGGTTTTCACCACCCGGTTGCGCATCGATTTCTTCACGCCGCTGCGGGCCCGTTGGGCCTCCAGTGCCATCACCTCGCGGTACAGGCTCAGCATCTCGGCCGGAATCGGCGAGCCGTCAAGGTCGAGTCCGGCTGCGATGGCCGCATCCACTCCGTCAGGTCCGGCAATGGCCATAGCAGCAGTGCAAGAGAGCCTCCCCAGCCTGCCACCACGCCCCTACCTGCCATCGCCCCGGGATGGCTTCCTCAGGCGCTGAAGTAGCGCGCCTGGCTGTGCAGGGCCACCAGGGCGGTGGTGCTCTGCTCGGGCTCCAGCTGGTCGCTTTCGTCCATGCTCAGCCCGATGCGCTCCGCCCCCAGCCACTGCAGCTGGGGACGGGAATCGGCCACGTTGGGGCAGGCGGGATAGCCGAAGGAGTAGCGGCTGCCGCGATAGCGCTGGGCAAGCACATCGCGCAGGGCGCTGGGTTCCTCGGCGACGAAGCCCAGTTCGCGTCGGATGCGTGCATGGGTCCACTCGGCCAGCGCTTCTGCCATCTGCACCCCCAGACCGTGGAAATAGAGATAGTCGGTGTAGCGATCGGCGGCGAAGAGTTCGCGCGCAAACCCTGTGGCCTTCTCCCCCATCGTGACGGCCTGCATCGGCAGCACATCGGTGGGCCGCCCCTGGCGGAGGTCGCGGTAGAAATCGGCGACGCAGTAGCGGTTGCCGCCCCTCTGGCGCGGCAGCTCGAAACGGCCCAGCTCCCGCTCAGGCGCGGCCGGATCGAAGACCACCAGCGCGTTGCCGAGCCGGCCACAGGGGAAGTAGCCGTAGGCCACCCGTGGAGTGAGCAACTTCTCCTCCAGGCAGCGCTGCATCCAGTGCTGCAACACCGGTTCGGCCTTGGCCGCCAGCATCTGCTCGTAGTCGTCGCGGCTCTGCTGCTGCGTCTTGCGCAACTGCCACTGGCCGGCGAACAGGGCGTTGCGATCCAGGTAGCCGAACACCTCAGCCAGCGGAATCGCCTGCTCATCGAGCACGCGGCTGCCCAGGAACGGCGGCTGGATGGCGGCCTCTTCTGGAACGGCCTCGGAGCGATGGTCGTTGAGCGGCGCTGCTGCGCTGGATGGCGTCTCTGGCACGACTGCGGCAGCCGCTGGGTCCTCGCCATCAGGGGCTGTCTGGGCCGCTGCTGCTGATCCCGGGGCTGCCGGTGCCCCTTCCGCACCGGCGGGGGCGGTTGTCGTGGCGTCATCGGCCGTGTCTTCACCGCGCTCCAGCCCAAGTCCGGGCGGAATCTCACCGCTGAAGCCTTCCGCATCACTCCAGCGGTTGTTCTGCTTGGCCTCCACCAGCGCGTCCATGAAGCGCAGGTCGGCGAAGGCATCCCGGCCGTAGATCACCTGCCCCCGGTAGACCGCGCGGCAATCCTTGTTGACGAAGCGAGGCGTCAACGCCGCTCCACCAAGAATCACCGGCACCTGAATGCCAGCCTCATTGAAGGCCTGGAGGTTGTCTTTCATGAAGGCGGTGGACTTCACCAGGAGGCCGCTCATGGCGATGCAATCGGCCTGGTGCAGTTTCTGGGCTTCGATGATCGCTTCCACCGACTGCTTGATGCCCAGATTCACCACCTCATAGCCGTTGTTGGTGAGGATGATGTCCACCAGATTCTTGCCGATGTCGTGAACGTCACCTTTTACCGTGGCGATCAGGAACTTGGCTTTGGCAGAACTCTCGCCTTCCACCCGTTCCATGAAGGGTTCAAGGAACGCCACGGCGAACTTCATCGTCTCAGCGCTCTGCAACACGAAGGGCAACTGCATCTGGCCGGAACCGAACAGCTCACCCACCACCTTCATGCCATCGAGCAGGAAGGTGTTGATGATCTGCAGCGGCGGGTACTTGGCGAGGGCTTCGTTGAGTGAAGCTTCGAGGCCGATGCGCTCCCCATCGATGATGTGCTGGGTGAGGCGTTTCTCGACCTCCAGATCCGCCAGCTGCGGCCCCGCGTCGCGTGCTTCCCGGGCGCTCACGCCCTCGAACAGGGTGCTGAGCGTGGTGAGCGGGTCGTAGACGCAGACATCCCCGTCGAAACGGCGTGCATCGGCGATCAGATCACGGCATACCTGTTGGTGTTCTTCGCTGATCTTGATCAGCGGCAGGATCTTGGCCGGGCTGATGATCGCCGCATCCATGCCGGCGGCACAGCACGCGTGCAGAAACACGGAGTTGAGCGTGATCCGCGCCGCTGGTGACAGCCCGAAGCTGATGTTGCTCACCCCCAGCACCACGTGCACGCCAGGAAGCTCGCTGCGGATGCGGCGGATCGCCTCAATCGTGGCGGCTCCATTGAGGCGGTCTTCCTCGATGCCGGTGGAGATTGGCAGCGCCAGGGGGTCGTAGAAGATTTCGTGCGCTGGAATGCCGAATTCCAGGGCATCGCGATAGGCGCGCTGGGCAATGGCGAACTTGCGCTCGGCGGTGCGCGCCATCCCCTCTTCATCAATCGTGCCAATCACCACGGCAGCGCCGTAGCGCCGCGCCAGTTCGAGCACCTTGAAGAAGCGCTCATCCCCATCTTCGTAGTTGGTGGAGTTCAGCAGACATTTCCCGCCTGCCACCTTCAGGCCGGCTTCCATCTTCTGCCACTCGGTGGAATCGAGCATCAGCGGCAGATTCACGTTCGTGACCAGCCGGCTGACCAGCTCATGCATGTCACGCTCACCGTCGCGGCCCACATAATCAACGTTGACGTCGAGCACGTGGGCGTTTTCCTTCACCTGGCCGCGTGCCACGGCCACCAGCCCGTCCCAGTCTTCTGCGTTGAGCAGATCACGCACCTTGCGCGAGCCGCTGGCGTTGAGCCGCTCACCGATGATCAGGAACGAGTTGTCCTGGTGGTATGGCGTGACGCCATAAATCGAGGCGGCCGCAGGTTCGTAGTGGAAAGCCGGCCGCTCCAGCCGTTGCTCCGGACGCCGCACGGCCCGCGGGCGGGGTAGCAGATCGGCGGTGAGTTCGGAGAGGGCTGCGATGTGGGCGGGAGTGGTGCCGCAGCAACCGCCGATCACCTGCACGCCGAGATCATTGACGAAGTGCATCAGCTGCAGCTTCAGCTCCAGCGGTGTCAGCCGGTAGTGGGCCACGCCGCCCACGTTTTCGGGCAGCCCGGCGTTGGGAATGCAACTCACCACGAACGGACTGTGCTCGCTCAGGTAGCGCATGTGCTCCTTCATCTGCTCGGGCCCGGTGGCGCAGTTGAGGCCAAGCACATCGATCGGGAACGGCTCCAGGATCGACACCACCGCGGCGATGTCGGAGCCCACGAGCATGGTGCCGGTGGTTTCCATCGTGACCGACACCATCAGCGGCCGCCGCTGCCCGGTGGCGCTGAAGGCCGCTTCAATTCCCTGCAGGGCAGCCTTGATCTGCAGCACGTCCTGGCACGTTTCCACGATCAGCAGGTCCACGTCGCCCGCAATCAGGCCTTCCGCCTGCTCCCGGAAGGCGTCGCGCATCGTGTCGAAGTCGATGTGCCCAAGCGTGGGCAACTTGGTGGTGGGCCCCATCGAGCCGGCCACGAAGCGGGGTTTGGCGGGACTGCTGTATTCAGCAGCGCAGGCGCGGGCCAGTTCGGCCGCCCGCTTGTTGATCGTGAAGGCCTGGTCTTCCAGGCCGTATTCGGCCAGCACGATCGAGGCAGCGCCGAAGGTATTGGTTTCGATCACATCACAGCCGGCCTCCAGGAACTGGCGGTGCACGGCTTGCACGGCATCCGGCCGGGTGAACACCAGCTGCTCGTTGCACCCCTCCAGGGCAGCGCCACCGAAGTCGGCGGCGCTGAGATCCATCTGCTGGAGTGAGGTGCCGGTGGCCCCGTCAAACACCAGCACCGGCCGCTCAGGTGCGTGGAGACGCTCCAGAAACCCCATGCGCTGGGTCGCTGGCGCCCCTGCCTGCTGCACCGCTGCCGTCATCGATTACGCGCTCAAGGCCAGCTGTCACTGTAGGAAGTGCCGCTGGCTTACCCATCAAGCCGCACGCGGGTCACCCAGTGCTCGTAGGCCGGATCGCGGCCCTCGGTGATCGCGGTGAGGGCGCTGCGCAGCTTCTCCATGATCGGCCGCGGTCCAGCCAGATCCGTGGTTTCCACGCGGCGCACTGGCGTGACCCGGGCGGCGGTGCCGCTGAGGAACACCTCGTCGGCGACGAACAGCTCCGTTTTGTCGACCGCGCGTTCCAGGGTGGGGATGCCCATGGCCTGCGCCAGCTCGAGGATGCTGGCGCGGGTGATCCCCTCGAGGATGTCCTGGTCGACCCCGGGGGTGATCAGCACGCCGTCGCGCACCATGAACAGGTTCATGCCGCTGGCTTCGCTTACCTTGCCGCGGCTGTTGAGCAGCAGCGCTTCATCAAAGCCGCTCTTGACCGCTTCAGTTTTGGCCAGGGAGCTGGTGATGTACGCGCCGCTGATCTTCCCGCGCAACGGCAGGGAGCGGTCCTCCTGGCGGCACCAACTGCTGATGCGGCAGCTCACCCCATCGGGGGAGAGGTAATCGCCGAGTTCGATGCCGTAGATCAGGAAATCTGTCTCGATGTCGTGGAGGCGTGGCGCGATTCCAAGATCGCTGGTATACACGAACGGCCGTAGATAGATCGGGGTGGTGGGACGGTTCGCCTGCAGGAACTGCTGAATCGCATCGAGAATCGTGGCCTCCGGCAGCTCGGCCAACAGCAGCCGCGCGCTCTGGGAGAGGCGGCGCGTGTGCCGATCGGCGCGGAACAGCAGGATCTCGTTGGGATCTGCCGGGTTGGGCAGGGCCCGCATGCCGCCGAACGCGCCGGTTCCGTAATGGAGGGCGTGGGTGGCCACTGAAATCGTGGCTTCACCGAAGGGAACACAGCGGCCGCCGAACCAGGCGTAAGGAAGAAACTTCTGCATGCGGAAGCGCGTGGAGATGCGGCGCCGGCGGCGTTCGCTGGTGAGATCTTCTCACTGCCGGGGCCGAAGATGGCGTGATGCACCGTCTTGCCGTCGTTCCAGGCCTGCCTTCCGGCTTCGAGGACTCCGCCTTCGTGGAGCAGGAGTCCACGCCGTTGCTGGTGCTCAGCAGTTCAGACACCGATCTCCAGACCCTGGCCGCCGTTCTCGCCCGGCAGCCCAGTGCGGTGCCGGTGCGGGGGCTGAACCTGGCCGCGCTGGCTGCGCCGGCGGTCCTCGATCACTACATCGCCACCAGCCTGTCCACCACCCGCGTGGTGTTGGTGCGGCTGCTCGGTGGACGAGGCCACTGGAGTTACGGGCTGGAGCAGCTGCATGCCTGGGCGGAGCACCAACCCGGGCGCCAGCTGATCGTGGCGGCCGGCACGGCCGACCAGGAGCTGGAGCTGGCCAGCCTTGGCAACGGGCCTGAGGAGATGGCCGTGGCGATCAGCCGCTGCCTGCGCGAGGGCGGTGCTGACAACCTGCGCCGCGTGCTCGACAGCCTGGAGGCGCTCGCCGCTGGCCAGGCGGCGCCAGCGCCGGTGCCCTTGCCCCTGGCCGACCCCCTTCCCCACGACTGGCGGGCTGACCCGGGGGCACGGGTGGGGGTGATCCTCTACCGCGCCCTGTTGCAGGCCGGCGACGATCAGCTGGCCACCGTCCTGCTCCAGGCCCTGCGCCGCCAGGGACTCTGCCCGCGGGCGCTGTGGGTGAGTGGCCTGAGGGATCCCGCTGTCCAGCAGGGGGTGGCCGACCTGCTGGACAGGGAGGGGGTGCAGGGCGTGCTGTGCACCACCTCCTTTGCCTCGGTGCAGTTCGAGGAAGCGGGTCTGGGTGCCCCGCTCTGGGACCGCCTCAACGTGCCGGTGATTCAGGTGCTCTGCAGCACCCGCAGCCGTGAGCAATGGGCTGCCAGCAGCATCGGCCTCGGCCCGCTCGATCTCAGCCTGCAGGTGGCCCTGCCCGAGCTTGACGGACGCATCACCAGCCGGGTCGGTGCCTTCAAGGAGCTGGAGCGGGCCGATGCCTCGCTTTCGGCAGCGCTGATGCACTACCAGCCGGATCCGGAACGGCTCGACTGGATCGCCCGCCTGCTGGCGGCCTGGGTGGAGCTGCGCCTCACCCCGGTGAAGCAGCGCCGTGTGGCCCTGGTGTTGGCCAACTACCCCACCCGCAACAGCCGCCTGGCCAATGGCGTGGGGCTCGACACCCCCGCCAGCGCCGCGGCGATGCTGCGCTGGCTGGCGGAGGCCGGCTACGACCTGGGCGTGACCCCCACCGAGCTGCCCGCAGAGCTGACCACAGGCCTTCCCGCTGACGGGGATGCCCTGATCCAGCAGCTGCTGGCCGGACGCACCAACGACCCGGAAAGCCAGCACCGGCCGCCGCTCGATCACCTGCCCCTGGCGACCTATCTCGCCTGGTACCAGCAACTCCCGGCGGCGGGCAGGGCCGTGCTGGAGGCCCGCTGGGGGCCGCCCGCTGCCGATGAGGGCCTGGAGCAGGGGCCGGCGGGTGCCGGCTTCCCGATCCGAGGTCTGCGCTTCGGCGTCGTGGCCGTGCTGGTGCAGCCGGAGCGGGGCTACGGCCGCGACCCCAGCCTCAGCTATCACTCCCCCGACCTGCCGCCCACCCATGCCTACCTGGCCCAGTATTTGTGGCTGCGCCAGGTGGCCGCCAGCCAGGTGGTGGTCCACGTGGGCAAGCACGGCAACCTGGAATGGCTCCCCGGCAAGGGGCTCGGCCTCTCCGATCAGTGCTTTCCCGAGTGGGCGCTGGGGCCCATGCCCCACCTGTATCCGTTCATCGTCAACGATCCGGGCGAAGGCTCCCAGGCCAAGCGCCGCGCCCAGGCGGTGATCCTCGATCACCTCACCCCTCCGCTCGATCGGGCCGGGCTGCACGGGCCCCTGCAGGAGCTCGAAGCCCTGCTCGACGAGTACTGGGAGGCCCGCCAGCTGGGCAGCGAGCGCGTCGCTCCCTTACGGGAGCGGCTCGCCGGGCTGCTCGCCTCCCTGGAGCTGCCCGCGCATGCCGCTGCTGGAGACGGCACATCTGCAGATGGATCAGCTGCAGACAGATCATTCGCGGCCGGCGCTGCTGTGGGATCCGCCTCTGCCCAGGCCATCGATGATCTTGAAGCGCGTCTCGATGGCGCCGATGGCTACCTGTGTGAGCTGAAGGAAGCTCAGATCCGCACCGGCCTGCATGTGTTCGGCCACCTGCCTGGTCCCCAGCCCTTGCTGGAGCTGCTGCTGTGCCTGGTGCGCCCCCCCCTGGCCGAGGGCCCTGGCCTCACCCAGGCCCTGGCCGCTGATCTGCAACTGGAGCTGGACCCGTGGGCCGATGCCGAGGAGGCGCCACTCAGCGTCGCGGATCGCCTCCGCCTCCAGGCGTCTCCCGCGGCTGCCGTTTCTGACCCGGCCTCTCCCTCTGCCCCGACCGCCCTGCGCCGCTGTGGTGATGCCGTTGCCCTGCTGGAAGCACAGGCCCTCGATCTGCTGAAGCCGCTGCTGGCGCCCACCACCGCCACTGCCGCTTCTGCAGCGGTGGTGGTGGGGCCAACAACCCAGGCCGTGCTGGAGCGTGTGCGGCGTCAGCTGCTGCCGCGCCTGCTGGCCTGCGCCAGCGCCGAGCGTCAGGCCCTGCTGCGGGGCCTGGCCGGGGAACGCATTGCCGCCGGGCCCTCCGGGGCGCCCACACGAGGCCGCCCTGATGTGCTGCCCACCGGCCGCAACTTCTACAGCGTGGATCTGCGCGGGCTGCCCACCGAAGCCGCCTGGGACCTGGGGCGTCGCAGCGCCGCCCTGCTGCTGGAAGCCCACCTGCAGCAGGAGGGAGACGACCTGCGCCACCTGGCCCTGTCGGTGTGGGGCACCGCCACGATGCGCAATGGCGGCGAGGACATCGCCCAGGCGCTGGCGCTGATGGGGGTGCGGCCGGTGTGGGACGGACCGACCCGGCGGATGGTGGATCTGGAGGTGATTCCGCTCAGCCTGCTGCAACGCCCCCGGGTGGATGTGACGCTGCGCATCTCCGGCCTCTTCCGCGATGCTTTCCCGCAGCTGGTCGACTGGATGAATCAAGCCAGCCGCCGGGTCGCTGCTCTTGATGAAGACGAGTGGCACAACCCGCTGGCAGCCCATGCCCGCCAGGAAGGCCACAGCGGCAGGGTGTACGGCTCGGCGCCGGGGGCCTATGGGGCGGGGCTTCAGGGGCTGATCGACAGTGGTCAGTGGGAGCAGCGGGGCGATCTCGGTGAGGCCTTCCTCAACTGGAGCGGCTGGCGTTACGACGCCAGCGGTGACGGCCGTTGCGAGGCCAGCCCCGATCGCGAGGGGCTGGAGCAGCGGTTGCGTCAGGTGGAGGTGGTGCTCCACAACCAGGACAACCGTGAGCACGACCTGCTGGATTCCGACGACTACTACCAGTTCCAAGGAGGGCTCAGCGCCGCCAGCGAACGGGTGCGCGGCAGCGCTCCGGCCCTCTGGTTCGCCGATCATTCGCGCCATCAGCGGCCGCGCGTGCACCGGCTGGAGCATGAATTCGACAAGGTGCTCCGCTCACGCGTGCTGAACCCGCGCTGGATTCAGGGCATGCTTGCCCACGGATACAAGGGCGGTTTCGAGCTGGCCGCCAGCCTCGATTACCTGTTCGCCTACGACGCGAGCACGGGCCGGGTGCCGGATTGGAGCTATGGCGCCATCTGCCGCCAGTGGCTGCAGGACGACGACGTGTTGCAGGCGCTGCGGCAGTCGAACCCGTGGGCGCTGCGGGACATGGCCGAGCGGCTGCTGGAGGCCGCCAACCGCGAGCTGTGGCAGGGAGCGGACCCTGCTCAGCTTGAACACCTGAAGGCCTTGGTGATCGGCAGCGAAAGCCTGATCGAAACCTGAACAAGTGAACCGCGGCCACTCACATTCGAAGGAGTGAACCGCGGCCGCTTACCAAGCCGATCAGTTGTTGAGGTCGCGGGCCATGGCCTTGAACGGGTCAATGTCGCCAGGCTTGGCCGGCTTCTGGGTGAACTGGGGCTGGGAACTGCCGGCGGCATCGGCCTTGCGCCCTGCAGAGCTGCCGCCGGGCGTGTTGACGGCGACTGCCGCGCCCTTGAGCCGCTGACCAAGTTCAGCGGAGGTGAGGCGGGCCGCGAAGGTTTTCTTCACCGGCTTGGGCACGCCACCGGTGAGGCTGGTGTTGGATTCAGGCGATGCGTTCACCGGCAGGCCGCTGCTGGCTTTCTCCAGCCGCGCCGACATCGAATCGACTTCCTGCACCATCTCCTTTTCACCCGGATTGTCGGCATTGCCGGGGAAGGTGCGCCGGATTTTGTTGGAGCGCCGCATGTACTCCACGTTGCCCATGGAGCTGGAGGTGTCGGGGTCGAGGAAGAACGTCTGTTCGCCAGCCTTGGCGGCGGGCTTCTCGGGTTTGGCCGGCTTGGAGGAGAAGCTGGCGTCCTTGGTACCGATGTTCAACAGACGATCGAAGAGACCCATGGTGAGGAAACGGAAACCTGTGATGAACCCTAGCGGCCTGACAAGGCCAGTCCATGGGTATCGGTGCCACAACTTCTCAGCAAACCCAGGCTCTGCAGCTGGCTGGCGATTGCGTCGCACACCAACGGTGTGGGCTGCCAGCGGCTGGTCAGGTCGTAGTCGTAGAAGGCTTCGGCCCCATCGAAGCCGAGCTCTGCCGCCGCCGCGATCAGCTGCTGGTGGGGACGCCGGTAGCGGGCCGGATGGGCCAGCAAGGCCAGGCCACCGGCGGCATGAATCGCTTCCCGCACCTTGCCGGCGCGCAGCCCTGGCCCCACCACCGCATGGCCGCGCACGTAAGGCGCCAGGGCCGGGTGGTGTAGCTCGAAGCCCAGGGCCAGCACATGCACCAGGCAGCCCTCCAGCAGGCAGCTGATTTCCACCCCACTCCACAGCTGCGGCACCCGCTGCCCCAGTCGCTGGCGCTCCTCTAGGTGAGCCCGAGCCGGTTGGTAGGCCGCGATGCTGTGGTGATCGGTGACGGCGAAATGCTCCAGGCCCATCGCCAGCGCCTGGTCGGCCACGGCGGCCGGCTCGAGGCTGCCGTCGCTGCAATGGGTGTGGCAATGGAAGTTGAGCCGGGTGGGGCAGCTCTGCGCGTCCACCGCCGCCAGCACCTCCACGAGTGGGTGGTCAGCCGGCACCTGCGATCGCCTCCCGTTCGGAACGCAGCCGCCGCCAGCGGGCATAGAACTGGATCGAGGCCGCCATCGCCACCACCAGGACCACCAGGAACCAGGTGGCAGCTCCCGTGGGGAACTGGGCCTTGAACACCACCAGCATCACCACCAGCACCAGCATCAGGGTGGGCAGCTCATTGAGCGCCCGCAGCTGCCTGGCACTCCAGCGACAGGTGCCCGCCTTGAGCTGCCCCATCAGTCGATAGCAGAACCAGTGGTACACGAGCAGGGCCAGCACCACGGCCAGCTTGGCGTGCATCCAGCTCTGTTTCAGCCAGATCGGCTGCACCAGCAGCAACCCCACCGCCATCGTCACCGCCACCACCATGCCGGGTGTGGTGATGATGTTGGCCAGCCGGCGCTCCATCAGCTCGTACTGGCTGTGGAAAGCGGCGCGCAGGGGCTCTTCCAGCGCTTCGGCTTCCACGTGATAGATGAACAGGCGCACCAGATAGAAGAGTCCGGCGAACCACACCACCACGCCCACAATGTGGAGGGTCTTGAACCAGAGGTAGGCCTCGGGGGGCAGGGCCAGGGCCGGCATCGGCAGCGAAGGGATGGCCCGTTCAAGTTAGGCGGCACCGGTGGGGGCCGTTCCGGCCGCCCGCTCCAGGTGGGCCGCAGCGGCGACGGCGACCGCTTGCCGCTCCTCGGCAGGGAGGCGATCGAGCTGGGCGATCACCAGGGCCATGCGGGGATTGCCGCGCAGTAGAGCTTCGTGGCGATCCAGAAAATGCCAGTAGAGGGTCGTGAAGGGGCAGGCTGACGGCCCGGTCCGCTGTGCCGGGTCGAAACGACAGCCTTTGCAGTAGTTGCTCATGCGGGCGATGTAGCGGCCGCTGGCGGCGTAGGGCTTGCTGGCCAGCAGGCCGCCGTCGGCAAAGACCCCCATGCCCAGCACGTTGGTCTGCATCACCCAGTCGTGGCCGTCGATGAACAGACGGTGGAACCAGGCGGCGAGGGCCTGGGGATCGAGCCCTGCCAGCAGGCCGTAGTTGGCCAGCACCATCAGCCGCTGGATGTGATGGGCGTAGCCGGTGCGATCCAGTTCGCCGAGCACCTGATCCAGGCAGGCCATGCCGCTGCCGCCAAGCTGCTCGAACCAGAGGGGCAGGGGCCGGGTGTGGCCGAAGTGGTTGCGGCCTGCATAACCCTCGCCGAACCAGTGGTAGAGGCCGTGCATGTATTCGCGCCAGCCGAGCAGCTGCCGGATCACTCCCTCCAGGCTGGCGAGCGGCACCGGTGGCTCCACGCCGCTCGCCGCGCTCGTACCTGCCGACTCCAGCCGGCGGATCACCTCCAGCGGTTCCAGCAGGCCCAGGTTCAGGTAGGGGCTGATCAGGGCATGCCAGAGCGTGGGCTGGCCGCTGACCATGGCGTCCTGGTAGGGGCCGAAACCAGCCAGGCGGGTGGCCACGAAGTGATCAAGCACCTGCAGCGCCTGCTGGCGGGTGACCGCCCAATGGAAAGGCTCCAGCGCACCGGGTAGCGGCGCTTCCCCGGCGGCGGCCCGCTCCGCATCGAGACGCCGCACTTTCTCGATCACGGCCCGCGTGATCGCATCGGGGCTGAACAGCAGCGGGGCCGGCCCTTCCAGTCCCTGGCGCGGTGGCTTGCGGTTGTCCTTGTCGAAGTTCCACTGCTGGCCGCGCGGTTCGCCGTCCTCCATCAGCACGCCGAAGCGGCGGCGCCCCTCCCGGTAGAAGAGCTCCATGCGCAGCTGCTTGTAGCGGCCAGCCCAGGCCGCGAACGCCTCCCGGCTCCAGAGGAAGTGGTTGGAGGGCAGCCATTCGAGCTGCACGCCGGTGCGCCCGCCCAGATCAAGCCGTTCGATCGCCTGCCGGAAGGGGCGATCCGCCGGCTCCATCACGCGCAGGGTGCGGATGCCCTGCCTCTGGATCCAGTCGATCAAGGTGGTGCCGAATTCCGCCGCCTCCAACAGGTCCACCTGCCAGCCGAGCGCCTGGAGCTCGGCGCTGAAGTGCCGCATGGCGCTCCACACCAGCACCAGCTTCTGGCGGTGGTAGCGGCGGCGGGCCACCACACCACTGCTCTCGATCAGCACCACCCGCGCCTGGCCGGGGACGCTGCTGGCCAGAGCAGCTTGCTGCGCGTGCAGCTGGTCGCCCAGCACCCAGAGCCCGAGCCCCGCCATGGCTTGCCTCCTGCTCAGTGCACGAGGGCGGCGCCGGCGCCGCTGCCGATCCGGCCACCAGGCTCCTGCGCAACGCTTGGGGCTTCATGCCGCTCACAATCGGCGGCCGGCACCAGGTTGTCCGGATCGGGCCCGTCATGGTCAGCCGTGTCGTGGTCAGCCTCGGGGTGGAAGTAGCTCCAGATCTGCTGGGCCAGGGCGGGGCCCACGCCGGGCGCCGCAGCGATCTGGGCCGGGCTGGCCAGCTGGATCGCATCGATCGAGCGGAAGTGCCCCAGCAGCTCCTTCACCCGTTTGGGTCCCAGCCCGGGGATGTCGCTCAAGCGCGAACGTTTCATCCGCTCCCCCCGCTGCTGGCGGTGGAAGCTCACCGCGAAGCGGTGCGCTTCATCGCGCAGACGCCGCAGCAGCACGACGCCGAGCTGGTCGGGTTCGGTCTCCAGCGGCTGGCTGGTGCCGGGCAGGAACACTTCCTCCCGCTGCTTCGCCAGGGAGCACACCACCAGGTCTTCGTGCAGGTTCAGTTCCCGCAGCGCCTCCATCACCGCCGAGAGCTGTCCTTTGCCACCGTCGATCATCACCACATCGGGCCAGTCGTTGAGGCCGCCGGTGTGGAGTGCGGTGCCTGTGGCCTTGCGCAGTGCCACCAGATCGGCCCCCTCCGCCTTCGCCTGGGCCCAGCGACGGAAGCGGCGGCGCATGATCTCGGCCATGGCCATGAAGTCGTCGGAGTGGCCGGAGCGGATGCTGCTGCTCTGGATGCGGTACTTGCGGTAGTGCTGCTTGGCCGGCAGCCCATCCACGAACACCACCTGGGAGGCCACCGCGTCGCTGCCCTGGATGTGGCTGATGTCATAGCCCTCCACCCGACGCGGCGGCTCGGGCAGATCCAGCAGTTGGGCCAGGTCTTCGGTGGCGAGCTGGTGCTGCTCGGCGCTGCGCTGGGCCCGGCCCAGTTCAAAGGCCGCATTGCGTTCCACCAGTTCGATCAGATCGGCCTTCTGTTGCCGCTGCGGGTGCTGCAGCCGCACCTTGCGGCCCCGGCGCTCGCTCAGCCAGTCTTCCACCAGCGCCTGCTGCGGCAAGGGGTGCTGCACCAGCACCTCCGGTGGGATCTCCACCGGCTCCACCTGGCTGTAGTGCTCTTCCAGCACCCGTTGCAGGATCGCCCCGGGGCTGGCGACCGAGGCATCGGCGGTGTAGCCGAGCCGCCCCACCAGCTTGCCGGCCCGCATCTGAAACAGCTGCACGGCGGCCACGCGCGCATCGGCCGCCAGCGCCAGCACATCCCTCGACACGGAGGCATCGGGCAGGGCCATCTTCTGGTCGGCGGTGAGCTGTTCGAGCCCCTGCATCTGGTCGCGTACCCGGGCGGCCGCCTCGAAATCCTCCCGTTCGGCGTAGCGCTCCATCTGGGCGCGCAGCAGCACAAGCAGTTCGTCGCTGCGGCCCTGGAACACCATGGCCACCTTGCGCAAGGTGTGCTGGTAGGCCTCAGGGCTGATCTTTTCCTGGCAAACGCCGGGGCAGCGGCCGATCGCGTGGTTCAAGCAGGTGCGATCCCTGTAGAGAGGCTGGGGGCGCTGACGCAGCGGAAACACCCGCTTGACCAGAAACAGGGTGCGGCGCAGCAGACCCACATCCACATAGGGCCCGTAGAAGCGATCGAGCGGGCTGCGCAGCCGGCGGCGACGGGTGATGAAGATGCGCGGGTAGGCCTCGCTCCAGGTGATGCAGAGATAGGGATATTTCTTGTCGTCCTTGAGCAGCACGTTGAAGTGCGGCTGGTGGTTCTTGATCAGGTTGGATTCCAGCGCCAGCGCCTCGGCTTCGCTGTCAGTGACGATGAACTCGATCTCCGCCACCTGACGCACCATCAGGCTGATGCGGGGGCTGAGATCGTGGGAATCACGGAAGTAGCTGCGCACGCGGCTGCGCAGGCTCTTCGATTTGCCGATGTAAAGGATGCGGTCGTCGAGATCGCGCAGCAGGTAGCAGCCCGGCTCGGCCGGCAGCTCCTTCAGCCGCTGGGCCAGGCGTGCCTGATCCATCAGCAGCGGTTGCAGCGTGGCCCCCATGCCCAATGCTCCCGCGAGAGGCGGCTCAGCCGCCGTACTGCCAGCCGGTGGCGGACAGCTCCAGTGCGGCGCCATCGCGGTGCAGCTGGGCCGACTTCACTTCCGCCACGAACACGGTGTGATCACCGTGGGCCACCTGGCCCACCACCGTGCATTCCACGGCGCCGAGTGCGTCGTCGAGCACAGGCAGGCCCAGGGGCCCGAGCGTGAAGGGAGCGGCATCGAAGCGGCCACCGATGCCTTTCTGGGGCTTGAAGAACACCGCCGCCAGGTCTTTCTGCTCGGCAGAGAGCACGTTGAGCGAGAAGCGGCCCGTGCGGCTGATGATGCCGTTGCTGGTGGAATCGGCGCGCACGGCCATCACCACGAGCGGCGGATCGAACGACCCCTGGGTGACCCAGCTGGCGGTGAAGCCGTTGACGTCATCGCCCTCGGCCACGCCACAGATGAACACGCCGTGGGGGATCTTGCGCAGCAGGGTTTTCTTCGCGGCGCTGTCGAGCACGGGGGTGGCGGCGCCATCGACGTTGAGATCCACAGCCATGGCCTGGTTCCTGGAGGTGATTCCAACCTTAGGCAAGCCGGAGGGGGGGACCGCTCGCGACCGCAGCCAGCAGCAGCCTCCATAGGATCCCCCCGCCGCTCCCGCCGCCGGGCCCCTCGCCCCCGCTCCCATGAAGGCCCTCTACCCCGGCAGCTTCGATCCGATCACCCTTGGCCACCTCGACCTGATCGAGCGCAGCAGTCGCCTGTTCGAGCAGGTGCTGGTGGCGGTGCTGCAGAACCCCTCCAAACAGCCCAGCTTTTCGCTTGACCAGAGGCTGGCGCAGATCCGCCGCGCCACCGCCCATCTCAGCAATGTGGAGGTGGGCAGCTTCGACGGCCTCACCGTGGAGTTCGCGCGCCGGACGGGTACGGGAGTGATCCTGCGGGGGCTGCGGGCGATGAGCGATTTTGAGTTCGAGCTGCAGATCGCCCACACCAATCTCAGCCTGGCGCCGGAGGTGGAAACGCTGTTCCTGGCCACCGCCGTGCCCCACAGCTTCCTCAGCAGCAGCGTGGTGAAGGAGGTGGCGCGCTTCGGCGGTGAGGTGCGCCACCTGGTGCCCGGCGGAGTGGCGGAGGAACTCGCCAGGCTCTTTAATCAGACATTCCCGCCCCGATGAGATGACCGAGACTCGGATCAGCGTGCTGGAACAGCTCGAACAGCTCGAAGAGATCGTGCTGGAGGGCTCGCGCATCCCCTTCAGCGGCGGCCGGCTGGTGAACGAGCAGGACGCCATCGAGGTGTTCGACACGATTCGCGAGAAGCTCCCGGCGGAGCTGCTTCAGGCGCAGGAGCTGCTGGCTCAGCGCGACACGTTCATCGCCAAGGCGCGGCAGCAGGCCGAAGAGATCATGGTGCAGGCCCGCCGCGAGCGGGAGCAGCTGATCAATGCCGCTTCGGTGCGGCAGGAAGCGGAACAGCAGGGGGCGCAGATCCGGGAGCACACCCGCCAGCAGTGCGAGCAGATGCAGCTGGCCACCCGTCAGCAGGTGGCCCAGGCAGAGCAGGAGCACCAGACCCGTCAGGCCCAGATGGAGCAGCAGTTCGGTGCGCGCCGCCAGCAACTGGAGCAGGAGGCGATCCAGCGCCGCCAGCAGCTCGACGCCGAGTACACCGAGCTCAAGCGTCAGCTGGGCGACCAGCATGAACGCAGTCGTCAGCAGAGCCTGCAGGAGATCGAGCAGATCCGCCAGGAAGGCTTGCGCATTCAGCGCGAGAGCCAGGCGGAGGCCGAACGCCTGCACAGCGACGCCCTGCAGTTCCGCCAGCAGACCCAGCAGCAGTGCGAACAGCTGATCACCCGCACGCGGCAGGAGGCGGGAGCGGTGCAGGAAGGCGCCAACCGTTATGCCGAGCAGGTGCTGACGGAGCTGGAAACGCGGCTCGGTGAACTCAACAAGGTGGTGCATGCAGGGCGGCGTGAGCTGGGGCGGCTGCAGACCAGCGAGACCCCTCCGGCCAGTGATCGTGCCGTCCTCCAACCCGCCGCTGAGGCTGAAGCCAAGGAGGCTCCCCTCACCAGCCGCGCCCGCCGCGCCGCCTCACGCCTCAGGCAGGTGGCTGGCAGAGGCTGACGATCTGCACGTCGCGGAGCACCCGGCCGATCGTGGTGTTCGGTGAACCGGCTCCATTGGAGATCAGGCTCACGTAGCGGGGGCCATCCGTGGTGTCGAGCACGCCGCTGATCGAACGCACGCCGGTGAGCGTCCCGGTTTTGGCGTGCAGCCGTCCGTCGAGGCTGGTGCCCTTGTAGAGGTTGCGCAGGGTGCCGCGCCGCCCGGCCACGGCCATCGAGGCGATGTAGTTGGAGCCGAAGGGGTGCTGGGCCATGCGCAGAAGCAGGCCGGCGAGCAGGCGGGACGTTAGCCGGTCGCCGCGGTCGAGGCCGCTGCCGCCCATCACCACCACACCTTCGGTGGGCAACCCCTGGGCCCGCAGCCACTGCAGGGCAGCCTGCCGGCTCTGGGGCAGCGACCAGGTGCCGCTTGCCTGCCGCATCAACACCTCAGCGGTGAAGTTGTGGCTTTCGGAATTCGCCAGGCTGAGCAGGTTGTGCATCGGTGCTGAGGGTTCCTCGTGCAGCAGCACGGATCCTTCCGGCAGCGGCGCAAGGGACGACACCATGGCCAGCTGCACGTTCCGCCCTCCCTGGCTGGTCAGTGTGCGTGTGAGCAGGCGCTGCAGACGACCGGGTGGATTGGCCACAGCCATGTCGATCGCGTTGCTGGTGATGGCCAGCCGGGTGATCGGCGCCCCATAGGCGTAGGCGCGATCCTCCGGATGCCAGCCCTGGGGCCACCAGGCCTGGGGCGGTTCTTCGGCCAGCTCCAGGCGCACGTTGGCACCCGGCAGGCCTGGCCCACCTCCTGAACCAAGCGCCAGCTGGGCGAAGCGCTGCAGCTGGGGCAGATCGAGATCGGGATCCCCCTCGCCTGTGAGGCGCAGGGTGCCATCAGGCAGACGCCAGAGCCGGGTGGTGAGGCGGTAGTCGGGGCCCAGCCGGTCGAGGGCGAAGGCGGAACTGACCAGCTTCTGGTTCGAGGCCGGCACGCGTGGACGCAGGCCGTTCACATCGGCCAGCAGCCGGCCGTTGCCATCGGCCACGGTGACACTCCACACACCGATTTCGGGGCCGAGGTGGGCGCGCACCCGTTGCTGCAGGGCCGGGCAGCTGACCTGGTTCTGCAACTGGGGCAACCCGACGGCCGGCGGCGCCGCCGGCAGGCTCGCCATCGGCATGGCCATGGCCGGAGCGCAGGTGGCCAGCGCCAGCCCGAGGCTGAGGCCGAGGCGGCTGAGCTTCTGAGCGGAACGTGTCATGTCAGCTGACTCCGAGTTTCAGACCCGACACCGTGCCGCCGATGCGGAAGTCACGGCCTTCAAGCTCCACAGGGGCGCCGATCTTGAGGTTCTGGTTGCCGAACACCACGCCACCGCTGGTCTTGCGCCCTTTGCCCTCAAGGACGAAGCGGGCATCAAGCGAACCGAACACGGCCTGGTTGGGGTCGATGGCGGTCACCACCCGTCCGTCGGGCTGGACCGCCACGAGGCGGCGCTGCAGCGGCACCAGCTCCTGCAGCTTCACCGTGCCGTGGGGTTGGTTGCGGATCACGATGCTCACCTCCCCGTCGTTGCGGATCGAGCGGATCAGGGCCTGGGGATCCGCCACCGAGGCTCCTCGCACATCCACCATCACCGTGACCGGCTGCATGGCGCCGGTGGCTTCCGCCACCGCACCGCTGAGCTTCGGGCTCCAGATCACCCCGGCCAGGGCCATCAGCACGGCGGCGGCTGCTCCGACGTCCACCAGACTCCAGGAGCGGCGGGTGGTTTGGGGCTCGGCGGCCATGGCGCAACGTTCAGACACGCAAGCTTAAGGAGCCTGACCAGGTGCCACCAGGGGGGTGGAGCTCCTGAATTCGCACATCGGTGCGGCCGCAGGCCGTCAGTTCCTCAGACTGCCGAGGAAGCGATCGAGGGCCTGCAAACCGCCCGCCACTGTGGCCGCCTGTCCGGGGCTGAGCGTTTCCGCCACCTGCTCCGCATCGGGCTTCTGCTCGAAGGTCTCCACCAGGCGGTGGCCATCGGGGTCGTTGCGGTAGAGCTCCCACGGGCCGGGGAAGCAGCGGCGCAGGGCGCCCTCGGGCAGGGGTAGCAGGGCATAGGCACTGCGCCAGGTGGAGAGGAAGCCTCGCCGCCGCTCCCGCGCCACGCTGCCGATCCCAACGGCCGCATCCTCGAGGCTGCCGTTGAGCAGCACCACGCCGCCGCGATGGTTCAGGCAGAGGCGCTCGACCGCGTCGTAGTCCGACGGGCCTGGCGCCACCAGCAGCAGCAGGGTGTCGCCAGGGGCGGCATCGCTCTGTGCGTCGCCGGCAGGGCCCTGAGGGGCGCTGGAATCCCCAGCCTCTGCGCTGGCGACGTCTGAATCCAAAGGCTCTGCTGCAGCCCCAGCTCCAGCAGCAGCCACAGGATCAGCGGCGGCGGCGTTCAACCGCTCCTGGTCCTTCAGGCTGCCGGTGCGGGCGGCAAGATCAGGGGCGTCGCGCTGGGCCAGGGCAGTGGCACCCGCATCGGGGAACACCAGGCGGAACTGCCGTTCCTGCGCCTGCAGGGCCTGGCCGAGCCGCAGCACCAGTGGCAGCAGACGCAACCCTTCAAAGCGGAACTCCAGGGTCCAGCGGCCGTTGGCGCTCTCCGCCAGGGCGGCGTTCAAGCCCTCCATGGCCTGGGCTTCGGCGCTGAGCAGATCGGGAGGAAGCACGCTGAATCGGTGGCGGGCGCGCCGACCCTACTCAGGCTGCTCAGCCCTCCCGTTCCAGCCGTTGTCGCGTGCGCGCCTCCAGGGAGTTGCTGGCCAGGGTCACCAGATCATCAAGCGAGCGGCTGTTGAGCAAGGCTTCCACCCGGGCCCGTGCCGCCGCATTCGGGCAGTCGTCTGGTCGCTGACAGCCCCTGGTGCATTCCACCGCGCAGTTGATGGCTGGATCGGCAGGGGCCTCCTCGTTCAGATCCGTTGCTGTGCCCAAAGGGCTGGTGCCGGCAACGCCCGCGAGGCCGCCGCTCGGCGCGGAGGGGGCAGTGCCTTCGAGGCCATCGCTCTCCTCTGCCCGCTCAGCAGCTGCGGGGGCATCGGGCGGCAGCTCACCAAACAGCTCCGGCGCCAGCACCCCGTCGAACACGGGCTCTGCCGGCCCGCTCATGAACAGGTGGTCCGAGCTGGTGTCCCAGTCGATCCAGAGGGTGCCGCCGGGCAGATCGACGCGGGCCGAGCGTTCGCACAGGCCGAGGCGATGACTGGCCACGAGGGTGGCGCAGGCGCCCGTGCCGCAGGCGAGGGTGGGCCCGGCCCCCCGCTCCCAGACCCGCATCACCAGATGGCTGGGGCTGATCGCTTCCACGAAGTGCACGTTGGTGCGGGCGGGGAAGGCCGGGTGGCACTCCAGCAGCGGGCCGAGCCGTTCCAGATCCACCGCTGCCACCGCCTCCACCGGCAGCACCACGTGCGGGTTGCCCATGCCGGCGGCGGCCACCGCGAAGCTCTCGCCCGCCACGCTCAGTTCCCCCTGGGGCAGGCCGGCCGAACCGATCGCCAGGGTGGTGGGCACCTGCTCAGGCACCAGGAACGGCGTGCCCATGTCGACGCGCACGGAGCCATCGGCCAGCAGCTCCGGCACGATCAGGCCGGCCAGGGTTTCCACCACCCAGCGGCGGCCCGGTGCATCGCCGTCGCTGTCGGCCAGGAAGCGGGCCAGGCAACGGATGCCATTGCCGCACATCTCAGGCTCGGTGCCGTCCGCGTTGAAGATGCGCATGCGCAGTTCTCCATCGTTCTCGGGGGGGAGCGCCAGGATCACCCCGTCGCCGCCCACACCGAAGCGGCGGTCGCAGAGCAGGCTCACCCGTTCTGGGGTGAGATCAAAACAGAAATCAACGGTGGTGGCGTTGCGACCGTCGAGCAACAGAAAATCGTTGCCCAATCCCTGATACTTGCTGAACGCCAGCATCCCGTTCTCCCAGCAGGCCTGGGTCCGATCTTATGGAGATCACCGCCCTTGATTCGAGCCTCCCAGGCGTACGCCAGCTGCAGCACTGGATCCGGGGCCGCAACCAGCTGGAACTGCTGCTGGTGGATTCCGTGCAGGTCACCGGCTCGTTGCTCTGGCAAGACCCCGAATTCCTGGCTTTGCGCGGTGAACACGAGGGCGACCCGGTTCTGATCAATCGCCGCATGGTGGTGTCGATCCGCTCCACGCCCTGAGCCGGGGGCGCCGGAAACGGCTGTGGCACGATCGGGCGTGAGAGTGAACGGCTGATCCCTGCGGCCGCCGCCAAGTCCGTCGTGCCCGAGAAGCTCGTGTCCGAGAAGGTCATCGCCGAGACCGGCCCCACCGATACGTCCCCTTTAGCCGAGAGCGGCCGCGCCACCGCTCCAGAGGTGGGTCGCTACCAGCCCGCGGCGATCGAGAGCCGCTGGCAGGCCCGCTGGCAGGCCGAGGGGCTGGATGCCACGCCAGAACCCGGCCCGTCGTCTGCCGACGCCCCCACGGCGACGGAACAGACCTTCTACGCCCTTTCGATGTTCCCCTACCCCTCGGGGAATCTGCACATGGGCCATGTGCGCAACTACGTCATCACCGATGTGATCGCCCGCGTGCAGCGCCAGCGGGGGCGCAGGGTGCTGCATCCGATGGGCTGGGATGCCTTCGGTCTGCCGGCTGAGAACGCCGCGATCGAACGGGGCATCGACCCCGGTGACTGGACCGATCGCAACATCGCCCAGATGCGTCAGCAGTTGCAGCGCCTCGGTCTGTCGATCGACTGGAGCCGTGAGCTGGCCACCTGCCACACCGACTACTACCGCTGGACCCAGTGGTTGTTCCTCCAGTTTCTAGATGCCGGCCTGGCCTACCGCAAGGAGGCCACCGTCAACTGGGATCCGGTCGATCAGACCGTGCTCGCCAATGAGCAGGTGGATGGGGACGGCCGCTCCTGGCGATCCGGCGCGCGGGTGGAAAGGCGGCAATTGCGGCAGTGGTTCCTGCGCATCACCGCCTACGCCGATGCCCTGCTCGACGACCTGCCCCAGCTGCAGGGCTGGCCGGAGCGGGTGCGCACGATGCAGGCCAACTGGATCGGCCGCTCGGTGGGGGCAGAGCTGGAGTTTCCCGTGCTGGCGCCGGACGGCACCACCCAGGACACCACCATCACCGTGTTCACCACCCGTCCGGACACGGTCTACGGGGTGAGCTATCTGGTGCTGGCGCCCGAGCATCCGCTGGTGGCCACGCTCACCGCGCCCGAGCAGGAGGACGCGGTGCGTGTGTTCTGCGAGCGGGTGGGGCTGCAGAGCGAGCAAGAGCGGCTGGCCGACGACCGGCCCAAGCGGGGCGTGCCGCTCGGCCGTTCGGTGCGCCACCCGTTCACGGGGGAGGCGATTCCGCTCTGGATCGCCGATTACGTGCTGGCCGATTACGGCACCGGTGCCGTGATGGGCGTACCGGCCCACGACCCGCGTGATTTCGTCTTCGCCCGCCAGTACGAACTTCCCGTGCGGCGGGTGATCGTGCCGGAGGGAGCCGATGAACACGACTGGGACGGCACCGCCTGGACCGAGCCCGGTGTGCTGATCCATTCCGGGCCGTTCGACGGGCAGCCCTCGGGGCAGGCGAAGGCCGCGATCGTGGCCCATGCGGAAGCACAGGGCTGGGGCCGCGCCCGGGTGCAGTTCCGCCTGCGCGACTGGCTGATCTCCCGTCAGCGCTACTGGGGCTGCCCGATTCCGGTGGTGCACTGCGACCATTGCGGCGTGGTGCCGGTGCCGGCCGAGCAGTTGCCGGTGGAGCTGCCCCGCGGTGTCGCCTTCAGTGGCAAGGGAGCCTCACCGCTCGCCCAGCTGCACGACTGGGTCAACGTGCCCTGCCCCAGCTGCGGCCGCCCTGCCCGGCGCGAAACCGACACGATGGACACCTTCATGTGTTCCTCGTGGTATTACCTCCGCTTCAGTGATCCTCACAACGAATCACTACCGTTCGCCAAGGCGACCGCCGATCAGTGGCTGCCGGTGAACCAGTACGTGGGCGGGATCGAGCACGCGATCCTGCATCTTCTCTATTCCCGATTCTTTACCAAAGTGCTGCGCGACCGCGGCCTGCTCAGCTTCGATGAACCCTTCCAGCGCCTGCTCACCCAGGGCATGGTGCAGAGCCTCACCTATAAGAATCCGCACACCGGCAAATACATTGCTCCGGCCGATGTGGCCGATGCCAATGATCCCCGCGATCCGATCAATGGCGATCGGCTGGAGGTGTTCTTCGAGAAGATGTCGAAGTCGAAGCACAACGGCGTGGATCCCGCGGCCGTGATCGATCGCTACGGCGCCGACACCGCCCGCATGTTCATCCTGTTCAAAGCCCCGCCGGAAAAGGATCTGGAATGGGATGACGCCGACGTGGAGGGCCAGTTCCGTTTCCTGCAGCGGGTGTGGCGGCAGGTTCAGGGCGCCCGCAGCCGTGGCGTGTCGATGGCGGCCACGGTCACTGCCAGCGCCGATCCTGGCGCCGAGGCTGATGCGTCCGAGAGCGACCGGGAGCTGCGCCGTTGCGTGCATGCGGCGATCGCTGCGATCAGCGATGACCTGGCCGACGGGCGCTATCAGTTCAACACCGCCGTGTCGGAGCTGATGAAGCTCAGCAATGCCATGGGCACTCACCTGGAGGCTGTCTCGGCACCGGTGGCCGAGGAGGCGGTGCGCACCCTGCTGGTGCTGCTCGCGCCCTTCGCCCCTCACCTGGCCGCGGAGCTGTGGGAGCAGCTGGGCGGGGCCGGCAGCGTGCACCGGCAGGGTTGGCCCGAGCTGGATCCCGCTGCCCTGGTGCAGGACACCATCGCCCTGGTGATCCAGGTGAAAGGCAAGGTGCGGGGCAGCCTCGATGTGCCCGCCGATGCCGATGCCGCCACCCTCGAGCGCCTGGCCCTCGACAGCGACATCGCCCGTAAGTGGCTGGACGGCCAACCGCCACGCCGCGTGATCGTGGTGCCCGGCAAGCTCGTGAACCTGGTGCCCTGAACCTTGCTCCCCTGCGCCCTTGCCCCATGGCCGGTTCAGGCCAGCAGGGCGGTGGCGTGGTGGCGCAGGTGGTCGTCGATGAAGCTGGCGATGAAGAAGTAGCTGTGGTCGTAGCCGGGCTGTAGCCGCAGCTCCAGTGGGTGGCCGGCGGCGGCAGCGGCGCTGCGCAGTTGATCGGGCTTCAGCTGCTGGTCGAGGAACGGGTCGGCGCTGCCCTGATCCACCAGCAGCCGCAAGCGCTCGCTGGCCTGGGCAATCAGGCTGCAGGCCTCCCAGGTGGCCCAGCTGCCACGCTCAGGGCCCAGGTAGCGGCTGAAGGCTTTCTCCCCCCAGGGGCAGCTGCTGGGCTGGGCGATCGGCGCGA
This sequence comes from Synechococcus sp. Lug-A, assembly GCF_024345655.1. NCBI lineage: Bacteria > Bacillati > Cyanobacteriota > Cyanophyceae > Synechococcales > Synechococcaceae > Synechococcus > Synechococcus sp. Lug-A. The sequence continues at coordinate 55,721 of NZ_JAGQBN010000001.1, read as the reverse complement.
ACGCCGACACCGAGCGATAGCGGCCCGGGTTGCGCAGGGCACAGATCAGGGCCCCGTGGCCGCCCATCGAGTGGCCGCTCACCCCGCGCCGCTCGTTGAGCGGCAGGGCGCTCTCCAGCAGGGCGGGCAGTTCTGCCACCACGTAGTCGTGCATGCGGTAATGGGTGGCCCAGGGGGCTTCGCTGGCATTCAGGTAGAAGCCTGCCCCCAGGCCGAAATCCCAGGCGCCGTCGGGGTCATCGGGCACGCCCTCCCCCCGGGGGCTGGTGTCCGGGGCCACCAGGGCCAGGCCAAGGGCGGCTGCCAGCCGCTGCGCGCCCGCCTTCTGCACCATGGTCTCGTCGGTGCAGGTGAGCCCCGAGAGCCAGTAGAGGGCCGGCACCCGGGCGCCGGCGAGCGCCTGCGGGGGCAGAAACACCGACACATGCATGCTGCACCCCAGCACGCTGGAGCGATGGCGGTAGCGGCGTTGTGCGCCACCGAAGCACCGGCTTTCACTGATGGCTTCGAGAAGGGAGTCGCTCATGGACGAAAACGCCGCAGAAGGGGACGGATCGGTGCTGGGCTGCCGATGGCCAGTGACGATGCCGGAACGCCTGTGCTGAGGCCAGAGCGGCCGTCGATCGGGGTGGCGCGGTGTGCCCCCAGGTTCCAGGTTCAACCGGCGAAATCAATCACCGTGCGGATGCTGGCTCCGGCGTGCATCAGATCGAAGGCTTCGTTGATGCGATCCAGCCCCATGGTGTGGGTGATGAAGGTGTCAAGCGGGATCTCGCCCCTCTGGTAACGCTCCACGTAGCCGGGCAATTCCGTGCGGCCGCGCACGCCGCCGAAGGCCGACCCCCGCCATACCCTGCCGGTCACCAGCTGGAACGGACGGGTGGAGATCTCCTGGCCGGCGCCGGCCACACCGATGATCGTGGATTCACCCCAGCCCTTGTGGCAGCACTCAAGGGCGGCGCGCATCACCGCCACGTTGCCGATGCACTCGAAGGAATAATCCACGCCTCCATCGGTGCGCTCGATCACCACCTGCTCGATCGGGGTGGTGCTGTCTTTCGGATTGATGCACTCGGTGGCACCGAGCTGGCGGGCGATCGCGAACTTGTCGGGATTGGTGTCGATGCCGATGATCCGCGCCGCTCCGGCCATCACCGCGCCGATCACCACCGCCAGACCGATGCCACCGAGGCCGAACACGGCCACCGTGCTGCCCGCCTCCACCTTGGCGGTGTTCAGCACTGCGCCGATGCCGGTGGTGACACCGCAGCCCAGCAGGCACACCTTGTCGAGCGGGGCGTCGCGGTTGATTTTCGCCAGGGCGATTTCCGGCACCACCGTGTATTCCGAGAACGTGGAGGTGCCCATGTAGTGATGAATGGTCTGGCCGTCCTTGGAGAAGCGGCTGGTGCCATCGGGCATCAGGCCCCGTCCCTGGGTGCCGCGGATCGCCTGGCAGAGGTTGGTCTTGCCGGACAGGCAGAAGCTGCAGCTGCGGCATTCCGGCGTATAAAGCGGAATCACGTGATCCCCCACCGCCAGAGAGCTCACCTCCGGCCCCACGGCCTCCACCACACCGGCGCCTTCGTGGCCAAGCACTGCGGGAAAAATCCCTTCCGGATCGCTGCCGGAGAGGGTGAAGGCATCGGTGTGGCACACGCCTGTGGCCACGATCCGCACCATCACCTCTCCAGCTCGTGGCGGTGCCACGTCGATCGTGGTGATCTCCAGGGGCTGACCGGCCGCCCAGGCCACCGCCGCACGTGAACGGATCATGGACTGCCCCCCGAAACCAGCCCCATCCTGCCCCCAGGGGCTCCGGCTCAGGAGCGGCGAAACACCAGGGAGGAGGGCGTGCCCCAATCGCCGCTGGCCACATAGCCGCGGGGATTGCCGCAGAGGTGGCGCAGGATCCAGAACAGGGGCTCGGGGCTGTCGATGCTGAGCTGCCCCTGAAGGCTGGCCAGATCGTGGGGTTCGCCATCGGCCAGCAGTGCTTCCAGCCGGCTCTGCAGATCCAGGATCACGGCGGCCGCCTTCTTGCCCGCCTCCACGCCCGGCTGGTCGTAGGCGTTGATGTTCACAAGCTCCGCGTACAGCCCCACAGCGCGTTCGAACAGCGCCACCAGGGCGCCAAGCAGGCGGGCATCGAAGCGCCGCATGCTGAGCGTGATGCTCTGCCGCCCGCCTTCAGACAGGGCAGCGCGGGTGCCCTGCAGGAAGCCGTCCAGGTAGTCACCGGGATGTTCCCCGTGCAGCGGCGGCACATCGGTGGGATCTTCCAGCACCTCGATGAAGGTGACGAAGAAGTTGTCGATGCCGTCGCGGAGCTGCTGGACGTAGGCGTGCTGGTCGGTGGATCCCTTGTTGCCGTACACGGCGATGCCCTGGTAGGCGGGTTCACCGTTGCGGTCGAGCCGTTTCCCCAGCGACTCCATCACCAGCTGCTGCAGGTAGCGGCTGAACACCTCGAGGCGGTCGCGGTAGGGCAGCACCACCATGTCGCGGTGGCCCTTGCCGTTGCCCGCCACATACCAGGCCGCAGCCATCAATGCTGCCGGGTTGGCGGTGAGCTCGGGCACCCGGGTGGCCTCATCCATCTCAGCGGCACCGGCCAGGAAGCCGCGCAGATCTGCCTGGATCAATGCGGCCGGGAGCAAGCCCACGGCGCTGGTGATGCTGGTGCGGCCGCCCACCCAATCGAACATGTCGAAACGGCGGAGCCAGCGCTCCTCCACTGCCAGCCGGTCGAGCTGGCTGCCCGCCATCGTGACCGCCACCGCCTGATCGGCCCAGCTGCCGCCCAGCGCTTCCAGCCGGGCCCGCGCCTGCTCCATGCCAAGCCGCGGCTCCGGCGTGCCGCCCGATTTACTCACCACCACCATCAAGGTGGTGCGCAGCCGCTCGCCGAGGCCGGCCAGGGTGCGGCTGAATCCCTGCGGATCGACGTTGTCGAAGAAGTGAAAGGGCAGGCCCTGACCCTGCTGCTGCAACGCCCGCAGGATCAGCAGCGGGCCGAGGCCGGAACCGCCGATGCCGATCCACAGCACATCGGTGAAGGGCGCCAGGCCCGGCGGCTGGATCTCACCGGAGAGCACCTGCTGGGCGAAGGCTTCAATGCCGTCGATCTCCTGGCGGACGTGGGCGCCGATTCCTGGCTCGGGCGCCAGCTGCGGCGCCCGCAGCCAGTAGTGACCCACCTGGCGTCCTTCATCCGGGTTCGCGATGGCTCCGGCCTCCAGCGCGGCCATGGCCGCGAACGCGGAGGTGAAGGCGGGGGCCAGCTCCTCGAAATGTTGAGCCCCCACTGCCATACGGCTCACATCCAGCCACATCCCCAGCCCTTCGTGGTGCCAGAGCAGCGAACAGAACCGTTGCCACTGTTCCGCCGAAGGCTGCGGCTTGAAGTCTGGAAACGTGGTCATGCGCCCTGGTGGAAGTGACAGGTTCTGGCGACGAACCTATCGGTGGAATCGCCCTCTGAACCGTGACACAGCCCATCGCCGTGAGCCGGAACACGCAAGCGGCGTAATTGTATGGACGGCCACACAAACGGCCCAAGGTGCGGGAGCAGCCAGTGGACGACGGTAGAGTTTATTTAACAATTGACTCCAAAACCCGGTTTGAAGGCTGCCTTGAAGCTACGCATTCCGCTTGGCTCCCTTCGCACACCGGCGTTGCTGCGAGCCTCCAGCTGGGTCCTCGCCCTCGGCCTGATCAATGCGCAGGTGGCCACCGTTCGCCACCCCGATGCTGCCTCGTTGCTCAAGCTGCACGAAGCTGCCCTCAGCACCAGTCTCAATGCCCGCAGCGGCAAACCCGCCAAGCTGGCGATGCAGGGTCTGCGGGCGAATCCGGTCGATTTCACCCCGGAAGAGCTGCGTGAGCTGCAGCGCCGTTTCGGCGTGCATGGTCCCCAGCCGAAGCTGGCCCAGTTGCTCACCCACGGCCTGGATCAGCTCACCCCGCTGCGTGCCCACACGGTCAGCCGCATTGAGGAGCTGAGGCCGGTGATCGTGAGCGAGTCACGTCGGCTCGGTGTGAACCCGATGCTCGTTGCCGCCGTGCTTTTCGACGAGATTCAGCGGGCGAAACCCGGTGAAGATCTGCCGATGGCGGCCGATTCCGGCCTCTTCAAGACCCACGGGCCTGCCCAGCTGGGGGTCGATGAGTTCGTGCATCAGGGCTTGCTGCCTGCCGATGCCAGCCCCGAAGAACGGGCTGCCGCCCGGCGTGAGCTGCTGGTCCCCGAGCGGAATGTGCAGCTGCTGGTGGGCAAGTTTCACCGCCTCTCCACCCTGCTGGGATTCCCCACCGACCGCCTCCTGCAAGCCAGCGCTGGTCCCCGCGATGCCAAGGCTCTCGCCACCCTGGCCTACCTCCACAACGGCAAGCTGGATTACCCCGCCCGCATCCTGAGCTACATGCAGGATCCCGCTCTCCACGCGCTCATCTACGGCGAGCGCAAACCACAGTTTTCTCCGCTGATTTGAGGCGCAGACGCCATTGGAGCGTCGGTCCCAGAGCTGTTCGTAACGCCAGGTAGGAATCCGTCAGCCGGACTTGCAAAGCATGCCGAGGGCTGCGAGACGCGTCTGCAGTTCCGACCATCTGAAGCTGCGGGGATCTGCCCGTTCACCCCCCAGATCCACATACCGGTGGGTGGTGATGTTCTGGGGAGCGATGCCGAAACGGCGCATCCAGTCGGTCAGCACCACCGCCAAGGCGTCGTACTGGGCGTTGCTGTAGCCACTGTGCTCCGCGTCGGCATCCTCACCATCAAGCGGTGTTTCCAGGCTCAGGTGCAGGGCGAAGTTGTTCACCGACCCCCCAACATCCGGGTTGGTCATCACCCACTGGCCGTTGAAGGCGGAGTTGCCAGCGCCGAAAGCACGATAAGCAGGATCGAGCGCCTGCACCACCTGCCCGTTCTCCCCGATCATCAGGTGGTAGCTCACCTGGTCTTCGTCGCGGGGGTGGGGGGTAAGGAAGGTCTGCACCGCCGATTGCATGCCGTAGACCGTTTCGTGCAGCACCACCACGCGAGGTGTGGGGTCCACCGGATTGCCGAACGCATCGCTGCGGAAGCGGCTGCCGTAGTTGGTGGGATCGATGGTGAGGCGCTCCATCTCCAGCGGCAGTGCGGCCACCTTCGCCTCCAGGCGACGGCTCAGCGCCGGATCGGCCGTGCATTGGCGCTTCAGAGGGCTCACCCAGCGGTCGTGGGCCGGTGGCGTGGGGGCTGGGCGGGCATTGAGCGACGGTGCGGCGACCGGGGCCGAGGACCCGGAACGGGGGGCCCCTACCTGCTCGAGCAGCTCCAGCAGGGAGGGGCTGGCGTCGGAGGGGTTGCTGGCGGAGATCTCGCGCCCCAGCCAGCCCAGGCCACCGAGGCCCAGCACGGCTACAGCAGCCAGCGCCACCGCCCCGCCCCGCTCGGGCGCCAGTTGGCGGGCGCGCACCACCAATCCGCGGACGTGGTTCAGCATGGAACCAACTGCAACCATTGCGTGCGCAGGGCCAAGGCCGCCGCTGGGCCGTCGGGATCCGGCTGCAGTCTCCAACTCTGAACCGCCGGCGCTGCGGGCTGCAGAGAAAGACAACGCAGCCTGCCGTGCCGCCCGATCGTGAGGCTGTGGCTGCGGCCTTCCTGCCACCGGTGCGTGAGATCGCTGGGCGTGTGCAGCCGCCAGCCATCCAGGGCTATCAGCTCGTCCGCCACGCACAGGCCCGCCGCTTCCGCCGGGCTGTGGCGCGCCACCTTCTGAACGCTCAGGCTCGAATTGGACGTGCTGCACACCAGGCCGGTGAAGGGAGCGGTGTCCTTGTGCGGCACCAGCACCAGGCCCACGCTGTGCAGCGCCTCGTGCAGGGGCGGGTCCTCCTGCCCCTCCAGCCAGGCCGGCAGTTGCTTGCGCAGTTCGGGCAGCTGGGCGGCAAAAGCCTCGATCAGATCGGCTTCGCTGTAGCCCCGCCGCCAGCGGCCGTGCGTCTGCCAGAGCGCGCGCAGCACGGCGGCCAGGGACGAACCGGCCCGGCGCAGCTGCAGATCCAGCACCAGGGCCACGACGGCACCTTTGAGGTAGTAACTGATCTGATTGTCTCCGCTGTAGGCGTCCTGCCGGTAGAGCTTCACCCAGGCTTCCTGGCTGCTTTGGCGCAGGGTCTGGCCGAGCAGGCGGCCGGGAGTGAGCAGGTAGCGGCTGAGCTCAGCGCCCAGGTCGTCCCACAGGTCGGCGTCGGTGCCGATGCCGGCAAGCCGCGGCAGAAACTGGTCGTAGTAGCTGGTCACCCCCTCGGCGAACCAGAGGGTGGGCACGACCATCGGGCGGTCGTAGTCGATCGGGGTGAGCTCCGCGGGCCGCAGTCGCCGCACGTTCCATTGGTGCAGGTATTCATGGCCCACCAGTTGGAGAAACCTGCGGTAGCCGCCGGGCTTGGCCAGCTCCTCCAGGCCGTACTGCAGCACGGTGGCGTTGTCGTGCTCGAGGCCGCCGAAGCCCCGCTCCAGCAGGTGCAGCACAAACAGGTAGTCAGCAGCGGCCGGAGCCGGTTCACCCATCAGCCGGCAGCAGGCGGAGCACACCCCCGCCACGTCGTCGAGCAGTTGTGGGTAGCGCTCCAGCAGCGGATTGGGGTCTCCCCCCACCGCCGACCAGCACACCCAGCGGTGCGGCACCCCGTGCACATCGAACCCATGCCATCGGTGCGGGCCTGCCTCCACCGGGGTGTCCACCAGCTGGTCGAAGCTGGCTGCGATCCAGCGGTGTTCGCTCGGTCCGTCCAGACAGGGCAGCGGCACGAACGGCTCCCAGCCCTCTGGCAGCAGCAGGTGCAGGTGGTGCGGCGTCCAGCGTGCGCCGTTCACCTGCAGGGCCAGGGCGGCCAGAGTCAGGCAGGCGTGGTCGTCGTCGAGGTGGCAGGTGCGCACCGTGAGTTCGGTGGCCATGGCGCCGTAGTTCACCTCCACCGGAAGGAGCGGTTTGAGCTGGGCGGTCCACACCGACGGCTCGCGCCGCACCAGCGGCACCACGGCTCCCGCTTGTACCAGCTCCAGGTTCTGCAGCTGGCGCACGTAATCGCGCTGCAGGTAGGAGCCCGGGGTCCACACCGGCAGGTGCAGCTCCAGGGCCTGGTGGATGGGGGTGAAGCGAAGCCGACAGCGGATCAGATGCTGGCGAGACGCCGTCAGATCCAGCGTGAGCTCCACCGGATCCAAGGGCGTCAGGCAGCGAGATGGACGTGAGCCTGGGGCAGCTCGCGCATCGCCTGGGCCAGGGCGACGCGGGCGGCGTAGCTGCGGGTGACCGCCGCCAGGAAACGCTGCACATCAAGGGAGCGGCTCAGCCGTTGCAGATCCCCCACCACGGCCAGGGAGCCGTCACGCTGGCGCTGCCAGCCGAGTGCAGCGCCATCCAGACGCACCTTCACAGCCACTGGCACCTGCTCGTCGTTGAAGCCCTGCAGCACACCATCGATTTGAGGGCTCGCACCGAGTTCCTCAAGGGTGGCGACCAAGTGATCGAGATCGCTCACGACCGTTGGCAGGATGGAAAGGTGGGACATGAACCCGATGCCTGCTGCGGCAGACCATAGCGACGTGAATGCCGGCATCCAGTGGCCGTTGTCACAGCCCTGGCCGGCGGCGCATCCTCCGCTGCGGCTGGGAGTGATGGCCTCAGGCCACGGCTCGAACTTCGAGGCGCTGGTGGCCAGTGGCCGCCACGGCGACCTCAACGCCAGCGTGGAGTTGCTGGTGGTGAACCAGCCGGGCTGTGGGGCCATCGAGCGGGCCGAGCGGCTGGGCATTTCCTGGCGTCTGCTCGATCACCGTCGCTTCAGCAGTCGCGAGGCGCTCGATGGCGCCCTGATCGAAGCCTTTGGGCAGGCACAGGTGGATCTGGTGGTGATGGCCGGCTGGATGCGGATCGTCACCCCCGTGCTGATCGAGGCCTTTCCGCAGCGCCTGGTGAACATCCACCCGTCCTTGCTGCCCAGTTTCCGCGGTGTCGACGCGATCGGCCAGGCGCTGGCCGCAGGGGTGACCCTGGCGGGCTGCAGCGCCCACCTGGTGACCGCCGAAGTGGATGGGGGTCCGATCCTGGCCCAGGCTGCCGTGCCGGTGTGCCCCGGCGATGACCATGCCCGCCTGGCGGCCCGCATCCAGCAGCAGGAGCATCGGATCCTGCCGCTGGCGGTGGCACTGGCCGCCGAGCGGCTGGCGCAGGCTCAGGGGTAGAAGGGCAGCAGCGGCAGGCCGGTGCAGGCGGGCAGCCCCGCCAGCAGGTTGAGGCACTGAACGCCCTGTCCGGCCTGGCCCTTCACCAGGTTGTCGATGGCGCACATCACGATCAGCTGGCTGGTGCGCGCATCCACCTGCACCGACAGCAGGGCCCGGTTGGTCTGCCGCACCCACTTGGTGGAGGGGTAGGTGCCCACCGGCAGCACCTCCACGCAGGGGCTCTGGCGGTAGGCGGCCTGCAGCAGGGTGGTGCAGTCGGCGGCGGTGAGGCCGGGATCCCGCAGGCGGCCGTAGACGGTGGCCAGCAGCCCGCGCACCATCGGCATCAGGTGGGGGGTGAACTGCAGCCGGATCGGTAGACCGGCCGCGCGGCTGGCTGATTCCTCGATCTCACTGGTGTGGCGATGGCCCACCACGCCGTAGGGCGCCACCGCCTCGCCGGCCTCGGCCAGCAGCAGGTTCTCCTTGGCGGCTCTGCCACCACCGGAGGTGCCGGTCTTGGCGTCGATGATGATCCCGCTGGTTTCAATCAGGCCCTGGCTGAGAAACGGCATCAGCGCCAGCAGGCTGGCCGTGGGGAAACAGCCGGGGGCCGCCACCAGCCGGGCAGCGGCGATCGCCTCCCGCTCCCACTCCACCAGGCCGTACACCGCTTCTTCGCACAGGGCGTCGTCGTGGCGGGGATGCTCCTGGGCTTCCGCTGCATACACACTTTTCCACTGGTTCAACGAGCGGTAGCGGTAGTCAGCGGAGAGATCCACCACCTTCACCCCGCGCGCCAGCAGATCGGGCACAAGGCGCGAGGCCAGGCCGTTCGGCAGGCTGAGCACCGCCAGGTCGGCCTCCGCGGCGATGGCGTCGGGTTCAGGCACGCGCACCACCAGATCCCTGGCCAGCGGCAGAAACGGCGTGATCGCATTCCAGCGCTTGCCGGCACTGCGTTCTCCACCCAGAAAGGTCACCTCCAGGTGGGGATGGTCATGCAGCAGCCGCAGGCTCTGCAGACCGCCATAGCCACTGGCGCCGATCACGGCCACGCGCCGGGCTGGTTCTGTAGGAGCCATGCGGTAGCAATTGGGAGGGGAAAGCGTACTGGTCGTCCAGCGATCTCTTCACGGTGCGCAGGTGTGCTGGTGGAGAATGAAGGTTGATGGTCCACGTCCCCTGGCTCTCCGTTCCGACCCACTCCATGATCGCGGCAGCGTTGAGGCGTCATCGCCAGCGGCGCAGGTGGGAGGCGGCGATGCTGCAGAAGCGGCCATCCGGTTTGATCCCGTAGCGGATGCCTTGGCGGCCATTCGCAACGGCGAGATGGTGGTGGTAGTGGATGACGAAAACCGTGAAAACGAAGGCGATCTGATCTGCGCGGCCCAGTTCGCCACGCCGGAACAGATCAACTTCATGGCCACCGAAGCCCGGGGCCTGATCTGCCTGGCGATGGAAGGGGAGCGCCTCGATGCGCTGGAACTGCCGCTGATGGTGGATCGCAACACCGACAGCAATCAGACCGCCTTCACCGTGAGCGTGGACGCGGGCCCCGAGAACGGCGTGTCCACCGGCATCTCTGCCGACGATCGGGCCCGCACCATCCAGGTGGCGATCCATCCCCAGAGCCGTCCCCACGATCTGCGCCGGCCCGGCCATATCTTTCCGCTGCGGGCCAAGCGTGGCGGCGTGCTCAAGCGTGCCGGCCACACCGAGGCGGCGGTGGATCTTTCACGTCTGGCTGGGCTGTATCCCGCCGGCGTGATCTGTGAGATTCAGAATCCCGACGGCTCGATGGCCCGGCTGCCGCAACTGCAGACGTATGCCCGCCAGCACGGATTGCGGCTGATCAGCATCGCCGATCTGATCAGCTATCGCCTCACCACCGAACGGTTCGTGCGGCGTCAGGCGGAAGCCATGATGCCCAGCGCCTTCGGTACCTTCCGCGCGATCGGCTATCGCAACGAACACGACGGCAGTGAACACGTGGCGATCGTGAAGGGACACCCGGAACGGACCACCGGGTCGGTGCTGGTGCGGGTGCACTCGGAATGCCTCACCGGGGATGCCTTCGGTTCCCTGCGCTGTGATTGCCGCCCCCAGCTGGAAGCCGCTCTGCGCATGATCGAAGAGGCCGGCGAAGGCATCGTGGTGTATCTGCGCCAGGAAGGGCGCGGCATCGGCCTGATCAACAAGCTCAAGGCCTACAGCCTGCAGGATGGCGGCCTCGACACCGTGGAGGCCAACGAGCGCCTGGGTTTCCCCGCCGATCTGCGCAATTACGGCGTAGGCGCCCAGATCCTCAGCGATCTGGGGGTGAAGCGGCTGCGGCTGATCACCAACAACCCCCGCAAGATCGCCGGGCTGGGAGGCTATGGCCTCCAGGTCGACGACCGCGTGCCGCTGGAGATGGACGCGGGCCTGCACAACGCCGCCTACCTGAGCACCAAGCGCCTGAAGCTGGGGCATCTGCTGATGCAGCCCCCCGGCTTGGAGCCCCCCCAGCCCACCAGCCTCGGCCTCACCGCGGTGCTGGCCTGGCAAGGCAGCGGCAACGATCCCGCCCGCACCGAAGCGGAGCACTGGCCCCAGCTGCGTGCCTGGGCCCAGCAGCGCAGCCTCGATCTGCGGCGGGAGGAGCATCCCCGGCTGCTGGCTCTGCTCCAGCAACCGGAGCTCGCGCTGCTGCTGGCTTCCACCGACGGCCACGCCCTCGGTCGCGGCGATCTCACGGCCTTGCTCGGCCTGCTGGCGGAATGGCCTGGCTGCAGGGCGATCACCCTGCTGCTCACCCCCGATGCCCAGCGGAGCAGCCACCCCAGCGCCACGCTGGAGCCGGAGCTGCGGCCGCTGCTGGAGTTGCGCCAGGACGGGCCCACCCTGCCCCGCCAGCCCGGCTCGCTGCTGCGCTGGCAGTGAGCTGGGCTGGCGGGGCCGCACCGACCGGCGCTTGGCACTGATCGGCGCTATCTACTGATCGGAGCTTGCTACTGATCGCCGGTTGGAACCGCCCAATCCGTCCAGGTCGTTGGCCGGCGGACGGGCCGATCCGGCCACAGGCGTTCAGGCCAGGATCGTCACCTTGTTGATCTTGGTGCCCTTGCGGATGGCGAGCACCACATCCAGATTCGCTGCCTGGCCAAACACGGTGTGAACCCCGTCGAGGTGCGGCTGGGCGTCGTGGCACAGGAAAAACTGGCTGCCGCCGGTGTTCTTGCCGGCGTGGGCCATCGAAAGGGTGCCGGCCTGGTGCTTGCGGCTGTTGATCTCACAGGGGATCTTGTAGCCAGGGCCACCGGTGCCCGCGGCGCCGGCTGCGCCGGGCCGGGTGTTGGGGCAGCCGCCCTGAGCCATGAAGCCATCGATGACGCGATGGAAGGCCAGGCCGTCATAGAAACCAGCTTCGGCCAGCTTCACGAAGTTGGCCACCGTTGCGGGGGCATCGGCGTCGAACAGCTCGAGTTCCACGATGCCGGCATCGGTCTCCATCTGGGCTTTGGTCACGGCAGGCTCGGGAAAAACGGACTTTATCCACTCTCAGGTAGAACAGTGCCCCACCCTCCGCTCGGGGATTCCCCCTCACCCCTGACGTCATGAGTGCCACCGCTCCCGCTCCCAACGGCTCCGGTCACGACCTGGGCGGTGCCCGGCTCGGCATCCTCGGCGGCAGTGGCCTCTACGCCATGGAGGGCCTGGAGGATGTGCGGGAACTCTCGCTCGACACCCCATTCGGAGCCCCTTCCGACAGCCTGCGGCTGGGCCGGCTCGGCGGCCTCGAGGTGGTGTTCCTGGCGCGCCACGGTCGCCATCACAGCCTCACCCCCACCGAGGTGCCCTACCGGGCCAACATCTGGGCCCTGCGTTCGCTCGGCGTGCGCTGGATTCTCTCCTGCTCGGCTGTCGGGTCACTGCAGGAGCCGCTGCGCCCGCTCGACATGCTGGTGCCGGATCAGTTCATCGATCGCACCCACCAACGACCGCTGAGCTTCTTCGGCAACGGCGCCGTGGCCCACGTGGGCATCGCCGATCCCTTCTGCCCCAGCCTCAGCCGCCTGCTGGCCGATGTGGCCGACAGCCTCATGCCGGCCGGCCGCCAGTTGCACCGCAGCGGCACCTACCTCTGCATGGAAGGCCCCGCCTTCTCCACCCGCGCTGAATCCAACCTCTACCGCAGCTGGGGCTGCTCGGTGATTGGCATGACGAACCACAGCGAGGCCCGCCTGGCGCGGGAGGCGGAGATCGCCTACGCCACCCTGGCCATGGTCACCGATTACGACTGCTGGCACAGCGACCATGCCTCGGTGAGCGTGGAGCTGGTGATCCAGAACCTGCACGCCAATGCACAGCTGGCGCAGCAGGTGGTGAAGGTGGCGGCCGAGCGCATCGCCGCACAACGGCCCGCCAGCAGCGCCCACAGCGCCCTGCGCAATGCCCTGATGACGCCGAAGGAGCGGGTGCCGGCTGAAACGCGCGAAAAGCTTGACCTGTTCACCGCTCCCTACTGGGGCCCCTTCGTGCCTGACGAAGCTGCCGCCTGATCAGCCTGCCCTCCAAGGGGCGCCCCGGGCACTCAGTGGCTGAGCTGGGCGCCAAGGGCGGCCAGAGCAGGCCGCAGGTGACCGCCGGCCGCATCGAGCGCCGCCGCCGCCGCTGCGGCATCCAGATCGGTGACCGCCATGAGCAGGGCCCGCTTAACGGATCCGCCCGCTGCCTCGAGCAACTGGATGCCGCGCGGTCGCTCCACCCCGGCCAGATCCCGCAGGATGCGCAGGGCCCGGTCTTCCAGTTTGCTGTTGGTGACCGCCACATCCACCATGCGGTTGCCGTGCACCTTGCCCAGCTTCACCATCACGCCGGTGGAGAGGATGTTGAGGGCCATCTTGGTGGCGGTGCCGGCCTTGAGCCGGGTGGAGCCGGTCACCAGTTCAGGGCCGGTGAGCAGGCGGATGTCGATGTCGCAGGGCATCGGCGCCTGGGAGGTGGGCACACAGGCCATGCCGATCGTGAGGGCGTCGAGACGGCGCGCATGCAGGAGAGCGCCATGCACGTAGGGGGTGGTGCCCCCCGCGGCGATTCCCACAAGCGCGTCGTCGCTGCAGAAACCGCGGGCTTCCAGGTCGGTCTGCCCGGCTTCGGCGCGGTCTTCCAGTCCTTCGGAGCTGCGCAGCAGGGCCGGCGCCCCCCCGGCGAGCACCCCTTGCACGAGCTCGGGCGGGCTGCAGAAGGTGGGAGGGCACTCGGCGGCATCCAGCACACCCAGGCGGCCGGAGGTGCCTGCACCGAGGTAGAAGAGCCTGCCACCTGCGCGCAGCCGGGCCACGATCGCGTCAACGGCGGCGCTGAGCGCCGGTGCCGCTGCGGCCACCGCCAGCTGGGAGCAGCGCTCCTCTTCGCAGAACAGTTCAACAATGGCGCGGGTTTCCAGCTGATCCAGCGCGCTGCTGGCGGGATTCGGCTGTTCGGTGAGCAGGTGACCGCGGTCACCGGCGGCCACGCCGAAGGTTGAGGACTGGCTCATAGCAAGCCTTCAAGCCGGCGCCGAAAGGCTTCCAGTTCATCGCTGGCCGCTGAGGCCTCGGCTTCGGGCACGCCGTCGTCGGTGGAGACCAGGCCGGCGGTGGTTTCTGCCGCACCGCTTGCTGCAGTGCTGGTCCCGCTGGCCTCCTCGTTCCAGTTGCTCACATCCATGTTGCGTTCCGGGGGCGAGATCCACAGCCGCTCCTCCGGCGACTGGGGCAGGAAGCCCGTGGGCACGAAGCGTGCCTCGTAGCCAGCCTGGGCGCAGAACAGCTCCATCTCCTCCCGCTCCAGCGCCTCTACCGAGGGCAGCGGGAAATCCTGGGCTTCCAGCAAGCCCGCGTAGCGTTCGGCGTCGTCGGGGTCTTCGAACAGCAGCACCACCGTGTGGCCGCCGAGTTCAAGCGAATGGATGCCTTCGTTGTCTGTGCCGGCGTCAAACAGCAACACATGGACCGTCATGGAGCGCTCCAACGCCATGGGGTCAGTGTCTCACCCCGCGCCAGTGGTCAGCTCAGGCACCGGTCAGCCGGCTTCTGCTTCCGCTTCGGCCTGCTCGGCCAGTTGCTCCAATCGCCGGTAGAGCGCTGCCTCGGCGTCATTGAGCTGCTCCGGCACGACGATCCGAATCTCCACCAGCTGGTCGCCACGCTGGCCACGGTGGGCGAGCCCCCTGCCCCGCAGCCGCAGCAGACGTCCGCTGGAGGATCCAGGCGGCACGGTGAGCTGCACATCGCCCTGCAGGGTGGGCACCACGGCGCGGCAGCCGAGCGCGGCGGCGGGAGGGAAGAGATCCAGGGTGTAGAGCACGCGCAGGCCATCGATGCGCAGACCCTCAGGCGTGCATACCCGCAGTTGGATGAAATGGTCGGCCCCTCCGGGCGCCACCCCGGCCAGCCGCAGGCGCCAGCCGTCCCCGGCCAGCGGCGGGGTCCAGAGCTCCACAACGGTGCCGTCGGGCAGGGACAGTTCCAGTCGTTCCCCGGCCAGTGACTGCTCCGGGGTGAGCTCCACGGTGGTTTCCAGATCAGCGCTGGCCTGCACCGGCGGCGGAGACGCTGGCGCCTGGGTCACCCGCCCGCCGCCATGTTCGCGGCTGCGCCCGGCCGGCGCTGAAGCAGGCGCCTCGCTCGGTTCCGGCGGCTCCTCGTCAGCCAGGTCGGTCGGGCCGTCCTCAGGTTCGTCGTCGTCGCTGGCAGCCGTTGTGGTGCGACCGAACAGGGCCTCCAGGTACTCCTCAAATGCTGGGAAGCCACTGCCGAAGCGATCACGGCTGCCGCTCTGCGCCCCGCCGGCTTCCTGCCCCCGTTCCCAGGCCTGGCGGCGCTTGGGGTCACTGAGCACCGCGTAGGCCTCATTGACTCGCTTGAAGCGTTCCTCGGCTACGGGATCGTTGCCATTGAGGTCGGGGTGCCAGCGGCGCGCCTGCTGGCGGAACGCCCGCTTGAGGGCAGCGGCGTCCGCACCGGGTTCAAGCCCCAGGGTCGCCCAGTAATCAATGGCCGCCGGGGGGGAGGCGCTGCGGGTCACCGAGGTCAGTCCTCCGACCAGGGGTCATCGGCGGCCGCTCTGACGCGGCGGGGCGGCGGTGCCGACGGCTCCTCATCGCTGGAGGGGCGGTAGCGGTTGTCATCGGCGAAGCTCTGGCGACCGCGGCTGGAGAGGTTGCGAGGGCTGGCGTCGTCAGCTGCTTCGCCATCCACGTCGCTGTAGCGGGGCGTGCCGTAGCTGGTGGTGGGATAAGAGGAGGTGCCATAGCTGGGGGGGCTGTAGCTCGGCGGCTTGTAGGTCGGCGAGCCGTAGCTGGGCGGCCCATAGTCAGTTGGGCCATAGGCCGCCGGAGCGTCGTAGGCGCTGCGGTTCAGCGGTGCGGAGTCCCAGGCCTCACGGCGTGGGCGATCGCGGCCGCCCGGGCGGTCCCAGTCGTCATCGTCGTCGGCGAACAGATCATCCTTGAGGGAGCCGAGCGTGTTCTTGAGGCCTTGGAGCGGCCCGGCCTCGCTCTTGCGTTCACTCACCAGCCGCCGGTTGAGCCCATAGAGGGCCTCCTGCAGCTGGCTCACGGCCAGATCCAGTTCCACCGGATCGTCGCCACCCACCAGCATCTGCACATCGCGGAGCGCCATCTCCACCGATCGCTGCTGCCGCTCCGCCCCATAGGGCCCCAGCTCCAGCGCCGCATCGCGCAGCCGCCGCTCGGCCTGGGCCACCAGCGTCTGGGCGCGGTTGCGGCGGTCCACCTCGGCCCGCTTGCGCCGGTCTTCCACCGCCTTGCGTTCCGCCTCCTCCAGCAGGGCGTTGATCTCGTCCTCGCTGAGGTTCGAGCCCCCCTGGATGCTGACGCTCTGCTGCCGGCCGGTGGTGCGGTCGGTGGCCGACACCTGCAGCAGCCCGTTGGCATCGATGTCGAAGGACACCTGCACCTGAGGCACACCACGGGGAGCGGGGGGGATGCCGGAGAGGCGGAAGCGGCCCAGTGATTTGTTGTCGGCCGCCATCTGCCTCTCGCCCTGCACCACGTGCACCTCCACCGCCGACTGATTGGCCTCCGACGTGCTGAACACATCGGAGCGGCGCACCGGGATCGCGGTGTTGCGCGGAATCAGCACCTTCATCACACCGCCGATCGTTTCCAGTCCCAGCGAGAGGGGGGTGACGTCGTTGAGCATCAGGTCGCGCAGTTCACCGGTGAGGATGCCGGCCTGCACAGCCGCGCCGATGGCGACCACCTCATCGGGATTCACCGACTGGCAGGGCTCGCGCGGGATGAGGGTGCGCACCATGTCCTGCACCATCGGCATGCGGGTGGAGCCGCCCACCAGCACCACATCGTCGATCTCTTCGGCGGCCATGCCCGCATCCCGCAGGGCGCGCTGCACCGGCCGCAGCAGTCGGTCGAGCAGATCGGGGCAAAGCGCTTCGAACTGACGGCGCTCCAGCACCACCTCGATGTGCAGTGGTCCTTCCGGACCGGTGGCGATGAACGGCAGGGACACCGGGGTGCTCGCCACCCCGGAGAGCTCCTGCTTGGCCTTCTCGGCCGCCTCGGTGAGGCGCTGCAGTGCCTGTCTGTCGCGGCGCAGGTCGATGCCGTTGCTGCTCAGGAAGCCGTCGGCGAGCCAGTCGACGATGCGGCGGTCCCAGTCGTTGCCCCCCAACTGGGTGTCGCCGCTGGTGGATTTGACGTCGAAGACCCCATTGGCGATGCGCAGCAGTGAGACGTCAAAGGTTCCGCCGCCGAGGTCGAACACCAGCACCCGCTTCACCAGGCTGCGATCGAAGCCATAGGCCAGGGCCGCCGCCGTGGGCTCATTGAGAATGCGCTCCACCGTGAGCCCCGCCAGGCGGCCGGCGTCGCGGGTGGCCTGCCGCTGGGCATCGTTGAAATAAGCAGGAACGGTGATCACCGCCGCTTCCACCGGTTCGCCGAGATAGGTGGCGGCATCGTCCACCAGCTTGCGCAGGATGCAGGCCAGCAGCTCTTCGGGCGCGTATTCCCGCTCGGTGGCAGGGCAGACAGCCCGCACGTTGCCCTGGTCGTTGGCACGCACGGTGTAGGGCACGGCCAGGCTGTCGTCGTCGAGCTCGTCCCAGCTGCGGCCCACGAAACGCTTCAGGTTGGCGAAGGTGTTGCGGGGATTCAGCACCAGCTGGCGCCGGGCCGGTTGGCCCACCAGCAGCTCCTGGTCACGGTTGAAGCCCACCACCGATGGGGTGGTGCGTGTGCCCTCGGCATTGGCGATCACCTGGGGACGGCCGCCCTCCAGAACCGCCACCACCGAGTTGGTGGTGCCCAGATCGATGCCGACGATCCGACCCATTGAGCCTCAAACTGAAGGACCAAACTACCGGCTTCCCTGTCGGGCGGCCGCTGCAACGCCTCCCGCTGGCCAGGTTCAAGAGTGGGTCTCAGCCCAGGACCCCGAACCTCTCCAACCCCGCTGAAGGCCCACGGCCAGGCCCATCTGGGGTTGTCGTTAACGCCCTCTTAGTGGAATTCAAGCAGTGGTCGGCACTAGTTTTTGAGTGGACGCTGAACCATTGAGTTGAACCGACCGTCCTCCCGCGCCCACGATCAATGACATCTGCGCCCCACAAAGATCAATTCACGTTGCGGCGCAGGCCAGCGTCAGATCGCCTGATCGACAGTGGTTTTCGCAACCTCACGATCGTACTTGCCTCCTTTGTTGCGATTACCCTGCTGGCGATTTTCGTCACTGTTTTCCAGGGTGCTAGGGAGGCGATGCATGAGTTTGGCCTCTCTTTCCTGACCACCTCCAGCTGGAACCCCGTTGACAACGAATATGGGGCGTTCACGGCCATTTATGGCACTTTGGTGTCTTCGATCATGGCGCTGGTGATTGCCGTCCCGCTCGGGGTCGGTACCGCCATCTTCATCACTGAAAATCTCATTCCCCTGCGCTGGCGCGAGGTGATCGGGGTGATGGTGGAGCTGCTCGCCGCCATTCCCTCGGTGGTGCTGGGCTTGTGGGCCATCTTCGTGATGGAGCCGTTCGTGCGGCCCTTTCTGCAATTCATTTACGACACGCTGGGCTGGCTGCCGATCTTCAACTCTCCGCCCCAGGGGCCGGGCATGGCGCCGGCGATCATCATTCTGGTGGTGATGATTCTGCCGATCATCACGTCGATTTCACGGGACGCCCTCAACCAGGTTCCCACGGAACTGCGCCAGGGAGCCTATGGGGTGGGCAGCACAAGGTGGGTGGCGATTCTCAACGTCATCCTTCCGGCCGCAGTGTCTTCGATCATGGGCGGGATCATGCTCGCGCTCGGACGGGCCATGGGCGAAACCATGGCCGTCACCATGATCATCGGTAACTCGAACAATTTCAGTTTTTCCTTGCTGGCACCTGGCAACACCATCGCTTCGATGCTGGCCAACCAGTTTGGCGAAGCCGATGGGGTGCAGGTTTCGGCGCTTCTCTACGCCGCTTTGATTCTGATGGTGCTCACCTTGACGGTCAACATCATTGCGCAGTGGATCATCAAGAAACTCAGCCTTAAATACTGAATCCCATGACCACCGCCTTTCCTGCCGCTTCAAAGTCGCTTCGCTTCAACCCCTCCCTGAAGCGCAACCGGCTGGATCAATCTTTGACAGCCCTGGCTGGCTTGTTCAGCACCATTGCGGTGCTGCCCTTGGTGCTCGTTCTCCTCTATGTGTTGCTTCAGGGTGGACGCCTGATCAGCATCAGCCTGTTCACCCAGTTGCCGCCGGCACCGGGTCTGGAAGGAGGCGGCATCGGTAACGCCCTGATCGGCACCGTCACGGTGACGTTCATTGCCTCGCTGATCGCCATCCCGGTGGGTGTGGGTGGAGGGGTGTTCCTGGCCGAATACTCCAAGGGAGGCTGGTTTGCGCAGTTCATTCGCGTCGGCAACGACATTCTTGCCGGTGTTCCTTCGATCATCGCTGGTGTGTTCGTGTATGGCGCGATCGTGGCAACGCGGATCTTCTTCGGTCAGTCGTATTCAGCGGCGGCCGGCGGTATCGCTCTGGCGGTGCTGATGTTGCCGACGGTGATCAAAACCACCGATGAGGGTCTCAAGCTGGTTCCTCGCGAGCTCACCTGGGGGGCCATCGGCGTGGGCGCCTCCAAGTTCGTGACCGTCACCCGCATCACGCTGCCCAGTGCCTTCACGCCGATTGCCACCGGGGTGGTTCTGGCAATCGCCAGGGCGGCCGGTGAAACCGCACCGCTGATCTTCACAGCCCTCTTCTCTCCCTTCTGGCCGGAGGGCCTCTTCAACCCGATCGCCACCATGTCGGTGTTGATCTTCAACTTTGCGATCATGCCGTTCGAGGCTCAGAACGAACTGGCCTGGGCCGCTTCGTTCGTGCTTGTGGTGATGATCCTCGCGGCGAATCTCTTTGCCCGCTGGCTGCGCCGCTTCGCTTCCAAGTAAGCCGGCAGCGGCCCTTCCCTCCACCTCTCTTCGCCTTCGATCCCACCCCTCCTTGATCCCATGACCTCGACCCTGCAATCGACACCGGCTCCCAGCACCTGTCTGGCCCTTGAGGACGTCACGATCAGCTACGGCAGCTTCGAGGCGGTGCGGAACGTTCACATGGAGATTCCCGCTGGCAAGGTCACGGCCTTCATCGGACCCTCGGGTTGCGGCAAGTCCACCGTGTTGCGAGCCCTCAACCGCATGAACGATCTGATCGAGGGCTGTACGTTAAAGGGACGGGTGGTGTTCGACTCCCAGGACATCTATGCCAAGGAGGTGGATCCGGTGGAAGTGAGGCGGCGCATCGGCATGGTGTTCCAGAAGCCGAACCCCTTCCCCAAATCGATCTACGAAAACATCGCCTTCGGTGCCCGGATTAATGGCTACAAGGGCGACATGGATGAGCTGGTGGAGCGCTCCCTGCGCAAGGCCTTCATCTGGGATGAAACCAAGGACAAGCTCAAGGAGAGCGGCAATGCCCTTTCCGGCGGTCAGCAGCAGCGCCTGTGTATCGCGCGCGCAATTGCGGTGGAGCCTGAGGTGATCCTGATGGACGAACCCTGCTCAGCGCTTGACCCGATCTCCACTTTGAAGATCGAGGAGTTGATGCACGAGCTCAAAAAGTCCTTCTCGATCGTGATCGTCACCCACAACATGCAGCAGGCGGTTCGGGTCTCTGATCAGACCGCCTTCTTCAACGCTGAAGCCGTGGAAGGCGGCAGCGGCAAGGTGGGCTATCTGGTGGAGTTCAACGACACCGAGCGCATCTTCAACGCTCCGGTGCAACAGGCCACCCAGGACTATGTGACCGGCCGTTTCGGCTGATCAACACGCGGCTTCACTCCCTTGGTCTGCTGCCTGCACAGGCAGATTCACTCAATTGGTTCGCGGCCTACCCGGTCGCGAACTGATTGGTGATTTTCATTTGAAATGAATGGTCTGGTTCGAGCAGCGCCTGATCAGTTGTGCGCCGTTGGGCCTCTCCTCGCAGCTACAAAAAAAGACCGGCGCTAAGGCCGGTCTTGGTGAATCTGGACGGAGAGGGAGGGATTCGAACCCTCGATAGAGTTGCCCCTATACAGCATTTCCAGTGCTGCGCCTTCGACCACTCGGCCACCTCTCCAGCGGCTGTCATGGGGCAGGTGGCAATGTAGCAGCAGGCCGTTTGTGGTTCACGTCAGGCGATGACCAAGCGTTTTCCGATCACGGTGCACTGGCGCCAGCAGAACAGGGTGATCCGGCTGGATGTACCGGAGGGGGAGTACGTGCTGCGCAGCTTTGAGCAGCAGGGCCAGCCGCTGCCGTTCAGCTGCCGCAATGGCTGCTGCACGGCCTGCGCCGTGCGGGTGCTCTCGGGTGAGATCGATCAGCGCGAAGCGCTCGGCCTCTCGCAGGAGCTGCGCAAGCGCGGCTATGGCCTGCTCTGCGTGGCCCGCGCCACCGGTCCCCTGGAGGTGGAAACCCAGGATGAGGATGAGGTCTACGACCTGCAGTTCGGCCGCCACTTCGGACGTGGCCGCATTCGCCCCGGCCTGCCGATCGAAGAGGAGTGAGCCGCCAGCCATGCCCCTTCAGCCATAAACGCCCAGCCATGACTCCCCAGCCATGACCATCAGCCTCCAGCCACCGGCCGCCGGCCATCCCTGTCTTTCCCAGCAGGCTCTGCAGGCCTCGGGCCTCAGCGCTGGGGACCTGGAGCGTCTGGCCGGGGTGGCCCGCCGGGCTGCCGCCGCCGGTGGCGCCGAGCTCACGCGTCATTTCGGCAAGCTGCGCCAGATCCGGGAGAAGGGCCGCGCCGGGGATCTGGTCACCGAGGCCGACCTGGCGGCTGAGCAGGCGGTGCTCGCTGTGCTCGCCGCTGAGAGTGCCGGTGTGGCCGTGCTTGCGGAAGAGAGCGGCCACAGTGCCACCCGCTCCGACCTGGAGTGGTGCGTGGACCCGCTCGATGGCACCACCAACTTCGCCCACTCCTTCCCGCTGTTCGCCACCTCGGTGGGTCTCACCTGGCGGGGCACGCCGCTGCTGGGGGCAATCGAAGTGCCGGCTCTGGCGGAGCACTACTGGGCGGCGCCTGGCCTGGGCGCCTGGTGCAACGACCAGCCGATCCAGGTGAGCGGCTGCACCGAGCTCTCCGCCTCACTGCTTGTCACAGGCTTTGCCTACGACCGCACCACCCAACCCGACACCAACTACACCGAGTTCTGCTGGTTCACCCACCGCAGCCATGGGGTGCGCCGCGGCGGGGCTGCCGCCGTGGATCTGGCCTTCGTGGCGGCCGGCCGACTCGATGGTTACTGGGAGCGCGGCCTTTCCCCGTGGGATCTGGCCGCCGGCGTGGTGCTGGTGGAGCAGGCGGGAGGCATCGTCAGTGCCTACGACGGCACGCCGTTGGTGCTGGCCGACGGGCGGCTGATCGCCACCACCCCCGGCCTGCATCGCGCCCTGATGGATGGGTTGGCCCAGTGCCGGCCGTTGCCAGGCGCGTTGTTCGGCGCTCCCGAGCTCTGAGCGGGCCCCACACCGCTCCATAGGATCCAGCCGCTCCCCTTCACTTTCCTCTGATTTCCCATGGCCCTGCAACCCGCCGCCGGCGCCAGGGATCTCAATCCCGTCCAGGTGGGCGGCAACCGGCGCCTGCGCGAGCGCCTGGCGGAGGTCTATCGGCTCTGGGGTTACCAGGAGGTGGCGCCCCCGTCGGTGGAACGGCTCGACACGCTGCAGGCCGGTGGCGGCATCGCTGAGCAGGACGTGGTGCGCCTGGCGGCGGAAGAACCGCTGGGCCTGCGGCCTGAGTTCACGGCCTCAATCGCCCGGGCGGCCTCCACCCGCATGGCTGCGCGCCCACGGCCGCTGCGCCTCTGGGCGGAAGGGCCCACCTTCCGCGCCCTCGTGGGTGATGCGGGCGGGCAACGCATCAGTGAGCAACTGCAGAGCGGTGTGGAGCTGCTCGGGGTGCCCACGGCCTCCGCCGATGTGGAGCTGATCCGCCTGCTGCTGGCCTGCACCGAAACGATCGGGTTGGAGCCCAGCCATGAACCCCAGCTGCTGGTGGGCCACCACGGGCTGCTCAGCACCTTGCTCGAACGCTTGCCTTCCCAGCACCGCACTGCCTGTCGCCGTGCCCTCACGGGCTTCGATCCGCTGGCCCTGGCTGCCATTCCGCTGGAGCCTGCGGAACAGGCGCAGCTGCAGGCCCTGCTGCGCCTGCGCGGCGAACCGGCCTGGGTGCTGAAGGAACTGGAGCGGCACCTGGGGTCCAGCCCACTGCTGACGGAGCTGGCCACCACGCTGGAGCTGGTGCGCCCAGCGGCCGAGCGCCTTGGGGTGCAACTGCAGCTGGATCCCAGCTTCCAGCCCCACTTCGATCTCTACGACGGCATCGTGCTCAAGCTGGTGTGTCGCGGTGCGGCGGCACCGGTGGATGTGGCCAGCGGCGGCCGCTACGACGCCCTGGTGGGTCGCTTCTGCGCCGATGCGGCCCTGGCCGCCGGTGTGGGTTTCGCCTTTTCGATCGAAGACATCCGCGAGCTGCTCAACGGCACCCCCGGCAACAAGGAAGCGACCAGGCTGGCGGAGCGCCCGCTGCTGGTGGCCTACAGCCACCCCGACAGACTCGCTTCTGCCCTGGAACGGCTCGATCAGCTCCATGCTCAGGGCCGCGCTGCCGAGCTGCTGCCGGAGCCGCTCGGCTCGCACGCTGAGGCGGAGGCGGTCGCCTTCAGCCGCGACAGCCAAGGGCTGGAGTGGCTTGGCTGAGCCGGAGCAGGGCCTGGCGGATTTCTAGGATCGCGCCACGCTTGCGCCCGCCCCGTCATGGCCCACACGATCCTCACCGATGTCTGCGAGGGCGTGGCCGATTGCGTGGATGCCTGTCCCGTGGCCTGCATCAAGCCGGGCTCGGGAGCCAACAGCAAAGGCACCCCCTTTTACTGGATCGAATTCGACACCTGCATCGACTGCGGCATCTGCCTGCAGGTGTGCCCGGTGGAGGGGGCGATCGTGCCGGAGGAGCGGCCGGCCGAGCAGCGTCGCAGCTGAGGTGTCACCCTCCCGCCATCGGCATCCGCTCTGGACGCGGGCCTTCCACGGGTTCAACCTGGTGGTGTTTCTGGTGATGGCTGCCAGCGGTCTGCAGATTTACAACGCCCATCCCGTGTTCGGTGGTCGTGGCGGCGCCACAGTGCCGGAGCTGTTCACCCTGGGCGGTTGGCTGGCCGGCGGCCGCGACTGGCACTTCGGCTTCATGGGCCTCTGCGCCTTGAACCTTGGACTCTGGATCGCCCTGCTGATCCAGCGGCGCCGCGACCGGCTGGCGCAGAGCAGCGATCTGGCCACGCTGAACGCGAGTTCGAATCTGGCCAGGCGACGCCTGGCGGCGCATCGCCTGATCTACACCTTGATGCTTGTTCTGCTGGCCTTTGCGCTGATGACGGGCCTGGCGATGTACAAGCCGGCTCAGTTCTGGTGGCTGTCGGGCCTGTTCAGCTTCGGGGAACTGTTCGGTGCCACCAGCTGGCACACCTTGCGTGTGGCTCACCTGGCCACGATTCCCGCCATCGCTATCCTCACCCTGGCCCATGCCACCCTCTCCTGGCGCGTCGGAGGATGGCGGCTCTGGCGCTCCATGCTCGCTTGACACCGCAGAGCCCCTGGCTGACCCGCCGGCAATTGCTAGGCCTGGGTTACAGCGGTGGGGCTCCTTTGCTGCTGGGCGGGTGCGCTCTCAATCGCTTCAGCGAACAGGTGGGAAAGGCTACGCAGCCGTTGAACGAGCGTCTTGAAGCGTTGCTGCAGGGGAAGGGCAAGGTGCCCGAGTTTCGCCGGGATCAGGTGGATCCTGCGGCGCTGCTGGTGAACAGCTTCAACGGTGTGCCGCGGCTGGATCCTGCGCGCTACCGGTTGCGCGTGGATGGGCTGGTGCGCCAGCCGCTGCAGTTGAATCTGGCCGATCTGGCCGCTCTGCCCCAGCACGAGATCACCATCCGCCATGTGTGCGTGGAGGGTTGGGCGGCAATCGTGTGCTGGTCGGGGGTGCGCCTCGCCGATGTGCTGGCACTGGCTGGATTTTCCAGCCTGGGCGGCTACGTGGCGATCGAATCCGCCGATCAGTTCTTCACCACCTGGGACATCGCCTCGGCTCTGCATCCCCAGACCCTGCTGGCCACCGGCATGAACGGTGCGCCGCTGCCGGTGGCCAATGGTGCCCCCCTGCGCCTCGCCTCGCCGATCAAGCTGGGCTACAAGCTCAGTAAATGGGTCTTGGGGCTTGAGGTGATCAGCTCACTCGACCCGTTGCGGCGTGGCACCTGGGAAGACAACGGCTACGAGTGGTTTGCCGGGCTTTGAGCGGAATGGAGCAACGAACTCCGCCCTCATGCGCCGAGGTGTGTATTCCCACCAGGGCATTCAGCATCCGCTCAGAGCGATGCCTGAGCTGCTGACTGGGCTGTTGCTGTTGAGTGCGTGGCCACAACGTGTGGTTGGAGCTAAAGACGGCTGATGCACCAACGACTGGCTATGGACCGGATCCGTCGGCAGCGAAAGAGTCTTCATCAGCTTGCCATCTGTCCGGACCATCCATGCTCCTATCCGCAGGGATGTTGCTCTGTATCCCTCCAGATGGCTCGATGCTCCGCGTAAGGCTCCGCGCTCATCCCATGCCAGGCAAGAAGGAATCAGATCCCCGTTGGCTTGTGGCCGGTGAAAGCAATCTCAGCGCTGACGAATATCCCCCCTTGCAAGGTCCATCCGGCTGCCCACTTCATCCGTTCAGATGGCCATCGCAGGCGGCTGACCATCCCTGCTCCAAAGCGTCGCCTGGTGCTGCTTGGCTCCGCATGGCAGAGCAACCGGCAGGCCGCCACAGCGTGCCCAAGGGGTAGGCGCAAGCACCCATGCAAGGCGCGGCCAGGACCTGGACCTGCACTGGTGTCTCCCCTTCCATGCGCTTGGCACGCGTCAATGGCGCCCGCGCCGCCCGCGATGCCCTTGCCACCACACCAGGGGTTCGGAGACCCCTCCC
The DNA here is from genome assembly GCF_024345655.1 of Synechococcus sp. Lug-A. Lineage (NCBI taxonomy): Bacteria > Bacillati > Cyanobacteriota > Cyanophyceae > Synechococcales > Synechococcaceae > Synechococcus > Synechococcus sp. Lug-A. The sequence continues at coordinate 29,982 of NZ_JAGQBN010000001.1, read as the reverse complement.
TGCCACGGCTTGAGCCCGTCCAGGGGGATCCCTAAGGTCGCGTCAGTGACTCAACTGCCATGACGGTGCTGGAACAGGGCCAGATTCAGATCCACACCGAGAACATCTTCCCGATCATCAAGAAGGCCGTGTATTCCGGCCATGAGGTGTTCCTGCGGGAGCTGGTGAGCAATGGGGTGGATGCCATCAGCAAGCGCCGCATGGCAGCGATGGCTGGAGATTGCAGCGAGGGTGAGGAAGGCCGGATTCAGATCCGCATCGATCGCGAAGCCAAGACCCTCACCATCAGCGACAACGGCATCGGCATGACGGCCGATGAGGTGAAGCGCTACATCAACCAGGTGGCCTTCTCCAGCGCCGAGGAGTTCCTGGAGAAATACAAACGGGAAGACGACGCCATCATCGGCCATTTTGGCCTTGGCTTCTACTCCAGCTTCATGGTGGCGGCAAAGGTGGAGCTGGTGAGCCTGAGCGCACGCCCCGAATCCGAGGCTGTGCGCTGGAGCTGCGACGGCTCCCCCAACTTCAGCCTCGAATCGGGCGACCGCGCCGAGCCTGGCACCGATGTGATCCTGCACCTGCAGGAGGAGGAGATGGAGTACATCGAGCCATCCCGCATTCGCTCGCTGATTACCACCTACTGCGATTTCCTGCCGGTGGAAGTGCAGTTGGAAGGCGAAACGGTCAACAAGCGGCAGGCACCGTGGCGCCAGAGCGCCCGCGACCTCACCGAGAACGACTACATCGAGCTCTACCGCTATCTCTACCCCTTCCAGGGTGATCCCCTGCTCTGGGTTCACCTCAACACCGACTACCCCTACAACCTTCAAGGCATTCTCTACTTCCCCAAACTCACAGGCCGGGGCGATTGGGAGAAAGGCGAAATTCGCCTTTACTGCAACCAGGTGTTCGTCAGCGATTCGATCAAAGAGGTGGTGCCCCGCTACCTGCTGCCGCTGCGCGGCGTGATCGACTCTCCCGACATCCCCCTCAACGTCAGCCGCTCCGCTCTGCAGACCGACCGGCGCGTGCGCTCGATCGGTGGCTTTGTGGCCAAGAAGGTGGGTGACCGGCTCAAGCAGCTCCAGAAGGACGAACCGACCCGCTACGCCGAGATCTGGGAGGGCATCGCTCCTTTCATCAAGATCGGCGCCATGGAAGACGACAAGTTCGCCGAGCAGGTGGCCGATCTGGTGCTGTTCGGCACCACGGCCGCTGCCGCCGACCCCGAGCCGATCGCCGTGGGCGGTAAGGCGTTCACCACCCTCGCCGCCTACCGCAGCCGGCTGGCTCCTGAGAACGACAAGCGCATCCTCTATTGCACCGATGAGGCCGGCCAGGCCGGAGCGCTGGCCCTGTGGCAGAGCCAGGGCGCCGAGGTGCTCCTGGCCGATGCCCTGATCGATGCCCAGTTCATCCCCTGGCTGGAGGCACGCCACGAGGAGCTCACCTTCAACCGCGTTGACGCCGAACTCGACGACAGCCTCCAGGAGAAGGAGAGCGAGCTCACCGATTCCCAGGGGAAGGACAGCTCCGAGCAGCTGCGCAGTCTGTTCAAGCAGGCCCTCGCCAACGACAAGGTGACCATTCAGGTGCAGGCCCTCAAGGGGGACAACGCCCCAGCGGCCTTGATCCTGTTGCCGGAGCAGATGCGGCGCATCAATGACATGGGCGCCTTCATGGAGCAACGTCTGCCCGGCCTGCCCGACCACCACGTGTTGCTGATCAACCGCCGCCATGCCCTGGTGGAGGGGCTGCTCAAGCTGTCCGCCGGCGCCGTGATCACCGGTGGCGGCAGCTCCCCCAGCCAGCAGCTCGCCGACGACCTCAGCCGTCACATCTACGAGCTGGCCCGCCTTTCGGTGGGAGGCCTTGAACCCAACGAGCTGGCGGGCTTCCAGCAGCGCAGCTCCAACCTGATGGGTCGCCTCATGGAGAGGGGCCTCTGAGGCCTCGCCTCCCCTTTGCTAGATTCGCCCCTTCGGGCCTGGCCCGTTTGTCATTTTCAGCAGCTGAACGTCATGTCCCGGGTTTGCCAACTCACCGGTAAGCGTGCCAACAACGGCATGGCGGTCAGCCATTCCCACGTGCGCACCAAGAAGCTCCAGCAGGTGAATCTGCAGGAGCGTCGCCTGTGGTGGGCTGAAGGCAACCGATGGGTGAAGCTGCGCGTGGCCACCCGCACCCTTCGCACCATCCAGAAGAAGGGTCTGGGCGCCTACGCCCGCGAACTGGGCATCAACCTGGCCAAAATCTGAGCCGGTACGTTCCGGTTCGGTGAAGCGTCGACGACTCCTCCAGGGTTCCGCCCTGTTTGTATCCGCATGGCTGGCCCGACCGCGTGCGGCCACAGCGATGGGTGGAACCCTTCCGGAGCTCGACCGTCCAGCTCCTTCGTTTCGTTTGCCGGCCTTCACGGCCGATCAGCTGGAACCCACCACCCTCGGGCTTGAAGATTTCCGCGGCCGCTGGCTCGCGCTCTACTTCTATCCCAAGGATTTCACCGGCGGTTGCACGCTGGAAGCGAGAGGCTTTCAGAACGATCTGGCCCGCTTCCACAGCCTTCAGGCTGAGGTGGTGGGCATCAGCGCCGATGCACTCGATGATCACGCCGCCTTCTGCGACAGCGAGGGACTGGCCTTTCCGCTGCTTTCCGACCCCGGCGGCAAGGTGAGCCAGCGTTACGGCTCCTGGCTGCCGCCCTTTTCCCAGCGTCACACGTTCCTGATCGATCCTGAAGGGATACTGCGGACCCGCTGGGTGGCCGTGCGGCCCAGCGGCCACAGCAAGGAAGTGCTTGATGAACTCGAGCGCCTTCGCGGGCTATCCAGCGGTTCGCTTACCACCTGATGGCGGGGGGGACCTGCTGAACTTGCGGCAGCGAGCATGGGGTGAGCGTTCTGCTGCGTGCATCTGGTGAGAGGGACGCAGAGTGCCTCTGCTGCACCCTGCACGTCGTACGTTCCATCCCGCCGTGCCAAGACCTCAACATTCGGTTGACGTGAGGCTCAGGAAACAGCAGCGTTCTGCTGCACCCCGATTCTCTCTCCGTGCCTGAGAGCCTCGCCCTGATCACTGCGATCGTCGTTCCGTTCATCTTCAAGCTGGTGGGCGCTGTTGCCCTCTGGATTGCCGGCGGCTGGCTCATCACCCTGGCCGTGCGCCTGTTGCGCAGCTCTCTGCGCCACAGCAGCCTCGACGCGACGGTGGTGTCTTACCTGCTCAACATCCTCGCGGCAGTGCTGCGGGTGATCCTGGTGGTGGCCATCCTTGGCTTCTTCGGCATTGAAACGGCCAGCTTCGCCGCCCTGCTGGCCGGTGCAGGCGTGGCCATCGGCGCGGCCTGGAGCGGCATGCTGGGCAATTTCGCCGCCGGGGTGTTCCTGCAGGTCTTCCGCCCCTTCAGCGTGGGCGATTTCATCACTGCCGCCGGCGTCACCGGCACCGTGGAGGAAATCGGCATGTTCGTGAGCTCGGTGCTCTCTCCCGATAATGTCCGCAATATCATTCCCAACGGCAAGCTCTTCAGCGACAACATCCAGAACTATTCCGTGCATCCGTTCCGGCGGGTGGAACTGGTGGCCCAGCTCGACAACAGCGCCGATGTGGCCCGTGCCGTGGCCCTGCTCAAGGAGGGCATCAAGAGCGTTCCCAACCAGTACGACGGCATGCCGGCAGATGTGGAGGTGCTGGAGTTCACCGAGCGCGGCCCGAAACTTGCCGTTCGCCCTTACACCCATACGGACAACTACTGGCAGGTCTACTTCGACACCAACCGCATGATCGTGGATGTGCTGGGCAGCAATGGCTTCCCGGTGCCCCGCATCCCGCTGGCGATGGCCGCTCCTGCCAGCAACTAGAAGGCTGCGGTCACTGGCCGCTGACCACCCTCCGCGGCCAGGTTCACGGCTTGTCGAAGAAGCCGAGCGTGCTCAGCCAGTAGGCCATCGCCCCCAGCGGGATCAGCACGCTGAGCAGGATCTGCAGTTTCACGCGGTCCATCGGAGAGGGGCAAAGGTCACCGGCTTGCCAGTCAAACCACTCGCCAAGCCGGCCGCGAGCCACAGACGGCAAACAGCTGTGCTTCGAGCCGGATCCTGCCAACAATTCCGTTGCCAGCCGGATGTGGCAGCACTTCTGATGCGTGCCGCGGGGCCGTCGTCCTTCGGTTCTGCGAGCCGAAGCCGGTGGTCAGCCCAGCTGCTGATGCAGCAACGCAGCGTGAACTGCCGTTTGCTGGCGCAACTGCTCAATGGTGGCTCCTGCCGGGGGAATCTCGGCAGCGCTCAGCCAGCTCTGCGCCAGGGGTCCTGCCTGGTGCGCCGCCAGGGCCGTTGCTTCCAGATCGATGCAGGGGCAGGCGAGAGCATCAGCGGCCCTCCTCACCTTGGGGTCGTAGCTGAGTGCTGCGCAGGGGGCTCCTGCCAGGGCCGCCAGGATCAGGCCATGCAGCCGCATCGACACCACCAGCGCGGCCCCATGGAACTGCTCGCAGGCCTCCTCTGGAGTCCTCACCTGCAGCTCCCGGCTGCGGGCCTCAAGCCCCTGCGGCAACAGGCTCCTCTCCTTCAACTCCTGCAGCAAGCCCGTGTCCTGCTCCCGGTGGAAGGGCAGCCAGTGCACCGGCCGGTCCAGGCGGCGCGCCACCTGGTCAAGGGCCTGCAGCAGCACGGCCCAGCCGCTGTCATTGAGCAGCCTGGTGGGGCGCCAGCAGAGCACGATCGGTCCGCCCGGCCCCTGCCAGCACTGAGCCGGCAACGACCACACCGGATCACTACCCACTGGCGCCTGCACGCCCCACTCAGCAGCCAGGGCCGCTGAACCGGCATCCCGCCAGGTGATCCCCTGCACCAGAGGCAGCAGGCGCTGCACCAGCAGGCGGCTGCGGCGGCGGCGCAGTGGGCCCAGCCCCTGTCCCCAAAGCAGCACCGGCAGGCCAGCCAGGCGCGCCCGCAGGATCAGTCCCGTGTAATAGATCAGGCTGCCGAAGCTGGTGACGTCCTGCAGCAGGCTGCCGCCACCCAGCACCAGCGCATCGCAGCCACCCAGGGCCTGCAACACCGACGCCAGGCGCCGACGGTCTACGGTGCGCACCCCGAAGCAGCGCTCCACCTCCTCGCGATCGAATGCGGTCACGAGTGGATCGCATCCCGCTGGCAGCTGCGCCAGCAAGGCGGTGAGCAGGGCGTCGTCGCCGAGGTTGTGCTCGCCGTAGTAGCCGCAGAGCAGGGGACGGTTCGGCATCAGGGGGTCGGCATCAGTCGGGCTGCCAGTGACGTGGCAGGCAGGGGCGCGGCAGGCAGGGGCGAGATCGAAACTGCCAACGCTGGCATGGTCGCAGCGGGCTCCTTCATGATGAGGCCACTCAAGCGGACGCTCCGATGCACGCGCTCTCGCTGCCCACCTGGTGGATCCACATCGCCTCGGTGCTGGAGTGGATGCTCGCCATCGCAGCGATCGTGCGCTGGGGGGAACGGCGCCATGAACCGCAGTGGCGCTGGCTGGCCCTGGCCATGCTGCCTGCGCTTGTGAGCGCCATGGCGGCCTGCACCTGGCACCTGTTCGACAACACCGAAGCTCTGCGTGGCCTGGTGGTGTTTCAGGCCTTCACCACCTTGGTCGGCAACATCGCACTGGCGGTAGCTGGCTGGCAGTTGCTGCCGTCTCCGCGTCAGGCCTGACGGAGATCATGCCGCTTCTTGTCATTCCGTTGTCTGTCATCGCTCTGCTCACTGCCCCCCTCCACTCCATCAATCAGCTTGCTGCCCCTTTCCATGCGTTCGTCATGGCCACCAGCGCTGCAGGCAGCTCCGGTCTGAGCGGGGCCGTTGGCGCTGTTCAGGATGGATGGCGCCACGGCCTCTGGTTGCTGCAACCGCTGGCAGCTGTGGATCCTGCGCCCCTGTTCGTGCTCTCTTTGCTGCCCTACCTGGCCTTCCTTCGCTGGGCCGGGCGCAGCGGCCGCTTCCCGCCGCTGGCCTTGCGAGGCTTTCAGTTCACGCTGGTGTTCGTGGCCGTCACGATCGTGGCCGCGGTGGTGGCAGAACTCCGTTTTGGCCAGCAGCTGGCGGATGTGGACCCCTTGCATGGCGCTGCCGAGGCCTTCCTCACCGTGGCCAATCTGATGGTGTTGCTGGGTTTCAGCACCGCCTCCGCGGACGGCCCACCGCCTCAGGGCCATGAACAAGTTTTACGCCCGGGTGAGGATGGAGTGGTTCACCCGGAAGATGGGGCGTCGGTTTCAGATCCAAGATGATCGCTCCGCTCCTCGCGCTTGCCCCCGCTTCGATTTCCTGGTCACCGAAAGTGGCTCTGGTGATGATTGTCTGCAATGTGATTGCCATCGGCATCGGCAAGGCCACCATCAAGTACCCCTCCGAAGGCGCCCAGCTGCCCAGCCCGCAGTTCTTCGGCGGCCTGAGCCATGCCTCCCTGCTGGCCACCACCAGCCTGGGCCACATCTTCGGCATCGGCGCCATTCAGGGCCTGGCCTCCCGGGGTGTGCTCTGAGTTCAAGGGCCGTGTGGGTGGCGCTTCAGCGCCACCCCAGCAGGTAGGGGAGCATCCGCCCCCCGTAACGCTCGAAGCGGTAGTGGAACAACAGCGCGGAGAGATCGCCGGCGGCAGCGGTCTGCTCGAGGCCGTGCAGCAGAGCTGAAAGTCTGCGGTCTCCCCGCTCGTCCACCAGGCCAAGCCAGGTGCGTTGGGCCAACCTGCCGCTCAGGCTCCAACGCCAGCCCAGCATGCGCTTGAGTTGGCCTGGGTAGCGGTCCAGCGGCCGTTCGTTGCCGGCCAACGCCTCTACCAGCGCCGGTACCAGCAGGCGGCCACTTGCCATGGCGTGGCGAATTCCCTCACCGCCCAGCAGGTTGGCGGTGCTGATGGCATCGCCCAGGCCCAGCAACCTGCCGCGGCGGTGGGGTTCCCGGCGACGTACCGAGCTGCGGATCACACCGCCGTGCCGATCCACCACCTCTGCCTCCTGTAGCAGCCAGCGGCGCTGCAACTGCTGCAGGCAGGTGCCAAGGGCCGGTTGAGTTCCCTGGCGGCGAGGATCTTCCAGGCGGCACACACCCAGTTTCAACAGGCCGGGCTGCATGGGAAACACCCAGCCGTAGCCCTGGGGCATCCACTGGGAGCCGAGGCAGAAGCTGAGCCGGTTGCTCCAGCGGCGCCAGAGCGGCTCCGGCACCTGCAGCAGCCATTCCACCCCCACCCCACGCACCAGCGGATCGCGGCTGGGGGGAGGGTCACCGATCAAGGCTCGCCCCTGGCCACTGGCGTCCACCACCCAGTCGCTCTCCACCTCCACCAGAGCACCTGACGCCCCGACCAACGAAGTGCGCAGGCGATCGCCCACCGCGTCGCAGCGCTTCGCCCGCAGGCCCAACGCAAGGCGAGCTCCCCAGCCACTGGCCTGCAGCCCCAGCCAGTGGCGCAGGGCCCCGAAGTCGAGCACGGCCCCTAGTGGTTGCTCCTGGCTCCAATGGCGCTGGTCGTCGCCGGGGCCGAACAGCTGCCAACCGGTCCAGCGGCTGGCCACCACCTCCGGCGGCAGACCGAAGCGTTCGATCGCCTGCAGCGGTAGCGCGGCGCTGCTGAAGGCACGCGTCCGTAGATCCGGCAGGGCATCCACCACCAGCACATCCACGCCGCTGCGGGCCAGGCCCCGGGCCAACTCTCCGCCCGCCGGTCCGCAGCCCACCACCAGCACCTGGCAGCGCAGCCGTTCGCTTGAGCTCAAGGCGCGATTCAGACCGTGAGTGGCTGGCGCAGCACGCCGAGTTGAAAGCGCTGCAGGATGCGGGTGGCCATCTGCGGCGGGGTGAGCCCCAGCGCCTGCTTGCTCTGGTCGGGGCTGGCGTGATCCACCAGCACATCTGGAATGCCGATGCGCAGCACCGGCACCAGCACGTCGTTGTCGTTGAGGGCTTCCACCACGGCAGCGCCGAAGCCACCGGGAAGAGCGCCTTCTTCCATGGTGACCACGCGGCCGATGCGCTGGGCCAGGGGCACGATCAGGGAGTCGTCGAGAGGGCGCAGGAAGCGGGCATTGACGACGGCCGCCCGCACACCCTGCTCCTGAAGCAGCCCTGCGGTGGCCATGGCCGGGTAGACCATGGCGCCATAAGCCACGATCAGCAGGTCGTCGCCATCGGCGAGCTGTTCGCCACGGCCGATGGCGATCGGCTCCCAGCCTTCTTCCACCAGCGGCACCCCTTCGCCTTCGCCCCGGGGGAATCGGATCGCGGTGGGGCCGGTATGGGCGATCGCCGTGACCAGCATGCGCTGGAGCTCGGCTTCATCTTTGGGCGCCATCACCGTGAAGTTGGGTACGGCGCGCAGGTAGCTGATGTCGTACTGGCCCTGGTGGGTGGGGCCGTCGGCACCGACGATGCCGGCGCGGTCGAGCACGAAGGTGACCGGCAGGTTCTGGATGCCGACATCGTGGATGAGCTGGTCGTAGGCGCGCTGCAGGAAGGTGCTGTAGATCGCCACCACAGGCTTGACGCCGTTGCAGGCCATGCCCGCCGCCATGGTGACGGCGTGCTGCTCGGCGATACCGACGTCGAAGTACTGGTCGGGGAGTGCCTTTTCCAGCAGATCGAGGCCGGTGCCGGTGGCCATGGCGGCCGTGATGCCCACCACGGTGGGGTCGAGCTCGCAGATCTTCACCAGCGTCTGGCCGAACACCTTGCTGTAGCTGGGTGGCTTCGGCTTGCTGGAGGGGTAGGCCTTGCCGGTTTTCAGATCGAAAGCCGACTGGGCGTGATAGGCCACCTGATCGGCCTCGGCGTAGGGGTACCCCTTGCCCTTGGTGGTGACCACATGCACGAGCACCGGGCCTTCGCAGCGGTGTGCCGCCTGGAAGGTGCGCATCATCCCGGCGATGTCGTGGCCGTCGACCGGGCCCATGTAGGTGAAGCCCAGCTCTTCGAACACCGCGCCCACCTTGGGCACCGAGAGCCGCTTCATGCTCTCTTTGAGGGTCTTGAGCTCAGGTGGCAGCTCGCCGTGCATGAAGGGCAGGTGCTTCACCGCCTCTTCAGCGCTGCCGGAGAGAAACTGCAGCGGCGGGCTCAGCCGCATGCGGTTGAGGTATGTGGAGAGCGCACCTACTGGTGGTGAGATCGACATGTCGTTGTCGTTCAGCACCACCAGCAGCCGGGTGTGCGGCAGGTGGCCGGCATGGTTGATCGCCTCCAGCGCCATGCCGCCGGTGAGGGCGCCATCGCCGATCACCGCCACGCACTTGAAATCCTCGCCGCGCCGATCGCGGGCCAGGGCCATGCCCAGGGCTGCCGAGATGCTGGTGGAGGCATGGCCGGCGCCGAAGGCATCGAAACGGCTCTCGCTGCGCTTCAGATAGCCGGCCACGCCACCCTGCTGACGCAGGGTGTTGAAGCGGAGGTAGCGGCCGGTGACCAGCTTGTGGGGATAGGCCTGGTGGCCCACGTCCCACACCACTTTGTCGTGGTCGAGATCCAGGGTTTGGTAGAGGGCGAGGGTGAGTTCGACCACCCCCAGGCCGGGGCCCAGGTGGCCGCCGCTGCTGGAGACCACCTCCAGGTGGCGCTCTCTGATCTGCCTCGCGATGCCTTCCAGCTCGGCGACGCTGAGCCCATGCAACTGATTGGGATGGCTCAGCTCGCTGAGATGCATGCCCCGGCCTGTTCAGTACAGGTCAATCTACGTTCCCCCTCCCGCCGGTTGGCGGCAATGGTCACCAATGGGCAGGGGAAGGCGAGTGCTGAGGGAGTGAGCCGCCTGTGAACGGCCTCCAGATCGAGGTTGAGCGGTCTGCAGCCAGCCACCGGCCGGCCCTTGTCACACTGGGTCAATGAGCGATTACCTCCAGCGGATCCTGCGTGCCCGCGTCTACGACGTGGCGATCGAGTCGCCGCTCGACCCGGCGCCCAATCTCTCGCGCCGCATCGGCAACCACGTGCTGCTCAAACGGGAGGACCTCCAGCCGGTGTTCTCGTTCAAGCTGCGCGGTGCTTACAACCGCATGACCCACCTCACCGCCGAGGAGCTGGAACGGGGGGTGATCGCCGCCAGTGCGGGCAACCACGCGCAGGGTGTGGCGCTGGCGGCGGGCCGCCTCGGCTGCCGGGCCGTGATCGTGATGCCGCTCACCACCCCGGAGATGAAGGTGCGCGCTGTTGCCGCGCTCGGGGCCGCGGTGGTGCTCCACGGCGACACCTATGACGAGGCCTGCCTGGAAGCCCGGCGCCGCGCGCGGGAGGCGGGCCTCACCTTCATCCACCCTTTCGACGACCCTGAGGTGATCGCCGGCCAGGGAACGATCGGCCTGGAGATCCTGCGCCAGTGCTCCTCACCCCCCGATGCGATCTACGTGGCGGTGGGCGGCGGCGGCCTCATCGCCGGCATCGCCGCCTATGTGAAAAGTGTGTGGCCGGAGGTGGAGGTGATCGGTGTGGAGCCGGTGGATGCTGACGCCATGGCCCGCTCCCTGGCGGCCGGCCGACGCATCCGCCTGGAGACGGTGGGCCTGTTCGCCGATGGGGTTGCGGTGCGGGAGGTGGGTGAACACACCTTCGCTCTTGCCCAGCAGCACGTGGATGCCATGGTGACGGTGACGACCGACGAGATCTGCGCAGCGATCAAGGACGTCTTCGAAGACACCCGCTCGATTCTGGAGCCGGCCGGCGCCCTGGCGATCGCCGGCATGAAGGCAGACGTGCAGCGCCGCCAGCTGCAGGGACGCACCTTGGTGGCGGTGGCCTGCGGCGCCAACATGAATTTCGACCGCCTGCGTTTCGTGGCCGAGCGGGCCGAGCTGGGCGAGGCGCGCGAAGCGATGGTGGCCGTGGAGATCCCGGAGCGGGCCGGCAGCCTGCGGCAGCTGTGCGAGCTGCTGGGTTCCCGCAGCCTCACGGAATTCAGCTACCGGATGGCAGACCCGAAGCTGGCGCACATCTTCCTGGGGGTTCAGATCAGCGGCGCCGACGACACGGCCGGCCTGATCGCCCAGCTGCAGGCGAGTGGCTTCCCCTGCCTCGACCTCAGCGGCAACGAGCTGGCGAAGCTGCATCTGCGCCACATGGTGGGGGGCCGCCGTCCCCAGGGCTTCAGCGGCGAGGGGCAGGAACTGCGCCAGGAACTGCTCTACCGCTTCGAGTTCCCGGAACGGCCGGGCGCCTTGATGGCGTTTGTCAACGCCTTGCACCCCAACTGGTCGATCAGCATCTTCCACTACCGCAACCAGGGCGCCGACGTGGGGCGGATCGTGGTGGGGGTGCAGGTGGAACCGGAAGACAATGCCGCCTGGCACACCTTTCTCGAAGGGCTGGGCTACCGCTACTGGGACGAGACCGACAACCCCGCCTACCGCCTTTTCCTCGGACCCGTCCTGCCGCCGATCCCTGCCCTGGCCTGAGCCTGAACGGCTGCGGTACGTTCGGCCCAGACTCTGCTGGTCGGCTCCATGTCCAGCGACGACACGACGGGCCTCACCGGAGGCTCCCTGGGTGCGGCGGCCACGGGCGCGGCTTCCCTGTCGCTGGCGGCGCGCATCGAGGCGATCCTCTATCTCAAGGGACGGCCCCTGGATCTGGCCGAGCTGGCCCGGCTTGCCAGCCTGGAGCCTGGCGTGGCGCTGGTCCCCGAAGCGGTTGAGCTGGCCCTGATCACGCTGATGGCCGACTACGCCCATCGGGACACGGCTCTGGAGATTCGCCAGGAGGGGCGCCAGTACAGCCTCCAGCTCCGCGAGAGCCTCAGCGGCCTGGTGCAGAACCTGCTGCCGGTGGAGCTCTCCACCGCCACCCTGCGCACGCTGGCCACCATCGCCCTGAAGAAACGCATCCTTCAGTCAGATCTTGTGGAACTGCGCGGTTCCGGGGCCTACGACCACATCAAGGAATTGCTGGCCCAGAACTTCATCGAACGTCGCCGGCAGAGCGACGGCCGTTCCTATTGGCTCAGCCTCAGTGAGAAGTTCCACCGCACGTTCGCCGTGCGTGGTGAGGCGGAACTCCCTGGCGGCCGCACGCCACCGCGCACCTCCCCATAAAGTCGAAGCACGAGCCGATGGCGCCCATGTCCCTGACGATCCTGAGCCAGTTGTTTGCGGTGCTGGCCCAGACCCTCAGCATCTACAGCCTGGTGCTGCTGGTGCGGGTGCTGCTGAGCTGGTTCCCCAATCTCGACTGGAGCAACCCGGTGCTCTCCACCGTGAGCTCAATCACCGATCCCTATCTCAACGCCTTTCGGGGGCTGATTCCGCCCATTGGCGGCCTTGACCTTTCTGCCCTGATCGCTTTCCTGGCGCTCAGCCTGGGCCAGAGTCTGCTGGGTGCAGCGAGTGGCTCGCTGATGGGCGCCGGCTCCGGCTTCGGTTACTGACTCCTCCCGCTGATCACGGCGGCTGAGGCCTGCGCGATCAGCTCAGTTCCTACTCCTGCACCGCCTCCTCCAGTGGCAGCAATTCATCGCCTTCCGCCGCGCGTGTGCGCACGGGGGCGCTGAAGCCATGGGCACGGGCCTTGCGCACCTGCAAGGGTTCTGGCGTTCCGGCGGGAACGGCCAGGCGCAAAGCGAAGTCGGAGCGGCCGGGCGGCACATCACCGATCGAGCCCACCCGGCTGCGGTTCTGCAGCACCGGCTCGCCGCTGGCATCCACGATCACGGCGAACACATCAGTGTCGACAACGGGCTTGCGGCCCGGGTTCTCCACCACGCCCCGCAGGGCATAGCAGCTGGCTTCGGCGGCACGGCGCAGGAGGGGTTGGGCGCCCGCATCAGCGGCCGGGCAGGCCTCCAGGGACACGTCACTCACCACCAGATCGGCGGCCCAGCCCGGCGGCACAGGGCCGAGGAGCACGAAGGCCACCAGCAGGGAAGCCAGCATCACAGGGGGCAGAAGCGGCCCCAGCAGGCGCTGAGGACGGCGAGCCAGGCAGGCTTTCAGGGCGCGGGCAGACCTCCGGCTCAAAGCTTGTGACGCGTTCTGGATCGGTGCGGAGAATCGCCCCCAGCACATGGCATGAACAAGGCGATCTCGCAGGTTCTGCATGGCACTCCAGGAACGCAGGGCATCGGAAAACAATGGCGAAAGACGGGCTCAGGCGCACCAAGAGCGACAGGGGGCTGGTCATGCCCTGCAGTTGCGAGTGGGCCCGGGTGAGGCCAGGTGGCCGCGGTACGAGCGCGTGCCGGCCCCATCGGATGCTGCCGCTGGGTTCAGCGCTGATCGCCGCTGCCACCGATGACATTGCGGCATTGGCGGTCGGCAAGCTTGGCGAGGTTGGCGGCTGCCACGGTGTTGAGATCGAAACCGAGCTCGCTTGACAGCTGAGCCACGTACCAGAGCACGTCTCCCAGCTCCAGCATGATCGCGCTTCGCACGTCCGCGTCGAAGCTCCCGTCCCCGTCGCGCAGCACCTTCTTGACCTTGTCTGCCACTTCGCCGGCCTCTCCGCAGAGCCCCAGGGTGGGGTAGATGGGATTGCTTCCCACCGAGGGGTAGCGGGCGGTGGAGCGCGCTTCCTGCTGGTAGTGGTTGAGCTCCATGGCGACGGGCGCGGCGGGTGCCTGGTGGTTTCGGATGGTAGTTTCCGCTCACCGTCCGGCGCTCCGATGGCTGCTCCCGATCTTTCGCGTCGCACCAAGATCGTGGCGACCATCGGTCCGGCCACCGAAAGCCCCGAGCGCCTGCGTGAACTCATTCACGCCGGTGCCACCACCTTTCGCCTGAATTTCTCGCACGGCGATCATTCCGAGCACGCCCTGCGCATCGCCACCATCCGTCAGGTGGCCCATGAGCTGGGCATCCACGTAGGCATCCTGCTCGACCTTCAGGGGCCGAAGATCCGGCTCGGTCGCTTCGAGCAGGGGCCGATCACCCTCGCCAACGGCGATCCCTTTGCGCTCACCTCCAGGGAGGTGCCCTGCACCCAGTCGGTGGCCACGATCACGTACGACAAGCTGGCCGATGAGGTGCCCGCCGGCAGCCGCATCCTGCTGGATGACGGCCGGGTGGAGATGGTGGTCGACGCGGTGGATCAGACGGGTCGCACACTCCACTGCACGGTGGTGGTGGGCGGCGTGCTCTCCAACAACAAAGGGGTGAACTTCCCCGATGTGCAGCTCTCGATCCGGGCTCTCACCACCAAAGACCGCCAGGACCTCGCCTTCGGTCTGCAACAGGGGGTCGATTGGGTGGCGCTCAGCTTCGTGCGCAACCCCTCCGACATGCAGGAGATCCGCGAGCTGATTGCCACGCTTGGGCACAGCACTCCGGTGATCGCCAAGATTGAGAAGTTCGAGGCGATCGATCAGATCGACGCGATCCTGCCCCTCTGCGACGGGGTGATGGTGGCCCGCGGAGACCTGGGCGTGGAGATGCCTGCCGAGGAAGTGCCGCTGCTGCAGAAGGACCTGATCCGCAAGGCCAACATGCTCGGGATCCCGATCATCACGGCCACGCAGATGCTTGACAGCATGGCCAGCTGTCCGCGGCCAACCCGCGCCGAAGTGAGCGACGTGGCGAACGCCATCCTGGATGGCACCGATGCGGTGATGCTGTCCAACGAAACCGCCGTGGGTGACTATCCCGTGGAGGCGGTAGCCACCATGGCTCGCATCGCCTTGAGGATCGAGCGCGACTACCCCACCCGGCACGTCGATTCGCATATGGCGAGCACGATCCCCAATTCCATCAGCCAGGCGGTGAGCACGATTGCGCGCCAGCTCCAGGCGGCGGCGATCCTGCCGCTCACCAAAACCGGTGCCACCGCCCGGAACGTCAGCAAGTTCCGCCCCTCCACCACGATTCTGGCGATCACCAACGATGTGAACGTGGCCCGCCAGCTGCAGCTCGTGTGGGGGGTGAACCCCCTGCTGATCAGCAACCAGGACTCCACCACCAGCACCTTCACCCTGGCGATGGGGGTGGCTCAGGAGCAGGGCCTGCTCAAGGACGGCGACCTGGTGGTGCAGACCGCCGGCACCCTGGCGGGTGTCAGCGGCTCCACCGATCTGGTGAAAGTGGGCATTGTTTCGGCCGTGCTCGGTCGCGGTCTGGGCATCGGCGATGGCTCCGTCAGTGGCCGGGTGCACGTGGCCAACAGCCCTGAAGACGCAGCGCGGCTGGAGGCAGGTGAAATCCTGGTGGTGCGTGAAACCACCGTGGCCTACGTGGAGGCGATCCGCAAATCGCGGGGCGTGATCGCCGAAACGGATGGCAGTGACAGCCATGCCGCCGTTATCGCTCAGCGCCTAGGCGTACCGGTGATCGTGGGCGTGGCCAATGCCACCACCGATCTCCGCCACGGCGAGTTCGTCACGCTCGAGCTGCGCGAGGGCCTCGTGCACCGCGGCGCACGCAACCACACCCAGGGCGGCCGCCAGACCCCAGAGATCTGACACGCCCGGGCGCCGTTCGGGCTGGCCATGATGAGCCCTGAACCCGTTTCAGGCATGGCGTCGAAGCTGCCCATTGGCGAAACCATCCGGATGTCGCTCTCCACGCTGGGGGCCAACCGCATGCGCAGCCTGCTGACCATGCTCGGCATCGTGATCGGCAATGCCTCGGTGATCACCCTGGTGGGGGTGGGCAAGGGGGCCCAGAACCTGGCGGAAGGGCAGCTCAGCACCCTGGGCGCCAACGTGCTCTTTGTGGTGCCCGGCAACAACGACACCCGCCGCCAGGGGCTCCAGAACCCCCGCACTCTTGTGTTGGAAGATGCGGAAGCGATCGCCTCCCAGGTGCCTTCTGTGCGGCGGGTGGCCCCCCAGATCACCATGAATCTGGTGGTGCAGGCAGGCGCGCGCAGCTCCAGCGCGTCGGTGTCGGGCATCACGCCTGAATTCCTGCCAGTGCGCCGCTTCGAGATCGCCCAGGGCCGCTTCTTCAGCGAAGAAGATCTCAGCTCCGCCCGCAACGTGGTGGTGATCGGCCCGGATCTGCGCAACAAGCTGCTGCCTGGCGATTCCCCGATCGGCAAGATCCTGCGCATCCGCGACCAATCCTTTGAGGTGATCGGCGTGACGGCCGCGAAGGGGGCGGTGTTCGGCAACAACCAGGACGAGGCTGCTTACATCCCGCTCACCACCATGGTGAGCAAACTGAGCGGCCGCGATCCAACGTACGGCGTGGTACTGACGTTCATCAGCGTGGAGGCGCGCGATGAGGCCAGCACCGGCGCCGCCAAGTTCCAGATCACCAACCTGCTGCGCCAGCGGCACCGCATCCTGCGCGAGGACGACTTCGCGGTGCGCTCCCAGCAGGATGCGCTTTCGATCGTGGGCACCATCACCGGCGGACTCACCTTGATGCTCGGCGCGATCGGCGGCGTGTCCCTGCTGGTGGGCGGCATCGGCATCATGAACATCATGTTGGTGTCGGTGAGCGAGCGCACTCAGGAGATCGGGCTACGCAAAGCGGTGGGCGCCCGCAGCGGCGATGTGCTGGCCCAGTTCCTGGTGGAGTCGCTGGTGCTGGCCAGCCTCGGTGGCTTGATCGGCAGCGCGGTGGGGCTGGCCACGGTGGCAGGGGTCGCCCGCTTCACGCCCCTGCCGGCATCGATCGATGCCGGCAGCGTGCTGTTCACGGTGGGGCTATCCGGCTCGATCGGATTGTTCTTCGGGGTGGTGCCGGCGCGGCGTGCGGCGCGGCTGGATCCGATCGTGGCTTTGCGGAGCCTCTGAACCGATCAGGCCCCGCCACACAATCCCGAGAAAAGATTAAGAAAGCCTATTGGTGGTCACTGTGACCAAACGGGAGGTGCCGATGGTGCGTTTATGAGGGTTCTGAGATGAGGCACCAACCGTGGCACTACTCCCCTGCGGGTATCGCAACGCCAGCGACCGCATGGTGATCCTTCGTTGCTGCGGCCCTGAAACCTTCTATCTGGAACGGGTGGCGTTTCCCTTCGAGTTCCTCAGCTTCGAGGCACCCCCCAGCAGTGAAGTGGAGATCTGGACCCACACCCTGGGCGGCCCCGACCTGATCGAAACGCTGTCGGTGAACGACCTGCTGATGGAAAGCGAGCCAGGAGTGGTGCTGGCCGAGGGGCTGCAGCCGGATTCTCAGGAAACCCGCCCCACCATGGCAGGCTGAGGGAAGCGCGGATCTGGAGGGAGCAGTCTCCATCTTGGATCCCGAGCTTTACAGTTGTTAAAACAACCTCTCAGCCATGAACCAGCGCTGGCGTCTGATCGCACTTTGGCTTCTCCCTGTGGGAGTGGCTGTGTTCCTTGGCTGGCAGGTGCTCGGCAGTGGCGGCCCCGCCCGCTTCGCTGAGAGCACCGGTGCAGGCATCTCCAGCGCACGTAACACGGCTGTGGCCCGCATGAGCTACGGCCGCTTTCTCGACTACGTGGAGGCGGGACGCGTCACCGCGGTGGACATCTACGACGGCGGTCGCAGTGCCGTGATCGAGGCGGTGGACCCTGACCTCGACAACCGCGTGCAGCGCCTGCGTGTGGATCTGCCCGGCGTGGCCCCTGAGCTGATCAACAATCTCAAGCAGAAGGGCATCAGCTTCGACATCCACCCGCCGCGCAATTCGCCGCCGGCCCTGGGCCTGCTCGGCAACCTGCTGTTCCCGCTGCTGCTGATCGGTTCCCTGATTTTCCTGGCACGCCGCTCCTCGGGCATGCCCGGCGGTCCTGGCCAGGCCATGCAGTTCGGCAAAACCAAAGCCCGCTTCGCCATGGAAGCGGAAACCGGCGTGAAGTTCGCCGATGTGGCCGGCGTGGAAGAAGCGAAGGAAGACCTGCAGGAGGTTGTCACCTTTCTCAAGCAGCCCGAACGCTTCACTTCCGTGGGCGCCAAGATTCCCCGTGGACTTCTGCTGGTGGGCCCCCCTGGCACCGGCAAGACCCTTCTGGCCAAGGCGATCGCCGGTGAGGCCGGTGTGCCTTTCTTCTCCCTCTCCGGCTCCGAGTTCGTGGAGATGTTCGTGGGCGTCGGCGCCAGCCGCGTGCGCGACCTGTTCAAGCGGGCCAAGGAAAACAGCCCCTGCCTCATCTTCATCGATGAAATTGACGCGGTGGGACGCCAGCGCGGCGCCGGCATCGGCGGCGGCAACGATGAGCGCGAGCAGACCCTCAACCAGCTCCTGACGGAGATGGATGGCTTTGAAGGCAACAGCGGCATCATCATCATCGCGGCCACCAACCGCCCCGATGTGCTCGATTCAGCGCTGATGCGTCCGGGCCGCTTCGACCGTCAGGTAAGCGTCGACGCGCCTGACATCAAGGGCCGCCTCTCGATTCTGGAAGTGCACTCCCGCAACAAGAAACTCGCCGAGGATGTGTCGCTTGAGGCGATTGCGCGTCGCACCCCAGGCTTCACAGGGGCCGATCTCGCCAACCTGCTCAACGAGGCGGCCATCCTCACCGCGCGGCGCCGCAAGGAGGCCACCAGCCTGGCTGAGATCGACGACGCTGTGGATCGGGTGATCGCCGGCATGGAAGGCAAGCCGCTCACCGATGGACGCAGCAAGCGCCTGATTGCTTATCACGAAGTGGGCCATGCGCTGGTGGGCACCCTGGTGAAAAACCACGACCCCGTGCAGAAGGTCACGCTGATTCCTCGCGGCCAGGCCCAGGGCCTCACCTGGTTTGCCCCCGATGAAGAGCAGATGCTTGTGAGCCGCTCCCAGTTGCAGGCACGGATCATGGGTGCCCTGGGCGGGCGTGCCGCTGAAGCCGTGGTGTTCGGCCACGCCGAAGTCACCACCGGTGCTGGCGGTGACATCCAGATGGTGGCGGGCCTTGCCCGTCAGATGGTCACCCGCTTCGGCATGAGCGACCTCGGCCCCGTTTCGTTGGAGGCAGGCAACCAGGAGGTGTTCCTTGGCCGCGACCTGATGACCCGCAGCGACGTGTCGGAATCGATCGCGCGCCGCATCGATGAGCAGGTGCGCCTGATCGTGGACCGTTGCTACCAGGACACCCTTGAGCTGGTTGGCAATCACCGCGAATGCATGGATCGCCTGGTGGAACTGTTGATCGAAAAGGAAAGCCTCAACGGCGACGAGTTCCGCAGCATCGTGGCTGAATTCAGTGTGATTCCAGAAAAGGAACGCTTCTCCCCCCTGCTGCCAGCCACCACCTGAGCCAGGCCAAGGGCTGATGACCTTGCGACATCAGCCCCTTCCTTTATCTGCTATTAACCCTGATCAGTCCTTTCATCGCGCTTGGTCCGATAAAATTGGCCTCATTGCATCAGAGCGTTGAGCGATATCAAATCCCCGATGGAGTCGTTCAGTCGTTACCACGGTGACGACTGGACTCCTGAGGGCGCAGCCTTTCACCAAAACCTTGAGCAGTTCGCCGACCGTGTGGGACTGATCGTGGGATTGCAGGCCAATGGCAAGATCACCCAAACCGATGCCTACGACCAGATCCGCTCTCTTTGGAAAGAGCTGAAATTCAGCAAGAGCTACTTGCTTAAGTCGGATAAGCCGAAAGATTGAGCCTTGGTTTCGACTCCTCGCTTTCAGGAAGCCGGCCTGCGCCCTTTCTTGGAGTTCAGCTTCCAAAGCAGCAATTCCAGAAGGTCTGTAAAGTCTGAAGGATTCAACTTCAATAGGCTTCATTAGCCCAATTCTCGGAAGACTGCTTACAGAACGTTAAGTTAATAGATGGTTGATCATCAAGTCATTGATTTCGCGATCATCCAAGTTCTGAGTTATCCATTCTCGGAGAACCACTCCTGAGAATGTTTATCAATGCACGGCAATTTCTTGCTTGTTTGCGCGGATCGTCATCGATTGAGGGTTGGCTCTATCGTTTGCCTCCTGTTTGCCTCCTTCCATCCTCTCTCTCGGGGCGCTTTTGAGTCAGTTGGCAGGGTTAGATTTTAGGGTCAGATTGTAGGGTCAGTTTTCGAGTTATCCTTCGGGCCTATTTGTTTCATGGAACAAGCTTTTGAAGTTTGCTGACTCTTGGGTAGGCGTAAAGTCGGCGGTGCGCGTCGGGGCGATGAACTGAGTGCTGATGGCGCTGCCATAGCGCGTGCTGAGCAATACGCCTGGAAGCAACAGACGCTGGTGAGGACCACCGCGCTTTGGCCTTTGGCTCCAGGCGTGAAGAGTTGCGGATGTGCCGGCAACCAGGACCTGACGTCTCAATCCACAGGGCGGATCGGGCGGCGTTCAATCACTTTGTCGATCAGGCCGTAGCTCACCGCTTCTGCCGGTGACATAAAGAAGTCACGGTCGGTGTCGACCTGGATGCGCTCGAGGGGTTGGCCGGTGCGATCAGCCAGTTCGCGGTTGAGCTTGTCTTTGAGGAAGAGGATTTCGTTGGCCTGAATGCGGATATCGCTGGCCTGGCCGCGGGCGCCACCGAGCGGCTGGTGGATCATGATGCGCGAGTGGTGCAGGCTGCTGCGCTTGCCCTTGGCGCCGGCCGTGAGCAGAAAGGCCCCCATGCTGGCGGCCAGGCCCACGCAGACGGTCTGGACGTCGGGCTTGATGTGCTGCATCGTGTCGAAGATGCCAAGGCCGTCGTAGACGGAGCCACCAGGAGAGTTGATGTAAAGGAAGATGTCCTTTTCAGGGTCTTCTGCTTCCAGAAACAGCAACTGAGCCACCACCCGGTTGGCAGATTCCGCCGTGACCGTTTCACCAAGAAAAATGATGCGCTCGCGCAGCAGCCGGGAATAAATATCGAACGCGCGCTCGCCCCGGCCCGAATCCTCAATCACGATCGGGATCATGGACGAAAAATCAGCAACTCCCCCATCTTACCGAGGCCAGTGCACCCACGGTTCCCCCTCGCTGGGCCTGGGCCAGCTCGCCGGAGCTGGTCCAGCTCAGTGAGCGCTAGCGGTGGCGGCGGCCCATCGGGCGGGAGGGGGGCAGCGCTAAGGTCCAGATAACCAGGAGAATCAGTGTGGGCGCCTGCCTCACCGTCGCTGACAGCAAGCGTTCGTTCCATCGTGCGTTTCCCCATGTGATCGCGCCCCTCTACCGGCGCATGGTGGACGAATTGCTCGTGGAGCTGCATCTGCTAAGCCGCCAGAAGGGCTTTCAGATCGATCCGCTGTTCGCGGTCGGCCTGACCCAGGTGTTCGACAGCTTCGCCCGTGGCTATCGGCCTGAAGCGCAGCGGGAACCGCTGTTCCAGGCCCTGTGCGCGGCCTGTGGCTACGAGGCCGATCATTTCCGCCGCCTGCGCAATGAGGCAGTGGCGGCCGTGGGCCAGCACAGCGTCGAAGACGTGCGCCGCTGGATCACCGAGCAGGGCACCGGTGCTCCTGAGCCGATCGCTGGTGTTCTCCAGGCGGTGAAGCGCCCGGACTTCCACTATTCGCGTCTGCTTGCCGTCGGGCTGCTCAGCCTGCTGCAACAGGCCAAAGGGGCTGACGCTGTGGAGCCCCAAGCCCTGCGCCAGGCCGCCCACGACACCGGCGAAGCCATGGGTCTGCTCAAGGATCGTGTCGACAAGGACCTCAGCCTGTATGTGTCCAACCTCGAGAAGATGGCCCAGGCCGTTGAGCTGATGGAGGAAACGGTGGCGGCTGAGCGGCGGCGGCGTGAGCGCCAGAGCCTTGGCGCTACCTCTGAAGCCCCTGCCGCGGAGCCCGGTGTGGCTGTGGCCTCCGGTTCCGCTGACATCGCCGCAGGTCCTGAAGCGGGCAGCGGCACCGCAGCTCCCAGCGCCTGAAGCTGGCTTGCCCTGGGGCTGACCCTCAGGGCCTTGGCGGTGACTCCGCCGGTGCGGCGCCCGGTGCAGCGTCAAGGGTGAGAGAGCCTGCCAACAAGGCCTGGGACTGACCACCACTGCTTCCTTTCGCGACAGCTGGCCAACGGGCGACGAGCTCTAACTGGTCAGATTGCTGCAGCACCGGAGGCAGAGCCGGGGGCAGCAGTCCCAACGCAGCCAGCGCCTGGGGTCTTGCACGCAGCCGCAGGGTCTGCGGAAGGGTGGCAACTGCAGGAATGAGCTCGATCCTCGGCAGCGGCGGCGCCGGCACGGGTGGCGGCAACGAGCCCAGAAACAGGGACAGCAGCGGCGGGGCGCCGGCGGTCGGCCGGATCCAGCGCCATCCCCCCACCACGGTGCCGTCCTGGCGCAGCCACACGCCCGTGGGCAAGGGTGGGGCCGGGTCGGCAGCAGCTCCACCAGCACGCTCCGCTGCTGACGGCAGCTGCTCCACCAGCCCCTGTTCCTTGAGCACCTCACGCAACTGGGCCAGCCACTGGATCCACTCCTGCCGTTGCTTGCCCACCTGCAGTTGCAGGTCGAGGGACGCCTGGAAGGCCCCCGCCGGCTGGGGGCTCAGCCGCAACCGGAACGGGCTGCCGCCTAACCGCCGCAGGAGGGTTTCCTGCAGTCCATACCGATCCACCAGCGGCTGGCGGATCAACTGACGGCTGAGCAGGCCTTCGAACAGCAGATCCAGGCGATCCCCCTCCACGTCGAGCAGCAGGGTTGCGGGCAGGGGCTGACGCGACGGCACGGCCGGCAGTTCAGCCAGCTCTGCCGCAGCTGCGGCCTTGCCGGATCCTGTGGCTTCCCCCCGCCAGGTGAGGCCCGTGGCATCTCCCGCCAGCACCAGGCAACCCTGTTGAAAACGGCCCAGCAGCGGCGCCAGGGCTCCGGTCAGCTGGCTGACAGCCGTGCCCGTCCAGGCGACCGTCTGGGCGGAACGCAGCTGGTCCACGCAGCGCTTCTCCATTCCCTTGGGCGGGCGAGCCGTGCGGCTCAGCTGCTGCTGCAGCTGCTGCCGGGAGAGGGGATCCGCGGCAATCACCAGCAGATCATCAAGGCGAAAGCTGTTGGCAGGCAGTGCGCGCTCGGGCAGTCCTTCGAAGGCCCTGCCACTGATCGCCAGCAGGGTGCCCCCATCACCGCTCTCTCCCCACAGCTGCCACCATTGCCCCTGCTGCCGTGCCCACAGCCGCGCGGCCAGTGGCTGCGACAGCCGCTCCTGCCAGAGGGCGGGCACGGGGCGAGCGGGCGCAGCGGCAAAGCTCTGAATCAGCGCAGCGACGGGGACCAGCCGCTCTAGGCCCGCGGCATTGGAGCGGGGGAACCGCTGCAGCTGAAGCGCCGGCAGCAGCAGGAGCACGATCACGCCGCTTGTGACAGGCAGCAGCGAGCGCCAACGAGGCAGCCTGGGAGTGGGCAGACCTGGCCGGGGGAGCGGAGGCGGACGCCAGCGAGGGAAGGTGAGGCTCATGCGGGCAATGCCTCAGCCGCGACAGGGCCGTACAGGGTGGTGCGCTGCCGCACCGGGCGGCCCAGACCCAGGGCGGCGCTGCTCAGCTCCTGGGGGCTGCGGCTCGTGCCGCCAGTGGCACCGGCCATGGTGGTGATGTGTTCTTCCATCAAGGTGCCGCCGATGTCGTTGCAACCCCAACGCAGGGCCTCGGTGGCCCCATCAAGGCCCAGCTTCACCCAGCTGGGCTGATGGTTCACCAACCAGCGCCCCAGCAGCAGGCGGGCCTGGGCGGTGAGTGTCAGCATGGCGGCGCGATCGGGCTGGTCGCGGCCCACCCGGCGCCGCAGGGGCTCAGGCGCGGCGGCGCCGATAAACGGCAGCAGCACAAACTCGGAGAAGCCCGGCACCCCTGCCTGCCAGGCCCGCTGCTGCAGCGCCACCAACGTGAACCAGTGGGCCACACGATCGGCGGCCGCTTCGATGTGACCCGCCATCATCGTGGCGGTGCTGGCCAGACCGTGGCGCTGCACCTGCAGCACCACTGCGCACCAGGCGCGCGCCGACAACTTTTCGGGGCACAGCTGCCGACGCACCCGCTCACTCAGCACCTCGGCGGCGGTGCCGGGCACCGAGCCCAGACCGGCTTCCCGCAAGCGTTGAATCACGGTGTCGAGCGGGCAATCGTCCTGCTCGGCGATGAAGAGCAGCTCCTGAGGCGAGAAGGCATGCAGATGGATCCCCGGGGCGGCTTCCAGCAAGGCTCCAAGCAGCGCCTCGTAGTAGCGCAGGGCGCTGCCCGCCTCGCGGGCCATCGGGTTGAGGCCGCCCTGCAGACACAGCTCAGTGGCGCCCCACGCCTGAGCGGCGCGGGCTTTCTCCTGCAGCAACGCAAAGCCATGCCAGAACGCCCCCTCGGCGCCGGCATCCCGGCGAAAGGCACAGAACCCACAGTGCTTCACGCAGTGGTTCGTGAAGTTGAGATTGCGGTTGATCACGTAGGTGACCGTTTCTCCCGCCAGTTGCCTGCGCAGCGCGTCAGCGCCGTGCTGCAGGGCTGCCGCAGGATGGTCGCCGCCGCAGAGTGCCAGGGCAGCGCCAGGATCGGGGAGCTGCTCCTCGTCAGAGGCCAGGCTGGCGATCAGCTCGTCCGTGGGGACCGAGCTCCATCGATCGGCAGCAGAGGGTGGGGGAGGCGGCACCAGCGCGTCACCCGCTTCGCGCCAGGCCCACGGCGCGATGGGCCTGAGCGGGTCGAGGGTCATCGACGCGGGTTGGCGGCGCGCTGACGGCGGCGGCGATCCCGCCACTCGACGGTGGACAGGTAAACGACGCCTCCACTCACGAACACAAGCAGCACAGAGGCCACGACCGCCAGAGCGTTCGTGAGGGTGAAGGCTGTTTCAGGCATCAGTTGCGCCGAACGGGGCTCAGATCAGAAGTTGATGCTGCCGTCGCCGTTGCGGCCCCACACCACCATGGCGATCGAGAAGCTGAAGAGGGCGGCGAGCGAGGACCAACCCAGGGTGATCAGCATGGCGTGGACACGGCTTTGACTGGGCGCACTTTACCTAAGCTGCTGCCTTGCCGGTATTGGCCGGTCGCGATGGCCATGGTTCGTCTTTTCTTCGCCACGCCAGGGGCAGGGGTGTCTGCCAACCCATGGGCCGGGTCTGCCCCTTGGAACGTTGCTCCTGGCAAAGCCGCCACGGTGCTGGAGCCTGTGCGCCTGCAGCAGCCCTATCCCAACTTCAAGGTGGTGGTGCTCGACGACGACGTGAACACCTATCAGCACGTGGTGGCCTGCCTGCTGACCTACATCCCCGGCATGCAGCCGGACCACGCCTGGGCCCTGGCCAAGCGGATCGACACCGAAGGCTCGGCGGTGGTGTGGTGTGGTCCGCAGGAGCAGGCGGAGCTTTACCACCAGCAACTCGCCGCCGAAGGGCTCACCATGGCGCCCCTGGAGCGGGCATGACCGGCTCAGGCCAGATCACGCGTCAGCGAGGAGAGTTCCAGCAGATTGCGCGTGCGCACAGAGCCGGTGCAGGCATCGAGCACGAAGCTCATCACGCGCCCGGGGCATACGGCCAATCCACGGATTCTGTGCCCCTGGGCCACATCGGCCTTCACCACCTGAACGGCTTCACCCTGGTGCGAACTGAGCTGACGGGCGATGGCGGCGCGTGTCTGATGCACGGAATGCCCTCCGAACTGTCATTGTTTTAACAGTTCCTGCGACCGTTTCTCATGAAGGACACCGTTTGATGGGTCGCGTGGTGATCACCCACAGCACCTACATCGAGGGTCTGATTCCGGTGTTGCGGCGACTGGCGGCCGGCGATGGCGTCGACACGGTGACCCCGGCGGTGATCACCCGCGTGAAAGGCCGCAGTCCAGTGCTGCGCTTGAAGGTGTCCGCACCGATCCGGGGTGGCTTCAAGCTGCTGGCGCGCAAGGGCACCACCGCCCAGGAGGTGTTCGTGGTG
Organism: Synechococcus sp. Lug-A; assembly: GCF_024345655.1. Taxonomy (NCBI): domain Bacteria; kingdom Bacillati; phylum Cyanobacteriota; class Cyanophyceae; order Synechococcales; family Synechococcaceae; genus Synechococcus; species Synechococcus sp. Lug-A. The sequence continues at coordinate 4,344 of NZ_JAGQBN010000001.1, read as the reverse complement.
ACCACCCTGGAGAAGGAGGCGCTGCAGTCGAGGTTGGATGGCCTCACTGAGGCTTGATGGACAGCAAGAGGTGCGGCGGGAGGTTGCGCCGGTTTGCTGGACGAATCCAGGCGGCGGCGAGGCAGTGATCCGGCCCGCATGAACGACGCAGCAACGGCCGGGGACCTTGAGAGAGAAAAGGGTGAACCGCCGTGCCGTCTTGCCCCAGATTTCGACCTGGAAGAACCAGAGGGGCAGGCAAAGCGGGGCTTCGTTTCCAGCAGCAAGGCCGGCATACGTCACCGTCGCGACAGACCACCCACGTCGAAGAAGGAGTCAGATCAGAAAACTGTGAAAGGCAGTCACCAACACAGCAGTTCGCCCACACCCTAAGGCTTTTCCTCGGGAGGCAGCGGCCAGATCGCACGCACCTGATCGAGGCGATCCATGGCCTCCTGCAGCCGCTGTTCCGGTTGCTGCTCACTCAGCAGCACGGTGACGTGGCCCAGCTTGCGGCTCGGACTCGACTCCCGTTTTCCGTACCAATGCACGCTGGCGCCGGGCAGGTCGGCCAGGGCTCGGCGCTGCTCCTCGTAGGACGACGCGGCAGTTTCAAAGCCCAGCAGGTTCACCATCAGGGCGCCCGGCACCTTCAGGGCCGTGTCGCCGAGGTCGAGACCCTGCACGATGCGCACCTGCTGCTCGAACTGGCTGGTGGCGGTGGCCTCGATCGTGTAGTGGCCGGAATTGTGGGTGCGGGGTGCCAGTTCGTTCACCTGGAGCCCGGCTGAACCGTAGAAGAACTCCACCGACAGAACCCCGGCGTAATCGAGCGCCGTGAGCAGGGAAGCCGCCACGTTCCGGGCGCGCGCCTGCACCGCATGGCTCACAGGGGCGGGGGCGAGCACCCAGTCGCAGACGCGGTTGTGCTGGTGGGTCTGCACCAGCGGGAAGGTGCGTACATTGCCGTCGCGATCCCGGCAGGCCACCAGGGCGAGTTCCTGCTCGAAAGTCACGAACTCCTCCAGCAACCACTGCTCAGGCGGCACACGCTCCAGCAGTGCGGCCAGTTCCTCGTCGTCGTGGATGCAGGCGGTGCCGCGGCCGTCGTAGCCGCCGGTGGCGGCCTTGGCCATCAGGGGAAAGCTGAAGCCCTCCGGCAGATGGGGGGCGGCAGGTTCGGGCGGGTTGGCAGGCTGAAGGATGACCGGCTGCCAGCCCCCGGCGGCGGGCCCGCCCTCTGGCTGTGGCAGCGGACCGGGAGCCAGCCCCGCAGGAGGCGCGAGCACCGCTTCGAGCGGTATCCAGCGGGGCGAGGCCAGCTGCAAGCGGCCGAGCAGTTCCCGCTGGCTGCGCTTCGACACCAGCGGCTGCAGCGCCTGCAGCCGCGGCAGGAACACCACACCCTCTGCTTCCAGCGCTGCCAGGGCGTCGAGGTTGAGCCATTCGTTCTCGAAGCTGATCGCCTGGCACAGGGCAGCCAGGGCCCGGGTGCCGGCCAGGTCATCGATGGGGGCGAGAACCACGCTGGTGGCCAGGGCTGCGGCCGGGTCGGTGGCCAGGGGCGTCTGGACGTGAAGCTCGACGCCCAGCCGTCGCGCCGCGTCCGCCAGCATCAGGGCCAGTTGGCCGCCCCCCACCACGCCGATGCTGCCGCTCATGGTTGCTGCCCCTGATGGTGGTCCGCCGGGGCGGCCGAGCAAGCGTGCAGCCTGACATCCACCGCGTCCATCGGGCTCAGGTGAGGCTGCGGTTGCCGGTCAGCAGGTAGCGCAGCAGCGAGAAGATCAGCACGATCAGGAACAGGGCCAGGCCCACGGTGCAGGCATAGCTGATCTCCAGTTCCGAGAAGGCCTGGTCGTAGACGTAATAGACGAGGGTGCGGGTGGAATCGGCCGGCCCCCCCTGGGTCATCAGGAACACCTCTTCGAACACCTTGGTGGCCGCGATCGCCGAGATCACCGCCACCAGGGTGATGTAGGGACGCAGCAGGGGCAGGGTGATATCGAGATGGCAGCGCCAGCCTTCGCTGCCATCCAGTGCCGCCGCTTCATAGAGCTCCGGCGAGATGCCCTGCAGACCGGCCAGGAAGATCACCATGTAATAACCCAGTCCCTTCCATAGGGTGACGAGCATCACCGCCGGCAAGGCCAGCAACGGGCTGGTGAGAAAACCGATCGGTTCGAACGTGCCGCCCAGCAGCGCTGCCAACCAGCCGTTGATCAGGCCGTTTTCGGCGTACAGCCAGCGAAAGGCGATCGCCGCCACCACGATCGATACCAGCACGGGGGTGTAGAAGGCGGCCCTGAACCAGTGGATGCCGGGCAGGCTGCGGTTCACGAGCACCGCCAGGGCCAGCGAGCCGAACACGATCGGCGGCACCACACCCACCAGATAGAGAAAGGTGGTGCCCAGCACCTGAAAGAACACCGGGTCGGTGAGCAGGCGGCGGATGTTGGCGAGGCCCACGAACCGCAGCGGTTCGCTCATGTCCAGGCCGGTGGCGGTGAAGCTGATCACCAGAGCCATCGCCGCCGGCACAAGCACGGACACCGCCAGCAGCAGCAGCGCCGGCGCCAGGAAGCCCCAGGGGGTGAGGCGACGACCAAGGAGCGAGGGCGAGGGCGTGACCGGGGCTGTGGACATAGCCGTTCCCGTGGGCGTGGCCAGAGCCGGGGCCGCAGCAGGGGCCGGGCGCGGTACGGATGGGCCGTTCATGGCGCCATTGTGGGAGATCAGCGCGCAGGGGCCACCGCCTTGGGACACCCGCAGCCGAGCGTGTCGCCGCAGGGCCCCTTGCAGCCCGGAGCTTCAGCGCAGGGCGTGCTGCGCGAGGTGTTCGGCTACGAGGCCTTCCGCGGCCCGCAGCAGGCGATCGTGGAGCACGTGATCGACGGTGGCTCGGCGCTGGTGCTGATGCCCACCGGCGGCGGGAAATCGCTCTGCTATCAGATCCCGGCACTGTGCCGCCCTGGGTTGGCGGTGGTGATCTCGCCGCTGATCGCCCTGATGCAGGACCAGGTGGAAGCCCTGCGGCAATCAGGGGTGCGAGCGGCGGCGCTCCATTCGGCTCTGACGCCGGAAGAGAGCAGCGCCATCTGGAGAGCCTTTCAGGCCCAGACCCTGGATCTGCTCTATGTGTCGCCGGAGCGGCTGCTGGCCGGCGACCTGCTCGATCGGCTGGCGGAGCGCTCGCTGGCGCTGTTCGCCATTGATGAGGCCCATTGCGTGTCGCAGTGGGGGCACGATTTCCGGCCGGAATACCTGCAGCTGGCGGAGCTGGCGACCCGCTTTCCCCAGGTGCCACGGCTGGCGCTCACCGCCACCGCCGACCCGCGCACCCGCGACGAGATCGTGGCGCGGCTGGCGCTGGAGCAGGGCCGTGTCTTCACGGCCAGCTTCGATCGCCCCAACATCCGCTACCTGCTGCGTGACAAGGACGAGGCCAAGGCCCAGCTGCTGGCCTTCCTTGAGGCGCACCGCGGCGATGCCGGCATTGTCTATGCCCGCTCCCGCGCCCGGGTGGACAGCTTCGCCGCGGACCTGCGCGCCGCTGGCCATGACGCCATCGCCTATCACGCGGGAATGGAGGCGCCGCAGCGCAGCGCCGCACTCAGCCGCTTCCGCCGGGACAGCGGTGTGATCGTGGTGGCCACGATCGCCTTCGGCATGGGCATCGACAAGCCGGATGTGCGCTTTGTGGCCCATATCGATCTGCCCAAGAGCCTGGAGGCCTACTACCAGGAAACCGGCCGGGCTGGCAGGGACGGGCTGCCGGCCACCGCCTGGATGGTGCACGGCGCCGGTGATGTGCCGCAGCTGCGGCGCTTCATCGACGACTCCGAGGCCGAGCCGGCCCAGAAACGGATCGAGCACGGAAAACTGGAGGCCCTGATCGGCTTCACCGAAGCGCCCGGCTGCCGCCGTCAGGTGCTGCTGGCCCACTTCGGCGAAACCCTGGAGCAGCCCTGCGGCAATTGCGACCGCTGCCTGGAGCCTCAGGAGCTGACCGATGTGACGATCCCGGCCCAGAAAGCCCTCTCGGCGGTGTACCGCACCGGGCAGCGTTTCGGCGCCGCCCATGTGGTGGATGTGCTGCTGGGGGCCGACACAGCGCGCCTACGGGCCCTGGGGCACCACGAACTGAGTGTGTACGGCATCGGCAAGGAACTGGACCGGGGCCAGTGGCGCACCCTGCTGCGGCAGCTCACCGCCGCCGGGCTGCTGGAGCCGGTGCCCGATGGACACGGGGGGCTGCGCTGGGGGGCCGAGGCGCAGGTGCGGCCGCTGCTGCGTGGCGAACAGCGGCTGGACCTGCCGCGGCCACCACCGCGCCAGGAGCGGCGCTCGCGGGCACGCAGCGGC